>DUEW01000055.1 GCA_011174845.1 Anaerolineae bacterium | reverse complement strand
TGCTTCACATTTTTGGCTCTGGTCACAGTCACATTGTTGGGGTGGACCTCTTCTACCGTGCCGGTGGTTTATCACCCGTCAACGCGATTTTGGATTACAACCTCACTCAGATCGGTGGCGGTCGACCGACGCGCAGCACGAAGCTAGAGAGACTTGAGGGTTATGCAAAGATCATCTTGGATAACTACGATCTCAGGTCGGGCGAAATCCTGGTTATTGTTTCACAGTCGGGTATAAATCCCGCTGTTGTCGAGGCAGCACTAGAAGGCAAAGCCCTGGGCTTGAAGGTGATCGCCCTCACTTCTCTCGAGCAGTCTTCCAATGCCAAATCGCGTCACTTCAGTGGCAAGCGGTTGTTCGAACTTGCTGATCTCGTCATTGACAATCGAATACCCCCGGGTGACGCTGTCATCGAGATAGGAGAGGGGCTTCCCAAGGCCGCTCCCATCTCGACCATCATTCACTGTCTAATCATGCAGTCGATCGTTGCTGAAGTCGCGGCACGACTCCACAATGCAGGTGTCAAACCTCCCATTTGGATGAGTGCCAATGTTCCGGGAGGTGACGCGTGGGCAGTGGAAATGATGAAGCAATTCGGCGGTTCGCGATTGAGGACTCAGTAACTTCGTCAGAGTGATGTGATGGGATGGATTACTGAAGATAATGTCGCCCTACAGGTGAAAGTGAGTGGATGGGAAGATGCTGTACGTGCCGCGGGTCGAATGCTGCTCGATTGCGGCGCGGTAGAAGAGCGCTACATCGATGCTATGGTGGAAACGGCGAAAGAGCTGGGTCCCTACATCGTCATTGCACCGGGTATTTCTATTCCCCATGCCCGACCAGAAGATGGCGCAAAGGATGTGTGTTTTGTGGCTCTCCATTTGGAGCCCCCTGTCGACTTCGGCAACCCCGATAACGATCCTGTCCAATTAGTGATTGCCTTTTCTAGCCCGGATGCCACTGTACATGTCAAAATGTTGGCTGAGCTGGCCAGGGTCATCGGTCAAGATGGTTTTTTGGAGAGGGCTACCAACGCCCAAACACCTGAGGATTTGGTTTCAATCCTGAACCCTCCACCCCAAGGAGACTGAGCGGTTAATTAATTTCCTTGCTCGATAGAGTTTGTCTGTGGTTCATAGCTTGTGTTTTCCAAATAGCGAACACCATGGTTTGAAGAAGAGAAGGCATATAAATCTTATCTTCAGGAGGATGTCCTGGTTCTGATCAGTCTGTTGTACGTGGCGTTTCTGGGGAAAGAATACGATTTCATTGCGTGCGATGCGTTCATTCATTAGGCTTGATGGCCGAGCTGAATAACCGCTCGATCCATAGCCTGTCGGATCCTCCTTACAGTATCCTCAATCACGATACCTTCCGGAGCCTCTGGTTCCCGGGCGCCAGAGCCCACATGGACATTCGTCAGTCCCGTTTCGGTGATCAGCTTTTCTATATTCCCGGCGTTTACACCTCCAGCCAGGAAGAGATCAATACGATCTTGGGCATGTGCAGCATAGGAACGAATCTCTCCAATATTCTGTTCAGCTTTTCCCAATAATCCACTTCCTCCTGTTGTGCGTAAGCTCTTAACCCCCAACTCAATTAATTTATCTAAGGTCTGCAACGGGTTAGGGGTGAGTTCCCACGCTAGGTGGCAATGCAGCGAGCCATTCTCGGCCGCTTCCAGGAAGGCTTTGAAAGCATCGATATCGATCTCCCCCGACTCATCCAGGCAGCCCAACAGAAAATGCTCAGCCCCAAGTTATCGAGCGATGCGGATGTCTGAACACATGATGGTGATGTCGTCATGTGGCATCGTCCAATAACGAGCATGAGGGCGGATGATCACCATCACCGGAATGCGAACGGAGTTGCAAACCTTCTCAATCATCCCGGCGGAGGGCGTTACTCCGCCCTTTGGAAAATCCGCTTTCAGATCTAATTGTGTCGCGCCTCCTGCTTCAGCCGCCAGGGTGTCTTGTAGGGTGTCAACGATAATTTCAAGCTTGGACATGTCCATCATTCTCCATTAGTTATCCTCCTGTGAAGTGTATCAGAGCTTGAGCGTTATCTCATAAAAAATATAACTTCATTTCCCTTTGTGGAACTAGGCCGCACTCACTAAGTACCTCGGGTGGTTTATTACCCAACCAAGGATATTTGCCTCGATCTTATGGCGACAAATATTGGTGTCAGATTTTCAAAAGAGTCTACTCCTTCACGTCAATTCCCTTTAGCCGTAAATGCTGAGAGCTTTCTCACGGACACAAGATCCCAGGGTGTCGCATGGCATCGTTAGGGCACAAAGGAACCCACTAGCCCACATTATGTTTATTAGATAACTGCGCCCCCTTAACCAGTTATCATTGGGAGTCTTATCCTGCTTGCCCTTGAGTGGGGGCGAATGTAGAATTTGACCACACGATGCCAATATTAGGTCATGGCTCACGGAAGTGAGTTGGTAGCAATATGTTTATCTTCAAGCGTATATTCGGTCGAAAAAGGGCCCCGTCTCTTGATCACGCGAAAACGGCTCCCCTCGAGGAACACGAATTCATAAGTTATCTGTCCCCCGAAAGTAGACGTCATATACTGGTGGGGTCTGCCCACTCCGTGGGACTCGAGCGCAGCCAGGATGATGATTTATCACTCATCATTACCGGGGGCGTAAACGGTGACAAAGGCTTACCGGACTTTGGTCTCTTCTGTGTAGCGGACGGTTTAGGGGGCTATGAACATGGTAGTCTTGCCAGCTCCATCGCTATCCGCACTGTCGCACGTATTTTAATGAGAGGGGTATTTCTTCGTTTGCTTGAGATCGAATCCATTGACGAATCGCCTCCGCTTGACGAAATGATCAGTGACGCGTTTAAGGCAGCCAATCAAGCTGTCTTTGAACTTGCGCAGGGGGGTGCGACAACTCTAACTTCGGCGCTGATGCTTGACGATAAGATCGTGATTGGACATGTCGGTGATACTCGAGCTTACCTGATTAATGCAGAGAAGATTGAGGCTCTCACGATCGACCACTCTCTAGTTCAACGGTTGGTTGAAAGTGGCACGCTCAGTGAAGAGGAAGCCCTGGACAGCCCTCATCGAAGTGTTTTATGGAACGCTATGGGAAAAACAGAAGATCCCAGGGTGGACATTTCCTACCATGCCATCATACCGAACACCTATCTGATGCTCTGCTCAGACGGCTTATGGGATGTGGTCGAAGATGAAGAGATGTTTCAAATGGTATCCAAGGCGAGAGATCCTCAAAAGGTGTGTGATGCGTTGGTTCGCACTGCCAACGATGCTGGCGGACCCGACAACGTTTCGGTGATCTTGGTCCGCTTCCCCTCGGTGAAGTAGCCACAGGTAATGTGCGACTCCAATTGATGTTAGCACCTTGAATAAGCGGCATTCCTGGTGAGGAAAGCGCTTTTGAGTTTCCTGTTTCATTTCTTGATCCCATGGATCACAAGGGACCTTAAACACGAACTGCCGGACGTGGGGGGAGCATCCGGCAGTTCAAAAGACGTCGGGGGACCTACCACCTGTGCATGAGGTGCACTTTTGGGGTAGGGTGTTTCCCCCAAGTAAGCCCAAATACCGTCACAAACAGAAAAATGATGGGCTTTACCTTTCTATATATTATCACTAAATGGGTCCAAATAATATTAATATTACATAAATAAAAAATGGATTAATTTTCCCCACTTCTGCTTTTAAAAAGATTCTCCCATTGCGCGATCTCTTCCTCAGAGAGTGGCGAATCTGGCTTTTCCGATTCCTGGGCAGGGGTTTCCTCAGCCAAGAGTTGACGAGCGAAGATGGGACCGTCTACATAATGAGCACCCGCTTGATGGGCTGCTGCCTGCACGGCGCGATCGGAGGAGACTACTGTCCAATTCGGAGCTTCTCGACCTAATCGGCGCAGGTGACCTCGAACGGCTTCATCGGCAGAGGTCGGTGGGGTCACGAAGTGCACAGTCAAACCGCCCGCGGGAGAAGGGTTGTTTGTCCCCGGAGCTCGCCGGTCGAAATAGACCACAATTCCCTTGCCCGTTCGAGCGCAATACGTGCGTAGTTTATCGATCAGGTAGATCTCATCATCCGGATCATCAAGATCGATGTCTGGCATACCAGCAATTAAATTATGGCCGTCGATGATGTACGGCATGGGTTTACCCCGTCCCCATTATTGATGGCTAGACTGTTTGGGCACCATGATGTAGGAAAGGCATTGCAATAGGTGGCTTTGATTACCGGATGCCTACTGCCTGGGCGCTTATTGCCTGCTGAGAATTTTATGAGATTGTTCTACCCTCATTCTAATGTCTCCTCTCGTGCAGGTCAATTTCGTTTTTCTCATACATGTGATATTATGCGCGCTGATGAGAAGCGTACGCCGTAGTACTCGAAAGGAATATCTGATCTACCTCGGTCTGAATGTCGTGGTCTCGGCGATCACGATACTTGTGGTGTTAAACGTCTGGGACCGGACACGGGCTAAATCCGTAGCTACAGCGACGGCGACGATCGACGTCGTGGCCCATGTCGCTAGTGCGGTACCGACGATAACACCGACCGTTCCCCCATCGCCTACCCCCCACACCTACACGGTTCAATTCGGGGACACTTTATATGGGATTTCCGTCGAGCTGGGCATTCCGGTTGAGGCATTGATGGCCGCAAATGGCATCACAGATCCCAATACTCTCTCCGTCGGTCAGGTGTTGATCATCCCCTCCCTCGAAAGTGAAATTTTTAGCCAACCGACCCCGCTCGTACGGCAAAGTACCGTTATGCCTACTGCTACTTCCGGGACAGATGCCCCGTCGCCGGGGGTAGTTATCTTCGGGGTTGAAGGCGTTGGTGTCCTGCCAGATGAATACGTACGCCTATTAAATCGAGGCGGTGAGGTCTTAATGGCGGGTTGGACGATCGATGATGGCGAGGGGCGGGTGTACACTTTTCCGGCGTTTAATTTCTACTCCACTGGCGCAGTGCATGTTCATACGCAAACCGGTGACGACACGACGATTGATTTGTATTGGGGGTTAGACGAGGCAGTGTGGGCACCAGGCAAAGTGATCACCTTAAGGGATGCTAGTGGCGCAGTGCAGTCTACATTCCAGATACCTGAGAGTTGAAATGAAGATCCAACTTGAGAAAGCGATCCTTTCCTTCGCTATTCTTGTATTGTTGCTCAGCGGGTGTGCTGTTTTGGATAGCGCTAGGGCCTATCGTCACGAGACACCTACCGAGTACTACCTTTACTGGCCGGATAATTATCTTCCAGATGGAAAATGGCATCTTTTCATTGGATTGCATGGTGAGGGCGAATCGAGTCGGGATTGCTTCCAGCAATGGCAACGTTATGCTGATGAATCCGAATTTGTCCTGCTTTGCCCGACGTTGTTCGAAGAAGATGGAACGTTCAATGTCGCCAAGGGGGAACAGACGATTAGTGGTGTTTTAACTGAAGTCTACAAACAGGTGGTGGTTGCTGAAGGATTCTTTCTGGTAGGCTACTCGGCTGGAGGGGAATTCGCTCTTACCTATGCTTACCGCTACCCGCAAGCTATCGTCGGTGTATCTGTCATTTCAGCGCAAAACTTCCCTCAGCCATCAGCTCAGGCCATTAATTTACCGGTCTTGATTACGGTAGGCGAGAGGGACGACGAGCGAGCAATGGCAGCTCAAGACTTTGCAGAAGTGTCGGAGGCGAGGGGCTTTGCAACAAGAGTGGTTGTATTCCCGGGTGTTGATCACCAACTCTCTGGTGATGCCACTCGACTGACGCTGGATTTCTACGGTCAGGTAACCCTGAAATCAGCTATGGATTATTAGATTCCTTAATGCAAAGTCACTACGGATGGCGCTCCGCAACTTGACTGGGTCAATACCGAGTTTCCCTTTCATCCATTCTTCTTTGCAGTCTATCCCATCCTTGCACTGCTAGCTGTTGACATCACCGAGGTCGAAGTTCCGGTTTCTACTCGCTCCTTCGTCTTTTCTCTTTTCAAGATCAAGGGACGGTGAAGCGCCCTTGTGCTACATGGCGCTTCTCCTGGTACTGTGTGCTGATGGCTGAAGGCTGATAGCTCTATCCGTGAAGCGTGTGAAATTCTCCATATGAAGCCGAGTTAAGTTATCAAGGAGTAAACGGCAGATGCCTTGGTGTCGGGTGGCGATCGTTAATCAGGTGATAGGATTAATTTCTTATACCCTTGAATTAGGAAAAAATGCGCTTGCTCTTGCGTCACCGTCTGGCGTCTGATACACTCGCTCATTACGGAGCATAGTGTCCAAAGCAATGGTGCAGCAGGTGAGTTCGCATCGATTTTCTCCCATATTTATCTTCACATTGCAGTAAGTCAATCGGGGTTTCTTCTATGGGACAAGCGTTATACCGGAAGTGGCGGCCACAGACGTGGGATGAAGTGGTCGGACAGGATCACATCATTCAAACCCTACGTAACGCAGTGAGAGGTGGACGCGTAGCCCATGCCTATCTCTTTGCTGGTCCACGCGGCACCGGCAAGACGACCACTGCCCGGTTGTTAGCGAAAGCGGTTAATTGCTTGGAGGAGTCGCTCGAGGATCGCCCCTGTAATGCTTGTGCTCATTGCCAAGCGCTGAGTGAAGGTCGTTTTTTGGATCTGATCGAGATCGATGCCGCATCCAATACAAGTGTAGAGGATGTGCGCGATTTACGGGATAAGATTAATTTCTCTCCTAATGAGGGGCGTTATAAAGTCTATATTGTTGACGAAGTTCATATGCTCTCGACAGCGGCCTTCAACGCCTTATTAAAGACCCTCGAGGAACCGCCTGACCATGCCATTTTTGTGCTTGCCACAACTGAGGTCCATAAAATCCCTGCGACGGTGCTCTCACGCTGTCAGCGACATGAGTTCCGACGCCTACCTATCATGACCATGATCGAATACCTGCAACCGATGATCGAGAAAGAAGGCTTGCAGGTGGAGGCGGATGCGTTGGAGATGATCACTCGACAGGCGACAGGAAGTTTGCGTGATGCGATCTCTTTGTTGGACCAATTGGCCTCAACGGGCGAGTTGGTGAACCTCGAGCTAGCCCAAGTTGTGTTGGGAACTGCGGCCAGCGAAGCAGTGCGTGGAGTGGTGCAAGCAATGGTCGAAAAAGACTACGCTGAAGGATTGACAGTCATTAACAGCGCTTTGGATAGCGGTGCTGATCCTCGGCAGTTTGCTCGTCAAGTTGTCGACTATTTGAGAGGTTTGTTATTGGTTCGGATGGGCAACGAGCAACTTGTGGAAGCTCCGGTTGAAATTCGCGAGGAGATGTCACGACAAGCAGAAAAAATGATGCTTTCCCATCTATTGACCGCGATCCGTGCTTTTAGTAAGGCGGCGGTCGAAGGTCGGACGACTTGGCAAACCGCATTACCCCTTGAGTTGGCATTCGTCGAGGCATCTGGGGTGAGCATTGGAAATACAACCACACCAGGATCGTCACCGGATCAAATGCTGCGTGAGACGAGTGCTGAAAGAACTGCCTTGCCGTCAAATCCTGGTGGCGAGAGTGATCAGAAAATGGCGCCGCGCAGGGAAGAGACCTCAAAAGGTGGGGGAACCTTTCAAAAGATCTTAGATCAGTGGCGGGAGGTGTTAATCGCGGCACGCCGTCAGGACCCTCGAGCACAAGCTCTCCTGAATTCATGTCGACCTTTGGGGATTGAATCCGGAGAGTTGATCATCGGTTTTAGCAGCGATTTGTTACGAGAGAAAATGGAAAAAGGCCATAATCTCTCTATTGCCAGCAAAGCACTCGAAGAAGTGCTGGGATTGTCGTTTAGGATCCACTGTGTGTTGACAGACGCCTGGGCGCCGACGAATTCCAGTGTCAATCCATCGCTGCCGATTGAGGATGGTGGTATGGTAGCAACGGCGGTAAAGGATCTTGGTGCGCACGTAGTAGACGTGGAAAACCTGCCTCCAGAGGGCGGGAGTTGAGGCGATCGTCAGAGAAAACACGGTTGGTGAGGTCCTGCACCCAAGAGGACAAGACGTAATTTATCGTACCTACTGGCTGGAACAGGCGATCGCGGGCAACCTGCAAGCTTAGGGGGATTGACGGGATTTAGCCCAGATATTCATGACCATCAAGTGATGACCACTGGCAGTTATGTTCCAATATTGGCTGTTGTGGATTTGCGGGGGTGTGATCGATGAGCGTCGCAGTACCACGACCGGTGGAGCGCCTGATCGAGGCCTTTGCTAGGTTGCCGGGCATTGGACCCAAAACTGCTTCACGATTGACCTATTATTTATTAAAGGCGCCGGAGAGCGAGAGCCGCGAACTGGCTGCAGCGTTGCAGGAAATGCAAACGAGCACGAGTTTCTGCACGGTTTGCTTTAACATAACCGTCAGCGACATCACTCCCTGCATGGTGTGCACGGATGATAGCCGCGACAAAAAACTCGTGTGTGTGGTCGAAGAACCTTTGGATGTTTTAGCGATCGAGCGAACCGGGATTTTCCGTGGCCGTTATCATGTCTTACATGGCGCCATCTCTCCAGTGGAGGGGATCGGCCCGGAAGATCTTCGCATCGAAGAACTGGTGAGGCGTGTGGACCAGGAAGGGATCGAGGAGCTAATCTTGGCTACCAATCCGACGTTAGAGGGTGAGGCGACCGTGATGTATCTAAGGCAACGCTTCAAAGGTCACCCTGTTCGCCTAACGCGACTAGCGCGCGGATTACCATCCGGTGGAGATCTTGAGTACGCTGATGTGACCACGCTTTCCCAAGCGTTGGAGGGACGGCAGGAGATATGACAGAAAGGGATCAGGGATCGGGGATTAGGGATCAGTGAGTGTGAGAACTTTCGTATCTCCTGATCCCTAATCCCTGATCCCTTATATCCCCAAGTGCCTTGGTGCCTTAGCGCCCATAAGCTTCTTGCATAAAAACATTCCCTTGTTGCCAACTTGACACCTTTTCTATAAGCTTAGTATAATATGAGTGTACGAAGGATCGCGGTCTAGCCCGTCTCACAACGCGGGAAGACCTGGACAACAGAAGATGCCAGAGATCGGGGCCTGAGCGAGAAGAGGCCTGTTTGATCTGCCATCTAGGCCGATGTTAGAATGAGGGACATCGGCAATTGTGTTCTTACTCTTGACATCTGCAGGAGCGGATGATAGGATAGCGTCCGCTCTATCGACGGCACCTTAACAATTGAAAAGTGATAGGAAGCCAAATCTTTGAATCCGGTCAATTCGTTGACAGACCCATGTCTTTGGACATGGTAATGTAGCTACGGAGAGTTTGATCCTGGCTCAGGATGAACGCTGGCGGCGTGCCTAATACATGCAAGTCGAACGAGGCCCTTTGTATTCGTACGAAGGTGTCCAAGTGGCGAACGGGTGAGTAACACGTAGGTGACCTGCCCCGAAGAGGGGGACAACCCCGGGAAACTGGGGCTAATACCCCATAACCTCCAGGGAGTTAGAGGGCCCTGGAGAAAAGGAGCAATCCGCT
>DUEW01000054.1 GCA_011174845.1 Anaerolineae bacterium | reverse complement strand
GTGAATCTGGAAGTGGAGCTGATCACGAAGGTGGCGCTGGAGAAGGGATCGAAGTTCGCCATCCGAGAGGGTGGCTTGACGGTGGGCGCCGGCGTGATCACCGATATTTTGGAATAAGTGAATTATGGCCAAGCAGAAGATCCGTATCAGACTTAAAGCCTACGATCATCGTGTGCTCGATCAGTCAGCCAAACGTATCGTTGAAACCGCGGAACGAACGGGGGCGAAAGTCGTCGGCCCGGTGCCGTTGCCAACGAAGATCGAACGTTTCACCGTACGACGCTCGACTTTCATCGATAAGGACTCGCATGAGCACTTTGAAATCCGAACACATAAGCGATTGATTGACGTATTGGACCCGGATACAAAAACGATTGACACCTTGATGCGACTTAATCTGCCAGCCGGAGTGGACATCGAGATAAAGATATAGCGATCAGAAATCAGCCATCAGCTATCAGCATTCAGCGATCAGCTATCATCGAATCGACCACGAGCAGATCTCTGAGAAATCTAAACCAAGTTGAAAGCTGATAGCTAATAGCTGAAAGCTGATAGCTTAGAAGGCGGGGCAAGAGATGATCTGATAGCGGATCGAGTGCACCGACTTCCGCCACGATCAATCTGACTGCCCGGCGCTCAGGGATGATGCAGTCGAAGCCCTGGCTGACAGTCCCGATAAAAAATATATCAGGAGACAAATGATGAAAGGGCTGATTGGCAAGAAAATTGGCATGACCCAGATTTTCGATGAAACCGGCGAAGTCGTTCCGGTAACGTTAATCGAAGCTGGGCCTTGTTATGTAACCCAAATACGTCGACCGAAGCGAGATGGCTACGCTGCGATCCAATTGGGCTTCGGCGAACGAAATCCTCGCCGGCTGACGGGTGGTCAGCTGGGTCACCTCAAACGTAACGATCTGCCTCCCCTGCGATTCTTACGTGAATTCCGGGTGAAGTCGACGAAAGATCTGAAGGAAGGGGACACCTTGACGGTAGAGATTTTTTCAGTTGGTGATCGAGTTGACATCATCGGTAATAGTAAAGGCAAAGGTTTCGCCGGAGCCGTCAAACGTTATGGTTTCCGCGGCGGACCCCAAACCCATGGTCAATCGGACCGCCTACGAGCGCCGGGTTCACATGGCGCCACCTCAACACCTGGTCGGGTTTTCAAGGGCTCAAAAGGCCCTGGTCATATGGGCTCGGTCCGGGTTACATCGCAGAATGTGCGGGTGGAGGTCATCGACGGTGAGCGGAACCTGATTGGGGTGCGTGGTAGCGTCCCGGGACCGCGTGGTGGGTTGGTGATGATCRAGGAAGYRCGAAAGCAGWAGKTGRCCGGGAGCTAATGGACAATGAAGGTTGATGTGCTAAACATGCAGGGTAAGAAGGTCGGCACGGCTGAGTTGCCGCCKAGTATCTTCGAAGCCCCRATMAAGCAAGATCTGATGCACCAGGCTTTGRTTCGTCAACTGGCAAACGCTCGRTTGGGGACCCAYAARACCAARACTCGGAGCGAAGTCTCCGGAGGTGGTCGAAAACCGTGGCGCCAGAAAGGCACCGGTCGTGCYAGGCATGGTTCGMGACGTTCMCCGATCTGGGTWGGCGGYGGTAAAGCCCAYACGCCGAMACCGCGTRRCTATWCACGGGAYATGCCTCGTAAAATGCGMCGYGCTGCCTTGCGRTCRGCGTTRTCRATCAAAGCTGCRCAAGAAGAAGTCGTGGTGATAGACGAATTGASGATGGAAARCCCYAAGACCAAGGAAATGGTGACCGCGCTGGRMCTTTTRGTCGGKGAAGCCAGCGCTCTCATCYTGCTRCCAGAGTCCAACGAARCGGTGGAGAARTCGGTGCGTAACCTGCAAGAAGCCAAGACGYTGAGAGCCAAYTATCTCAATGTMCGYGATTTGCTAAGKTATGAYCGATTGATCATGCCTCTAGGCGCRYTGGAGGTCATTCARTCGTACTTGGGYGGCGGAGGAGGTTCGTGATGACGACCATCTATGACATCTTGCGCCGACCCATTATCACSGAAAAGAGCAGTTTTCAGAGTGGAAAACTGAATCARTAYGTRTTTGAAGTGCAYAGCAAGGCCACCAARGCKCAAATCAARGAAGCSGTTGAAACYTTGTTTGATGTRTCCGTATTGCGGGTGAATGTGATYAATGTCCCCGCGAAACGCAGTCGYCGAGCACGCAGYCGCAGGSTTCTYGTGCGRCGTTCGGGKTTCAAGAAAGCRGTKGTCACCTTGGCCRCGGGCGATTCGATCGAYGTGTTTGAAGGGGTRAAGTAATGGCGGTYAARAAATATAAGCCGACATCCCCRGGTCGTCGYGGGATGACMGGCCATACCTTTGAAGAGATCACGARAAGCGWACCGGARCGATCCTTGTTGATCCCCAARCGRRGCCGTGGGGGACGAAATAAYCAAGGTAGRATCACCGTTCGYCATCGTGGTGGYGGCCAYCGGCGGCACTTRCGYMAAGTGGATTTYAARCGCRACAAGCGGGACATCCCRGCRMATGTGGCGGCGATTGAGTAYGATCCGAACCGYTCRGCAMGRTTGGCGCTTYTRCACTATCWGGACGGCGAAAAGAGGTACATTCTTGCCCCGCTGGGGCTCCAGGTAGGCGATACAGTYATAGCCGGTYCCGASGCTGAAATTCGRCCAGGTAACAGCATTCCWCTYGCGAAYATCCCACTWGGCACCTTRGTGCACAACATTGARCTWTATGAAGGGCGTGGGGGTCAGTTAGTGCGAGCGGCAGGGACGTCGGCTCARCTCYTGGGGAARGAAGGCGYATATGCYGCGMTTCGCTTACCTTCAGGTGAGGTRCGGCGAGTTCGCCAAMAGTGTTATGCAACCATAGGAGARGTYGGSAACCCKGACCATGGCAATATCAAGCTTGGCAAAGCTGGWCGAAAACGTTATTTRGGCTTCCGTCCTGCAGTRCGTGGCTCGGCAATGAGCCCRAAGGATCACCCTCACGGGGGTGGYGAGGGRCGYCAGCCGATCGGCTTRCCAAGTCCGAAAAGCCCWTGGGGTRRGAARACTTTRGGRAAGAAGACCAGGMSTAAYAAGCGGACCGGAAAATAYATCATCCGGCGACGGTCAAAACGGCGCCGWTAGGCCTGWTTTANTMGAAAGAGGGAAGTCGGAGGCAGGCAGATGTCGAGATCACTGAAGAAGGGTCCTTATGTAGACCCGAAGTTRCTRAAGAAGATCGAGSAGATGAACGAAASAGGYGACAAGAAARTSGTTCGCACCTGGAGTCGAGCGAGTACGATCTTTCCRCARATGGTGGGTCATACRCTCGCYGTGCAYGAYGGACGTCGCCATRTACCGATCTACATCACGGAGAACATGGTCGGTCATAAATTRGGTGAGTTCGCRYCRACACGAACATATCGTGGTCATGTGWCGAGGGACMGGACCACCCGATCGAGGTAATTCATGATGGAMGAAGCATTTGACATCCATGCGAGCATCCRATACGCGAGGATGTCRCCMCARAAAGTYAGRTTGGTGTTGGACATGGTCCGRGGYTTRGRTGTSAMKGARGCGKTGGAYATCCTTCGCTTCACCCAGAARTCGGCTGCCMRGACGRYYCTCAARCTMTTRAACTCAGCGRTYGCAAACGCTGAAGAGAATTTTGGYCTAAACMGSGAMGATYTGGTGGTWCATCGGATCTTYGCTGATCAAGGTCCGATCMGGMGMTGGCGYAGATTYGGMGCTCGRGGYCGGTTTAAACCGMTTCAGAGRCGTTATTCGCACATYASCGTTGTTCTGCGAGAGAAGGAACAGGAAGAGTCRTAATGYTTRTCAWGGYAACTTCGGYGTACGGCGATCATGWTYCAATGAYGTCCGRTCGAGGTTCTGAAYTAGYCGAGAGGAGAGACTATGGGACGTAAAGTACATCCCATCGGKTTTCGATTGAARGTCAACAAGACYTGGGAATCGCGTTGGTTYGCCAATCCGGATAAATATGCRGACCAGCTRCACGAGGACATYGCGATCCGTGAWTTRGTCAACGAGTCAGCGCCGAAGGCTGGYATTTCGCGKRTCGAGRTCGAGCGTTATCCCAACAGCGTTCATGTCACGGTGCATACCGCCAAACCRGGTATCGTCATCGGCCGYAAAGGGGCRAACGTGAAGGARCTTCGTCGYCAATTGCARRYCCTRACCGGGGTGAGTGTCAAGCTCGACATCGCSGARATTAAGGACCCCGACTTGGATGCTCGGYTGGTKGCCGAGAACATCGCCGGYCAACTRTCGCGCCGCATTAGCCATCGAAGGGCRATGCAGCGGGCKGTGGCCCARACGATGAGGCAAGGKGCACAGGGTGTGAAGGTGATGTGCGCWGGYCGTCTGGCAGGYGTCGAAATGGCGCGTAGAGAATGGGTGCGCGAAGGRCGTGTCCCGGCYCAAACGYTRCGGGCTGATATTGACTTCGCACGSGCMGAGGCATTAACGACCTACGGGCGAATTGGTGTCAARGTGTGGATTTATAAGGGAGAGATCCTTCCCGARGCTGAGGARAWGCCCGAAGCGATGGATGTCTACGTCAGCGAATGAGGAAKTRCGTCRCGTTCGATTGGCTRTGAGGTGAAGGGATGTTGTTTCCGAAACGTGTYAAATACCGYAARCAGATGCGGGGACGGATGAAAGGCAAGGCGAGCCGGGGGACCGAAGTCACCTTTGGTGATTATGGCCTTCAAGCGATAGAACCAGGGTGGGTCACCGCTCGTCAGATCGAGGCTGCTCGCCGTGCTTTGGTGCGGTACATGCGACGGCGTGGTAAAGTTTGGATCCGAATCTTCCCCGATAAGCCGGTGACCAAGAAGCCGGCTGAGACCAGAATGGGCAAGGGGAAGGGAGCTGTTGACCACTGGGTGGCTGTAGTGAAGCCAGGGCGGGTCCTGTTTGAAATTTCGGGGGTCACGGAGGAAGGCGCTCGGGAAGCGATGCGACTGGCCTCTCATAAGCTTTCGGTGAAGACGAAGTTCACCAAACGATTGGAAACAGTTGGAGGCGGTTAAGCGATGAAACCTTCAGAGATCCGAGCCCTTTCGACAGAAGAAATCCGGTCACGGTTGGACGATGCGCGGGATAATTATTTTAAATTACGTTTTCAATTTGCCACTGGGCAATTGACCGATCATTCTCAGTTCCGGATCGCACGGCGCGAGGTCGCTCGTCTTGCGACCATCCTACGAGAGCGTGAGCTGGTCGCGGAATTGGAGGGGAGTGAGGCATGAGTGAGAAACGACGCCGGTTGACCGGCGAGGTGATCAAAGCCAAGCTGGAAAAAACGGTTACCGTCCGGATTGATCGGAGCTATCGCCATCCCCTCTATGGGAAGGTGATCCGTACAAGTAAAAAATATCTGGTTCACGATGAAACAGGTTGTCAACTCGGTGATTTGGTTCGAATTGTGGAAAGCCGACCCATTTCTAAGAAGAAGCGATGGGTTGTCGAAAGTATTCTGCGGCGTGCGAGCGAGGCCGAGATCACGGCAAGCGTCGAGGAATTGGCAGAGGAACCTGTAGTGGAGACGGAGACATGATTCAGCAAGAGAGCCGCCTCAAGGTTGCTGACAACACGGGTGGGCGTGAACTGCTTGTGATACGTGTCTTGGGCGGATCGAAGCGGCGCTATGGTCATGTGGGCGATGTCGTCGTGGCGACGGTTAAATCGGCAACTCCGCATAGCGCGGTAAGTAAGAGCGACGTCGTTCGGGCAGTCATTGTGAGAACTGCAAAGGAATATCGTCGCAACGATGGCTCCTATATCCGCTTCGACGACAATGCAGCCGTGATCTTAGATACCGATGGCAAGAATCCAAGGGGAACCCGGATCTTCGGTCCGGTTGCGAGGGAACTGCGCGAGAAGGGTTTCACGAAGATTGTATCCCTCGCGCCAGAGGTCCTGTAGGAGGTTCGGTGGTATGAAGATCAAGCGTGGTGACACGGTAGAAGTGATCAACGGACGTGATAAGGGACATCGTGGTGAGGTATTACGCGTTTTACCCACGAAAAACCGAGTAGTGGTTCAAGGCGCAAATATGCGCAAGAAACACCAGCGTCAGGTTCAAGCAGGTGGTCGTACGATGAACCCCGGCATTATTCAATTCGAGGCCTCCATCGATATCTCAAACGTCATGTTGGTTTGTCCTAAGTGTAACGAACCGGTGCGGGTAGGTATGCTTGCAGAAGGTGAACGCCGGCAACGAGTTTGTAAGAAATGTCAGGTAGTCATTGACTCCTGATCTCGGATGGAGTGTAAGAGGTATGGCACACCACTTAAAAGCATGGTATCAGGATGAAGTCATCTCTATGATGATGAAGGATTTTAGCTTGGACAACCCAATGCAAGTTCCACGTCTTAAAAAGATCGTGGTAAACGTTGGAGTCGGAGAAGCGATCGACAACGCAAAAGCCCTCGATGCTGCGGTTGAGGACATTTCAACCATCACTGGGCAAAAGCCGATCGTCACCAAGGCTCGCAAGAGCATCGCAACCTTTAAATTGCGAGAGGGACGTTCTATCGGCGTTAAAGTCACTTTGCGCGGAGATCGTATGTGGTCCTTCTTCGATCGATTGATCAACGTAGCATTACCTCGTACGCGGGACTTCAGAGGCGTTTCTCCAAATAGCTTTGATGGACGAGGCAGCTACACGTTAGGTCTTAGAGAACAGCTAATATTCCCGGAGATCGACTACGACAAAATCGACAAGATACGCGGTTTTGAAGTGACGATCGTCACATCAGCGCCGGATGACGAGAAGGGGCGAAGGCTACTGGAACTGTTAGGCATGCCCTTTGGGAGAGGTGTAGCGTATGGCTAAAAAATGTATGCCGATCCGAGAAACTCGACGGAAATATAAAGTACGAGAACGCAATCGATGTCGAATTTGCGGACGACCGCGAGGCTATTATCGCCGTTTTGAACTATGCCGGATCTGTCTCAGGGAACAAGCTCTTGAAGGAAAAATCCCTGGTTTGGTGAAATCTTCATGGTAAAGAAGGACCTGGAGAAGACGATATGATTGGATCTGATCCGATTGCTGATATGTTGACACGGATCCGCAACGCCCTGATGGCAGGCCATCAGACCGTTTCGGTACCAAGCTCCAAGATCAAGGTGGAGATCGTTCGAATTCTGGAGCAGGAGGGCTTCATCGAGAGCCATGAAGAGCATCAGGTAGAAGGTACATCCCATCGTGTACTTCGTATCCAACTGAAATATGTTGGCGAGCGACGCGAACGCCGACCGGTAATCACGGATTTGAAACGCGTAAGTCGGCCCGGAAGGCGAGTGTATGTTGGGAAGAAAAAGATCCCGTGGGTGCAATCAGGGATTGGAATAACCATCCTTTCGACCCCGAAGGGAGTTATGAGTGGGATGCGCGCACGTCAACTCGGTGTGGGCGGCGAGATCCTTTGTGAGGTCTGGTAGTGAAATTTGATCGAGTGCGCAATGGATGTGGGTTGGGTCGCCCTGGTCGCGATCGTTTTTACTCGATGGTAGCTAGGAGGAAAATGTGTCAAGAATAGGACGCATGCCTGTGGTCGTACCCGAAGGGGTCGAGATTAAAATCGAGGGCTCACATGTGTGGATGAAGGGCCCCAAGGGTCAGTTGGAACGTGATTTCCGATCTGAAATGGCCATTAAATTTCAAGCAGGTGTCATCACGGTCGAGCGTCCTTCGGACGAACCGCAGATGCGAGCCTTCCACGGTCTGACCCGTGCTCTATTGAACAATATGGTCCTTGGGGTAAGTGAGGGTTTTGAGAAAACGCTCCAGATTGAAGGAGTCGGTTATCGGCCGGAAAAAGAGGGAGAAAATCTGGTTCTCCATTTAGGATTTTCTCATCCGGTGAACATATCTGCCCCGTCTGGTATCACCTTCGATGTCGATACTCGCGCTCGGTTAGTTAAGGTGAAGGGTATTGATAAAGAACTGGTTGGACGGATTGCAGCGGATATCCGGAAGATACGCCCCCCTGAACCCTACAAGGGGAAGGGCATTCGCTATTTGGGCGAGTATGTCCGCCGCAAAGCCGGTAAAGCAGGTAAGGTAACTTAATCATGACGAAACGAACTCGAGAAACGATGCGAAAGCGGCGCCATGAACGCGTACGCAAGAAGCTGATGGGAACGGTCAAGCGACCACGCTTGAATGTTTATCGAAGCTTGAACCAAATCTATGCTCAGGTGATCGACGACACTGCAGGTCGTACGTTGGTTTCCGCTTCGACCCTCGATGCGGAGATCAAACTACAAATCAAAGATCTGTCGAAAACAGAACAAGCAAAATTCGTCGGGACCACAATCGCGGAACGAGCTAAAGGCCAGGGTGTGGTAACTGTAATTTTTGATCGTGGTGGCTACCGTTACCATGGTCGTGTAAAAGCATTGGCAGAAGCGGCTCGTGAAGCGGGTTTGAAGTTCTAGGCTTATTGGCGATGGATGGTAAGGAGCTATTCCAAGTTCCAGCATGCGGTCGAGTGAGATAGTAGATCGAGAAGGTGATTTGTGACTACGATTGAAGGGAGAATAAGAAAGTGAGACGCGATTTCCGAAATACCTTGGATGAACGGGAAGAGTTGGATGAACGCGTGATCGATATCGCCCGCGTGGCAAAGGTCGTAAAAGGCGGTCGTCGTTTCGCATTCCGTGTGGCTGTTGTGGTGGGCGACAACCGTGGCAAGGTCGGTCTAGGTGTAGGTAAAGCACGCGGCGTTCCAGATGCGATCCGCAAAGCAGCGGAACATGCCCGTAAGGATATGCGTCCAATCCCTCTCGTAGGGACTACCATCCCACATGAGGTATTTTCAAAACACAGCGGAGCGAAAGTGCTGTTAAAACCTGCCTCCCCTGGTACAGGTGTGATCGCCGGTGGGTCGGTGCGGGCCGTGCTCGAAGCCGCTGGCGTGCGGGACATCCTGACCAAATCGCTGGGAAGCGCTAACATTCTCAACGTAGCCTACGCGACTTTGAATGGACTGAGGAACCTGAAGAATGTGGATTTAGAGGCAATCAACCGTGGGAAAGAACCCGGTGATTTGAAGCCCTTCTGGGAGCGTAAGTAAGATGGCGAAACGTTCTTCGAAGAAAAAGATACGCATCACTCTTGTGCGTAGCCCAATAGGTTACACGGAGCGACAGAAAAGGACTGTTCGTGCGCTCGGCTTACGCCGAATAAACCACACTGTTGAGCACGTCGATACACCTGTTGTGCGAGGCATGATTGCCAAGGTGAGTCACCTGGTGCAGGTAAAGGAGTTGATGAGCGATGAAGCTTCATGACTTAAAACCACGAGCAGGGGCTACAAAGCGCCGCAAACGGGTGGGCCGGGGAATCTCCGCTGGGCAAGGGAAGACCGCTGGTCGTGGAACCAAGGGTCAAGGGGCGAGAGCTGGCTCAAGCCAGGGTCTCTATCACCAAGGCGGTAATCTACCTCTTTTTCGGCGACTTCCATTTAAACGCGGCTTTACAAATATTCGTCGGGTAACATGGACCGAAATCAACCTGGAACGTCTTGAAGGATTTCAATCTGATTCTGAGATTACGCCGGAAAGCTTGAAGGAGTCCGGTTTAGTACGCAATCTACGCAACCCTGTAGTTTTACTCGGGCGGGGCGAAGTTTCGGTACCACT
>DUEW01000053.1 GCA_011174845.1 Anaerolineae bacterium | reverse complement strand
GGGTCGCTTCAACCGGGAACTTTCAGAGGGGGAGGAGAAGGTCATCGTCAAGAGTTTGGCGAAACGGCCTGAGCATCGTTTCGAAAATCTCAAGGAGCTCAACGAAGCCTACCAGGCAGCGCTCGCTGGTCGACGTTTACCCGAGTTTGATTTACCACCCCCCCCGGCCACGATGTCTATGCCGCGACGGGAGGCACCTTCCCGGCTCGATACTCAAATCGTGGCTCCTGAGCTGCCACGCCGGCGGTTCCCATGGTGGATCGTCCCCGTGCTGCTTGTTGTGGTGATTGGGGTGGGGGCCCTTACTCTCCCTTCCGTCTTAGGGTCATCAGGGGATGGTTCACCGACGAGCAACCCGGCTACTCCTGTTCCAGCCGCAGAAACCAAGATCGTAATCATTGGCGGGAACCCGGTGAAAACCCCGACCTCACCTCTGGCTACAGACACGCCCATCTCCCCCATCACCTCTGATGCCTGCCCTGGCATCACGCTACATCCTCCTGCAATTGAAGGCAACTATGTTAAGTGGATCGTGGACAATGGTAGAGATGACACAGTCGAGATCCTTGATGTCCAGCTCATGGCTTGGCCAGCGGGGAATGGTGGCCTCGAAGAAGTTTGGTTGAATAATACGCTCATTTGGGAGGGCGAGTACGAGGAGGAAGGGATCTTTAGGTGGCTTGAGGGGGCGGAGTTGGTGATCGCACCAGAGACACCGATTGTACTTGGGTTTAAATTCCACTGGGCTGCTGGTCTTATGGGCTACGAAATGAGCATCGCTTTCGATGCGGGATGTGCCTTTGAAGGTAAGTGGTAAGCAGGATATTTATTAACGATCTGACAATCCAATCATCTGGTACACCCTCTTTACACCCCAATTGTGAGAATACATCCTTAACTGAGCCTTCAACCAGGCATTGCGTAAAAACTTTTAGAGCTGATAACGCAGGTTGCTTTATCCATTCACTCCCCCAACTGAGGTGTATAATGCTCGCGTTCAGGGAACGATTTCAACTTCATAGGTCTCTCAAGGAGAAAACCCCCATGACCGACCCACGTGTCACCAACCTCGCCCGCATCCTGGTTCAATATTCAACCAAGATCAAGCCCAAGGACCGGGTTGCCATCATCGGCCAACCTGCTGCGGCCCTGTTGATTCGGGAACTTTACCGTGAGGTGCTTCATGCCGGTGGATTCCCTCATTCGTTGATTACCCTCGACAGATTGGAGCATCTCTTCTTTGCCGAAGCAAATGACGAGCAACTGCAATACGTCTCTCCGTTTACAAAGATAGTATACGAAGAGTTTGAGGCGATGATTGGCATCAGTAGTCAATCGAACACGCGCGCCCTGACGAATATTGATCCCTCCCGCCAGAGTCTGCGCGCGAGATCACATACTGATCTAATGAAGACCTTCATGGAACGCAGCGCTGCTAAAGAAATTAAATGGGTTTCGACGATGTTCCCCACCCAGGCCTATGCACAGGATGCCGAGATGAGCCTGTCCGAGTTTGAGAACTATGTTTATCGTACGACCTTTGCTGACACGGATGATCCTGTAGCTGAATGGCAAAAGATCCATGACTTTCAGCAAACTCGCGTCGATTGGTTTGTTGGGAAAAAACATGTAGAAGTCAAAGGCCCTGATGTGGATCTAACCCTGTCGATTGAGGGCCGAACCTTCGAAAACTGTGACGGTGAAAAAAATATGCCGGATGGCGAAATTTTCACCGGCCCGGTTGAAGACTCAGCCAATGGGTGGGTTCGCTTTACTTATCCTGCGGTGCATAGAGGCCTTGAGGTGGAAGGGGTCGAACTCAAATTTAAAAAGGGCAAAGTCGTCAAGGCCACCGCCAAGAAGAACGAAGATTTTCTTCTAAAAATGCTTGATACTGATCCAGGAGCCAGATATCTGGGTGAGTTCGCCATTGGCACCAATAAAAAAGTCGACCGTTTCATTAAGAACATCCTATTTGATGAGAAGATTGGTGGCACCATTCATATGGCTGTAGGATCGGGTTATCCTGAAACTGGCTCTAAGAACGAGAGTGCAATCCATATGGACATGATCTGTGACATGCGCGAGGGAGGGCAGATCATCGTCGACGGTGAGTTGGTTTACGAATCCGGCGAGTTTAAGATTTAATCGTTGAACGCGAAGGATGTAAGACATGCCGCCGGCGAGCTTTAATGCCGGCGGTCATTTTATTCAGTGGATAGAGGCCAATGGTTGTGATGACACAGTCGAGATCTTGCAAATCCAATTTCCGGTTTATCCAGTCGGGGTGGTCACTTGATGTTCGTTTAAACCACACGCTCACCTGAGATGGTGAGTATGAGGAGGAAGGTGTTTATACGCGACTTGGGCGTGTGGAGTGGATGATTGCACTGGAGACTCCAGTCGTGCGAGGATTTTAATTTCATCTGGTAAGAGGCTTAATGGTTATGAATTGAGCATTGGTTCCGATGCGGTAGGTATTAAGAAATAGGAGTAATAGGAGTTACGTTACCTAACGCTCCGACGAGTTAATAGCCTGATACACTCCTTTTACACCTCAATTGCGAGAATAAATCCTGAGTTGAGCCTTCGGTATTGACGCTGCTGTGATCCGTTTGAATCTGAGTGCTCATGCTTCTGAAGCCATCCACCTCCCTCATCCAAGGTGTATAATGCCCCCGCTCAATATGAGAGATTAATTTCGAAGGTCTCTTAAGGAGATAACATTATGACCGACCCACGTACCACCAACCTCGCTCGCATCTTGGTTCAGTATTCGACCAAAATACAACCGAAAGATCGCGTCGCAATCGTTGGTGAACTCCCAGCAACTCCGCTCATTCGAGAAATCTACCGAGAAGTGCTGCGCGCTGGAGGTTATCCCCATCTACTGCTCAAGTTTGAGGGGATGGAATACCTGCTCTTTACAGAAGCCAGCGACGACCAGTTGAATTACATCTCTCCCTTCGAGAGGCTGATGCTGGAGGAATTTGAAGCTTTGATTTCCATGCGTAGCCAATCAAATACGCGCGACCTGAGCAATGTCGATCCGGCTCGTCAGCAACTTTATGCCAAAGCCAGGACCGATTTGCAAAGCATCTACACAGCACGAAGCGCTGCCGGTGAGTATAAGTGGGTTGGGACGATGTTCCCGACACAGGCTTACGCTCAGGATGCGGAGATGAGTCTTACTGAGTTTGAAGATTACGTCTATAGCACGACCTATGCTGACTCGGAGGATCCTATCGCCATGTGGCAGAAGATTCACGATGAACAGCAGCTTCTCGTCGATTGGTTGGTAGGCAAGAAACAGGTTGAGGTGAGAGGACCTGAAATCGATCTTACGCTCTCGATTGAGGATCGTGCGTTCGTCAACTCGGATGGAAAAAGAAACATGCCGAGCGGTGAGGTTTTTACCGGACCCGTGGAAGAATCAGTGAATGGATGGGTGCGTTTTACCTACCCTGCTGTGTTGAGAGGTCGTGAAGTGGAGGGGATCGAGCTTCATTTCGAGAACGGCAAAGTAGTAAAGGCCTCAGCGAAAAAGAACCAAGACTACCTGCTGAGCATGCTTGACACAGATCCTGGTGCACGCTATCTGGGGGAGTTTGCCATCGGCACGAACAAGAAGATCAACCGCTTCATCAAGAACATCCTCTTTGACGAGAAGATCGGTGGCACGATACATATGGCCGTGGGGTATGGTTTTCCTGAGACCGGCTCGGTGAACAAAAGCGCCATCCACTGGGACATGATCTGTGACATGCGCGACGGGGGGCAGATCTTCGTCGACGGGGAGTTATTCTACGAATCGGGGGAGTTCAAGATCTAGATATTTGACTTCAATGAAAAAGGTCAACCGCGAGAAGTGGATTGGTATATGTGGGGTGCGGGCAGAGCCCGCACCCCACATGTACTCCTCTCTCCTCCTCGAGAGTAATTTTTTTTAAGTGGAACCAGTATAAGACAAAGGAGCACGGCCCTGGCTGCCGGTGATGAGCGACGGACCCCGGCGGCTTCGGTATTATGGGTACCAGCGCGTTCATATTCAGACAGTGGATGAAGAAAATCGTTGGGCTTTCTCGATCCTACTCTTGAGAGGAGGATGGGAGTAAAGCAGCAGCACCACCCAGCGCTCGGGGTCAACCTCGGCCAGGTTTTGATTTGCAATACGTGTCATAGCGCTGGCGAAGGGCATGGGCTTGTGGGTGACTTCAAGAGCGTAATCGTCGGCCATGGACTCGCGCCATCGAGAGAAAGCGTTGGTGATCGGCATGGCGAGCAAACTCAACAACCCAAGCAGGAGCGCGATGAAGGGCAGCCCCGCAGGATCGTCAGCTCTCGTGAGCGAGGCCTGATGTACTGTCCAATTCAACATCACGGCGGAGAGGTAGAAGGCGAGGAAGTTAAAAGAGGTTTGGATCGCCAGCGATAGCAGAATGTCCTTATGGGCGTGGTGTGCCAATTCATGCGCCATGACGGTTTCGATCTCATCCAGAGTGAACTCAGAAAGAAGTGTATCGCCGAGAATGATCCGCCGCGTGCGTCCTAGGCCAACCAATGCGGCGTTAGCCGCTCGAGTTCGACGGCTCATGTCGAAGGTGAAAACACCCCGCACATGAGTTCCAGCGGATCGTGCTAGGAGGGTCAATCGTTCAGCGAGTTCGGAATGCTCCTCTCCCAAGGGCTTGAACTTGAAGAAGATCGGCATCAACAGGATGGGAGCAATTGTGGCCAGGACAGCAGTTACGAGGGTGTAACCTCCGGCTGCCCAAATCCACCATGACTTCGGGTCGAAGCGGATTGTGCTATAGAACGCAATGAGGAGAGGCGTACCGATGATCATACCTAGTACTGCTCCCTTGATCATGTCGCTTAGCCATCCTCGCAACGATTGCGTTGAGAGACCAAACCGATGGGGAAGAATGTAACCTGAGTAGTAATCCAGCGGAAGGGTGAGTACAGTCCAAGGGCCAAAGAGGATTGCAGCGAATAAGATCAATTCAACCCACCATGGGGGCGTGCTGCCCAGCACATCTGCAGCGTAGGGGGTGATCGCCTGGCGTACCTCGACAGCCCATCCCAATCCGGCCCAAAGACCGAGATAGAGACCGTTCAGGAGGAGGTTTATCGCCCAGAGACGACGTCGGATGCGCGCATATTGGTCAGCGCGCTCTTGACGCTCTGTGTCCAATACGACTGGCGTCTCGCCCATAGTGCCATTGTACACCGATGGGAAAAGCAGGTTGAGGGTTGAAAATGAAAGAGCGCCGGACAACCTCCTAATCGAACAACCGGCGCTAGATGGATCCGGAAACGGATCCCCTATCGCGTTAGGCTTGGCCTTCCAATCCGGTAAAAAGCCCAACACGGTTGCCTGTTGGGTCGGCGAAGAAAGCGAACCATCCGATGTTGGGGATCTCAGTCTTGGGTACCAAGGTTTTGCCCCCGAGGGATTCGATTTTCTTCAAGGTGGTATCAATATCGCTTGTTCGGATGTAGACCAGGACGTCGCCAACTTTAAAGGCCTCGTTGTCGACTTGATTGAAACCTCCCCCGGGGCCAGGTTCCGCTTCAAAGGTTACATAATCCATCTCTTGCATGTGCTCGATCTTCCAGCCAAACACTTCACGTTAATACTTTCCCGCAGCCTTTGGATCATGAGCTGAGAATTCGATATGGACTATGGGGTGATCAGACATCGTATTTCTCCTTGGGATAGGTAGAAGGGACATCGTCGATACTAGCACAAACGTTCTATTGTGTTAAGGGGGAAACCTAAGGGTCAGAAAAAAGGTTGGATAGGATCTCGATTTAATATCATTGCGAAAGAGTCCTTCGATCTACTGAATAGGGCGACCGGCTGTCTGAGCTTAAATTGAAATCACGGAGTGAGACACCTCCCTGATAAGCTGTGTAGGGGCGGTTTGCAAACCGCCCCTACACGAATTCTTTTGGGATTTAGCAATAGAACCTGAACCTGCATCGAGAAGTTCATTTCGCGGTTCATGGCACGATTATGTTAAAGCCGCGGTAACATGATTTCTTGTTGTTTCTGGTATTTCCCCTTCTTATCCGCGTAGGAAGACAAGCATTCCTCATCGGCTTCGAAGAAGAGCACCTGGGAGATTCCTTCATTAGCATAGATCTTCGCCGGTAAGGGAGTGGTGTTTGAGATCTCGAGTGTGACATAGCCCTCCCATTCTGGTTCGAAGGGCGTAACATTGACAATGATGCCGCAACGAGCGTAGGTTGATTTACCGACACAGATGGTAAGCACGTTGCGCGGGATGCGGAAATATTCGATGGTTCGTGCTAGGGCAAAGGAGTTAGGCGGGATGATACATACCTCACCTTGATAGTCAACCATGGAGGCTTTATCGAATTCCTTAGGATCTACCACAGCCGAGTAGACGTTGGTGAAGATTTTAAACTCATCTGCAACCCGAATATCGTAGCCATACGACGAGACCCCGTAAGAGATCACACCATCGCGCACCTGATCCTCGACAAAGGGTTCGATCATCCGGTGCTCGCGCGCCATTTTTATGATCCAATGATCGGGTTTAAGACCCATAATACTCCTCCTCTTTAACGATCCAGGATTCACTTACCTCGAAGATCAGCTTTAACTGGGTTATGCAGGATGCCAAGTCCCTCGATCTCAACTGTGACTTCATCCCCATCGACAATCGGTCCGACTCCTGGAGGTGTGCCAGTGAGGATGACATCACCAGGTTCAAGGGTCATTACCGAGGAGATAAAGGCCACGATGTGAGGGACGGTGAAGATCATGTCACGTGTGGAGGCCATTTGTCTCATCTGTCCGTTGACCGAGCAGGTGATCAAAGCATCCGCGGGTTCGAACTCGGTTTTAATCCATGGTCCAAGGGGGCAGAAGGTGTCGAAGCCCTTACTCCGCGTCCATTGGCCATCACGGAATTGAAGATCTCGAGCGGTAACATCATTGGCCACTGTAAAGCCCAGCACATAATTCGTGACTTGTTCAGGTCGGATCCAACGTCCCCGTTGGCTGATAATCACTGCTAACTCGGCCTCGTGTTCTACTTGCTGAGATTGTGGGGGAAGCAAAATTGTTTGACCAGGACCGATGACCGTGCTAGGTGGTTTGAGGAAAATCAGGGGCAATTCAGGAACCTCGGCATCGTGCTCAGCTGCGTGGGCAGCATAGTTGAGACCGACGCAGATGATTTTCCCGGGGATTACAGGTGAGACGAGCTGAGCTTCTTCGAGTGGGAGACGGGCTTCCTCACGTTGGAACTCATCGAATGGCGATCCGTCTAGTACTCCGATCCGGTCATCGGCCATCCAACCCCAGACCGGCAATTCATTTGGGTCTCTTTTAAAACGCACAATACGCATGGCATTTCTCCACCAGGGCTCTTTAGATCAACGTAACAATCTCTCGCTCTTGGATGGTGTGGTCCACAAGATCGAACTATTTCTCAGACCAGCATCCTACCACAGTGGCGCTAAGTTTTCACGATTAAACGTGGACATTTCGAAGCTGTGAAGTTCATGACCTTTGTATTGGTTTTGCCGTGAACCGTTTGATTGCTTATTCGACATGTATACCTTATGGTCCATCACGCCGCTTGACATCGAAACTAATTTGAGGATTACGGTTGTCTCAAGCGCGTACTTCGATCCTTCGATAAGCTAAGGACGATGCTGGTTTAGGTTGCTTATCATACTTATGCTCCTTATAGTCATCCTGAGCCCTTCGGCAAGCTCAGGACAAAGCTTGTCGAAGGATGACGGCTAACCTATACGCATTCTTTATAGTTCCATTATATTAAGTCTTACGCGCCCAGACTAAGTCGTAATTGACCTGCCATGGGTACACGGATATATCCTGAAGGCCCACAGTTTCCAACGCCTTGGGAAAGTCCTCTCGTCGATAAGTCTTTCCCAGGATGAGGGGCGCATCCCGCCCAACCCTGTTCGTGATGAGCAACCAGCCAGTTGGTTGTAGTACACGCAACATCTCTTTGAGTGTGTCGATCGGCTTTGGGGTGAACTCGAGGAGTTCCAGGCTGATGACGATGTCAAAGGCTCCGTCAGCGAATGGTAGTGGAATGGCCCACGATCGCACCCACCATGAACCATCGTTGGAGGTCATTTGACGGCCAAACGCCAGCATACGTTTCGAAGGTTCGAGATTAATCAGTGTTCCATGAAACGATGGGAGTGAACACAAGCTGCGTGCTACACGGCCTGTGCCTGCACCAATGTCGAGTATCCGAGGGCGCTCAAACCCTAGGGATACGGTACTGATCGGTTCGCCCAAGAAGGTGCGTTCCCAATCTGGGTCAAATTGCTTGATCTTATCGTATCTAAACGCCGCTAAATCATATAGCCAGACAACGAAGCGTCGACCGAGATGAGTGCCCTCACAAATCCAAAGTTCCCAAACTATCAGGAGAATCACTATTCCAAGAAGGAGAAAAGTTAGCCACATGGTTGAAGAAAAAACGCTGGCTCTTTGTCCAGCGTCACCGGCTTCTACGCAGCCAGCAACCTTGTGAGAATTGGGTGTGAAGGATGATCATTCTGGATTCCCTTCAATCATGGCTTGGGTTATGACTCTTACTCGATCGTAAGTCTTTTCAAATCGGCCCGGTCTGGCAAATATCAACATCTGTATCAAAGCATACACCATACCATCCAGCAAGACTTGACCAATGCCAGGTTTTGGATTGACAGGAGCGTTTAAGACGAGATCTGCGTGACGAGCAATCTCGGATGAGGGCGTCACGAATAGTGCAGCAGTGCGAGCGCCAATTTTTTTAACCCCGGCTAACGCGTGGGCGATAAAAGGTGTCTCCTCAGTGACCTCGATTGCCAAGACAAGGTCACCTTTGTGAGCACCCGCCACCGCTCTGGCCAACTCAGAGGGGCTACCACCAGCGAGGTGGATGGTATAGCCGACGGCTTCGAGCCATGATGCGAGGCAACGCGCGGAAGAGAGCGCCAACCCCTCGGCCATGATGATCACGCGTTCAGCTTCGTCCAGAGCGGTGATGAGCCTCTCAGCGGCTTCGATTGGAAAGGCTCGTCGTGTGAACTCCAGGCTGCGCACGACTTCCTGGAGGGCACTCTCAGCGGCCTCTGTCGACGTGCCGGGCTCGACTTTTCGTTCGATGAGCAGTTCTTTCTTGACCTTTTCACGGATTTCACGTTGGAGTTCAGGATAACCACGATATCCCAGAAGTTGGGAGAAACGTACGACGGTAGCGGGATCGATGTCGAGAAGATGAGCCAATTCGGTGGCGGTGAGAAAAGCTGCTTGTCTGTATGAGTCGAGCATGAAGTCAGCCAAAAGCATGAAACTGGGGGAAAAGTTAGAACGAGCCTCACGTATCCGGGTTTCGTAGGATGTCATCGCATCTCTCCTACCTCTTCGAATTGATAATTGAAAGGCTTCTCCCATTGATTGGGTTTGTGATTGCGAGGGCAGGGGCAATATAGCATAAGCGTCGCAGAGGGGCAAAGAGGGGAAGCTATGTCATGAGCCAAATCGGTGGGGGCTCGGAATGACTATAACCTAAATGTCATCCTGAGCGAAGCAAAGGTTCCCTATGATGTGGTATATAAGGCCGTCGAATCACAGGGATTCCTCGCGCCTGACGCCTGTCCTGCTTGTCCCGAGCCTGCCGAGGGGAGCTTGTCGAAGGAGAACTCGGAATGACATGAATGTTGAGAGAGCATACGCAAAAGCATGTCATCCTGAGCGAAGCGAAGGATCCCTATGACGCGGCATATAAAGCCATCAAATCATAGGGATCCCTCGCGCCTGACGCCTG
>DUEW01000052.1 GCA_011174845.1 Anaerolineae bacterium | reverse complement strand
GGGGTCCCGAAAACCATCGACAACGATGTCGGAGGAACGGACGTCACCTTTGGCTTCGACACCGCTCTCAACATCGCCACCGAGGCCATCGACCGATTGCATACGACAGCCGAAGCGCACCACAGGGTGATGGTGTTGGAGTTGATGGGTCGTGACGCAGGTTTCATCACCCTGCATGCCGGTCTAGCAGGTGGCGCCGATGTGATTTTGATCCCCGAGATTGATTTCCGATTTGACCGTATTTGTGAAAAGATCACAGAGCGTGCAGATGCTGGGCGACACTTCAGCATCATTGCTGCAGCGGAGGGTGCCCATCCTTTGGGGGAACAACAGGTGTTCGCTCGTGCTGGCGATGAAATCACAGCCGCAAGACTTGGAGGGATATGTCAGGTTGTGGGTAATCGCATAGCCGAAGAGACGGGTATGGAAACCCGCGTGACCGTTTTGGGACACCTACAACGTGGTGGCTCGCCTTCGGCGTTCGACCGGTGGTTAGCGACACGCTACGGTGCTGCGGCCGTTCGCTTGGCTGCCGAGGGCAAGCATGGTCAGATGGTATCCTTACGCAGCACGAGTATGGCGGATGTTAGTTTAGCGGAAGCATTGGCGGTGCCCAAAAGAGTGGATTTGGCGGGCGATGCCGTTCTGACAGCACGGGGGTTGGGCATCTGTTTGGGCGATTGACCCATGGCGCCTGGTGTAAGGTGTAGGAGAAATCATCGAGTGAGGCGTGAAACGTGAAACGTCAGCGGGGGAGTAAACTCACAGGCGGGCAACGCTTTATGGTGGGGGCTTTGTTCGCGGCGGCGTTATTTCTCGTCGAGGCGGGTATCGCCGAGATTCTCCTCGCCAATCATGCACAATGCGAAGCCATGGTATCGAATATGAGATTGAGGTTCGGTTTACAAGAAGTTTGTACACCCAAGTGGGCGGTATTCATGTTGGGCGCCATTTCGCGCGGGATCATTGGATTAATCCTACCGGGGGCCTCAGCATTTGTGGCATGGCTTACCATGGGTGGGATTTACGCCCTGGCTGGAGGAGGGTGTGGTCAAATGTCTCCTCGTTGGGGGGTAGTTATTTATCTCGCTGGGCACATCGCACTCGTGGCTTTACTCGCAGGTTTGGGGTACATATCTCAATTTATCGCTTAATCTTCTTCCTCACGTGCTTTGAAAATTCCAGGATTTGAAACTTCCATACGAATTGGAAATACATCTTGTACGGAAAACGCATGTCATCCTGGGCCTATCGAAGGATGATATGCGTTGAGCATTTTCGTCGAAATAGAAATTTTGCTGATGTGGTAGGGCTCACGAAAAGGATGTCGTTCCCTCGAAAAGACGAGCCAGCGCATCGCGCGGTGGCCAACGAAGGGGTCTTTCGACGCCCTCACTGCGCATAGCCACATTGTGGCCTTCTGTTACCTGACCGATGATAGAAATATCCACGTCGTGAGCTTCCACAGCTGCACGGACCTGCTCCAGCCCCTCGGGCTTAATCGAAAGCAGCAACGCCCCTGAGGCGATCGCTTCTAGCGGATCAACTCCCAACGTTTCGCAAATCACGGATGATTCTGGTGGGACGTAGATAGACTCCTTATCAACCACCAACTTTACGTGAGCGGCTTCAGCCAGTTCCCACAATCCTGATGCCAAGCCTCCTTCGGTTGGATCGTGCATCGCAGTCACCGCTCCGGTCCCAGCCGCGGCGAGCGCTTCCGGGGCGATGCTGATCCCTGGATGATGAAGGAATTCGCGCGCAGATGACAGCACTTCAGCAGGGAGTTTTTTCAGGCGATCAGCAAACTCCCTGGCGAGGATGCTGGTGGCTTCGATAGGAACGCCCTTGGTCAATAGTAAGAGATCGCCTGGACGCGCGCCCTGGGGAGTGATCAGGTGGTCTTTTTCTACCTCTCCCAACATCGTTCCAACTACAATTGGGCGGTCGAGACCTACGGTGATTTCGGTATGGCCACCGATGAGCTGAGCGCCGATGGATTCGCATGCATCACCGATTTGATCGAAGATGTCAGTTGTCATCGTGCTGTCGGCTCTCTCCTCTGGCAAGAGTAGCGTAGCAAGAAACCATCGAGGTGATGCGCCTGTCGTAACAACGTCGTTAGCGTTGACGTGGACTGCGTACCATCCGATTTCTTCCTCAGTAAACGTAATCGGATCCGACTTAGCGACGAGCAGAATGTCACCAAAATCCAGCACGGCGCAATCCAAACCGACGCCCGGACCAAGGAGTACACGAGGGTCCGAAGGAGCATGACGTTGAAGAAGGCGGTTAAGTAGTTCAGGGGGGAGCTTGCCGATCGGTAGTCTATCCATCCCAACCATCCGTTGTGCACAATGGGCCGCCCATAAGGACGGCCCAATTGTGCGCTGCGGCACCCTTATCTATTGAAGAGGAGGGATGCCGCAGCGCGTTGACTAGCGTAAGTACTCATAGGCACCACCTCCTCTTTGCAGGGATAGCGAAAGGGAGGGCGCTCACACTGAACGCTCGGGAGAGTATCCCATAGGGAAGGGTGAAAGTCAACCCGTGGAGGGAATGGTGTTGAGAAGGTTTGCATGATCAATAGATGAAACCTGCTCTTATCTCACTCGGAGGAGCCTTGTTGCGAGGAATCCCTAGGAAGTCGCCTGTGAATTCGAATCATCCTAGGGATTCTCACCCTTCAGGTACGATGCCGTCGCCTACGCTTTGCTTCGGCTCAGAATGACATCCATCTTGGAGTGTCATCCTGAGCCCTTCGGCTGCGCTCAGGACAGGCTCCGCGAAGGATCCCTAGGATGAATCTTATGAAGTCGATGAATCGCAGGGATTCTCACCCTTCGAGTACGATACCGTCGCGCCTAGCACGTGTCCTGTGTCTAGTCGAAGAAGCGTTCAGAATGACACCCTCACAATGTCATCCTGAGCCCCTCGACCTGGCTCGGGACCTTCGGCTCCGCGAAGGATCTCGTTTTTCGTCATGAAAGGACCACTAATCCAAACAACGAGATTCTTCGGCGCTGTGCGCCTCAGAGGTTGTGAAATAATTATAGTATACGGAGCCATCCTGGCCAGGGATGAGTTTCAAAGGGCAGGCTCATGAATAGTGGATCCTATTCATGTGCAATTCAACAATCAGACCCTCACCGTGCAGCCTTTTTTGAGGCGTTTCTTTGACCTCAGGCTGCCTGCTTCTCCCTCGCCGCCCGTAGATTTAGTGCCTGCATCAGATTATGCGCAAGTGCAAACCAGAGCAGAATCGCTCTCACTTTCCTCAATCCCCTGACCAGCAATCGATACAGCCCGCGGTTGCGCGCCAGCGCATTGGCCCATTCAGCTGTCGCTGCTCGCTGCTTATAACTTTTCCTTCGCTTCTTCGCTCACCATCCGTTTCTTCCAGGCCCTCACCCCGGCACTGTCGCTGGGCATGATGTCCTCCGGCCGCTTGTCGCTCTGCCTGTTGTAAGCATCCGGGATTGGACTGTATACCTCAATGCCTTTCTTCTCCAACTGAGTGACATTGTCGTTGTTCCGAAAACCACCATCCACATAATGCTCATCCATCAGCCGCCCGTAGCGTCCTTCCACTTGCTCAATCATCGGCTGTAACAACCTTTGATCAGCCTGATTACTGGCATCTACCCCCACGATGATGGCGCTACCCATGTCAACCGCCAACTGGCCATTGTAGACCGGCCGAAATCCACCATCAGACATCTTCATCACCCGTGCTTCCGGGTCGCTGGTCGAGGCCCGTGCCGGTCGCTTTTTGCGCCGGCTCTCTCGGTTCTTAGCTCTCCTCTTGGCTACTTTCTCTACTTCCTGCATGGCCTTCTGTACCCGTTCTAATCTTTCTCGGGTATGACGGGCACGCGCCGCACGCTGGCGCGGCGTGCCTGGCTCGCCGCTGCCGGCTTCCCTTTCAACCTTTTGCTGTTCAACCGCCGCCTGCGCCAAGCGTAAGACCTCTTCCAGGCTCGGCTTGCGACGAAAGCTGCTTGCCCCCGCACTGGCTCGCACCCGCACTCCGTCTTGCGCAGTGCGTTCCAGGCTTACCAACCCTTCGCTCATCAGGGCTGCCACACTGTTGGTCAGAAGCTCATCCAGTTCTTGCTCGTAGTCCACACGGAAATCAGCCAGGGTGTGGTAGTTGACGCTAACTCCCCCCAAGATCCACTGGTAGGCCAGATGTTCTTCACACAGCCGGCCCAGTTCACGGGCGCTGGTCACGCCTTCCAGGGTGGCATACAACCACACTGCGATCAGTAAGCGTGGATCAATCGCAGGTCGTCCCGCTTCCCCTTCCACCGCTTTGATCCGTTGATAGAATCGGCTCAGATCGTAGCCCTGCACCATGTCCCAGACAAGCCGTGCTCGATGGTCATCAGGCAGCAGATCATCTAAGGCAGCCATGCGCATCTCCACCTGCTGGCGGTTAGCGCTTTGTATTCGGGGCACACCCGCAGCAGGCTCACGGTCGGCGCCTTCCTCTGCTGGCGGCAAGGGGAAAAGGGTCTCTTTCATCCTTCAGTTCCTCCTCATAACTCAGTCCTCTTGAGAGGCATATATCCGTACCCGCTACATTACCACGATTGGTTCCGTTTGAGGAGGGTTTTGATCAATTAATTCACAAGCTCCTCAGAATGACACCTTCCCAATGTCATCCTGAGCGGAGCGGAGTGAAGCGAAGGATCTCGTTTTCTGAATTCAAATTAAACTCTATCCCATCAACGAGATTCTTCGTCGCTTCTCTCCTCATTATGACATTAATAGGAGCTGGCTAAGAATCTCATTCTAAACCCTCAGCTGGATCTGGACTTTCCGCTTCACACAAGATCTCGTGTTGCGAATTCCTATAGTCATCCATCCCTAAAGCGCGTTTCTTCGCCTCTCCTGTGCTAGGTTCAGAATGGCATTAACGATGGGTTTGGTAGGGTTTTCAATGACCATTTATGCGATAAAAAATTGCTCTTGCTCATGCGAAGGACTCCGAGGACAGCACTTGGTCCATAACCTCCTCGGGCTTGAGATGATCCGTTTTAACATAGATGTGGCAGTATTGACGGGCATGCTGTAAACGGTGCACCTGTTTTGCGTACTCCTTTGGAAGCCAGTTTAGATTCTTGCGTTGAGTACAGGTCTCATAGGAGGCATCTAGGAAGATCAGAATATCAGGCTTTGTAAGGTGCTGCCACATGGTGGGAGCGAAGGAGTGTTCTTGAGCGATCTGACGGGCTTGTATTCCTCGAGCTTGAAGCTCTCGAGCCAAAGTTGATTTCCCAGCCCCACAAGGGCCCACGATGGCGATGGATGGGGGTACGCTCTTTCCCCTCATGGGGATGTTCTTTTCTCCATCAGAGAGGCATCCTGACAGTCAACTGCCGGGCATCGTCAGGCTGACGAGGTAACATAGCGGCTACGAGTACGGTGATATCATCAACAGGGCGACCTTGGTCGAGCTCAACAGCGTGAAGTAACAATTTGTCCGCCCAGTGTTTTGGGTCTGGTGGTCCATCGGCGATCATATCCTTGACGCATTGAATTATGTCCATCCGCTGTCCTTCTCGATCGCCGGCATGAAGCAAACCATCGGTGAAGACAATCGCAACCAGATTTTCTTCAAGGGGGATTTCAGTGATTGCAGGGCGTATCTCTCGTCGGACTCCTACAGCGTCAACCGGTTCGTCGAGGAGATTTATGTTACCATCAATGATGAGCAGAACGGGTGCTGGATTATTACGCACAATGACCATTGTCTGGCTTTGAAGGTCAATGGAAAGAATGTTAAGAGTCGCCATAACTTTACCGGCACGATGGGTGTATAAATAATCGGAGGCCGCACGGGCAGCGGCACCATCTCGGACACCATCTGCGAGGAGGCTGATCGCCTTGCGAGCAACGACGTTTGAGATCGCTTTCGCCGATTTACCAGAACGTTGACCATCGACCAGGACGAAGGAGAGGCCACCACCCGGACGTTCAATCATTTCTATCGTGTCACCACTTTCGGAAGAGGCATACTTACTGATCTTCGAGACAGCAATTTGGGCTTCCATAGTGTAGATTCTACAATGTCCGTATTTTGCTGTCCAATTGTAAGCAAATGGCAAGGTCGGATCTACACTTTATGAGCTAGAGTTAGAGAGAACGCATCCATAAAAGCCTAACTAGGGATGAACATTAACTCCTGGGAGGCATAATTCCTGGCATGACAAAGGGCATCGTTTATCTGCCTTCAGCAATCGAGGAGGCAATCGAGGCTGTTACTAACTACGTTGGTGAAAAGCCCGTTTCTGTGGTTGCTGAAACACCTGCTCACCTTCCTGTGATTGAGGCCCGTTCAGAACCCTTGATCACAGTGGTGGCGAGCCTAATCGCGCATGTTGTAGAAAGGACGACACGCGATCAAATTCGAGTTCAAGCGGGTCTTTTGTCTGACAATGAGATCTCTCTTGTGGAGAAATATATTGATGTAATCCCACCTGCTTTGGAAGCACGAGGGATGTGGGCGGTTGTTACGGTGTCTGATGTCCCCACTGAGGTCTCGCTGTCCGCACTGGATATTGGTGAGGAGGTTTCCGAAGAAATCGTAGCAGATGAGGCTGAAATCAAAATATTATCCCTATCCTCTTGTAAAGCCATTATCAAGGAGCTAGGTGGGTACGTGTGGGGAGAAGAGCAGGAAGATGTGGGATCACGCTTTCATATAGCATTACCGCTACAAGCAGCTGGCACATCCAGTCCGGATGTCTCCCATCTCCGGCGTGCAGTTGATACCCGTTTGCATGAAGAGTCTCAATTATCGAGAACCATACTGATGTTGGTTGAAAAGGATGAGTTAAGGGAATTACTATCAAACGAACTATCCGAAGCCGGGTACCGTGTTGTTGCGACCTCGAAAGGAGGGGAAGTATTAACCCTCGCTAAGGACGAACAACCGGATTTAATCCTGTTGGATTTGCTGGCCCGACATCCATTAGCTCTAGACGTGGCAATGGTTCTCAAGCGAAATACGCGCACTCTAGGGATCCCAGTTCTCTTCTTGACCTCAGTAGATGATCCCCAAGTAGGAGTACGGATGGGAACGATTGACTTTATGGTCCGAACGGTTGGGACAGGGGCACTCCTTAGCACGATCAACACAGTATTACGCTCAGGCCTAAGCCCTGCTTCGAGGGTGATGATTGTTGAATCTGACGATGCCCTCCGTGAGAATATGGTTATGATGATACAAGCCCACGGTTATCGCGTAATCGTCGCGACAACTCCGGAGGAAGGTCAAGCGCTTGCTGAAAGAGTTGAGCCAGAACTTATCTTAGTGAACGCGAAATTAGCACTTGAGCGTGATTACTGGTTGTTACGTGGCTTGAGAAAGATTTCAGAAGAGAGTGATATTTTCGTGCTGGCGGACGCATTCAGTGATGAAGAAGTTCGAGCCGCTATGAGCCGCGGCGCATCGGGATATAGCGAGACAGGCAAATTGCCTGATTTATTAAATCGAGTTCGCGGAAAGAATGACCACGAGAATTCAGATGTGGGTTTTTAGCTCCGTGTTTCTTTGGGATCGATTAATTTTCTAACCCAAATAACGAAAATTTCGGATTATCTAAAGTTCGCCACAAGCTTTAAGCTCGCGTGGAATTTTAAGCTTCATCCTATAATAATACTAAAAACGGACTTTCGATCAGGTTTTCATCTGATTTCGGAGATGTTAGACAACAATCACTGAGGTACCGTGTCCTGCCTTAAGCATGACATCGGCTTCGATAATCGGTGATGCCCAGCGGAATAACCACTTGGCTTCTTCTGTGTGCATATTAACACAACCATGGCTTTTAGGACGACCGAAGTCTGTGTGCCAATAAGTCCCATGAAAGGCAACGCCAGTCTCGTAAAAGAAGGAAACCCATGGAACCCCTGGTAGCTCATAGGCTTCAAGGCTATCCGTGAGGCTGCAATCTCCCATGTGTCGGAGAGGAGTTTTTTTTGTGATGTAGAAACGACCGGTAGGCGTAGCCGTAGGAATACCGTTCCCTCGTGGTCGATAGTCTGGAATTCCGCTGGAAATGCGTGTGCGTAGAACTAATCGTTCGTTCTCAAAAGCCAACAGCTCTTGTTGAGCGAGGGAGACCAGGATCCGCTTGGCATGTAGCGGGACGTCGGGCGAGATAGGGGTGAGTTCCTCAGGTTCAATCCTCCTCAAGTGTTCAGCCCGGACGTAGTAGTTCACTTTCAAAATATCATCGAGCAAGCGATACCACAGCCTGCCATTAGCCCCAGGTTCAACGGCTTCTACCCATGCTACGGATTGGAAGTAAAGGCGGTAAAGGGGATCAGAAGTTTGATCGGGTTTACGGTAAGAGCGGGTGAAAGGAACAGAAACCTCAAAAAGCGCGCCACTTTCGGGGATCTCCAATCGTGGAGATTGAGGTTCCCAACGAACCCTTTGGATGTTTCCTGAATGCACAAAGCCATCTGGCACGCGATACCAAAGGGGGTTGTGAGGAGGACCATCATCGGAAGTTTCGCGCTCAAGCAATGTAACGATCATGTCGCGACTCAATCTTGTCAATCGTTTGGCTTGAAAGGAAGGTTCGTCATACAGATAGATCCACGAAACCGTTACCCTTCCAAGACCAAGTAAATCTCTCTCCACAGCGGGCTCTGGTGGTAGTATCGCCAAGCCGCATGCAGAAAGCGCCGAGAACTTGAGAAATTCACGTCGTGTGAGCGCGTAAAGCATGGATCAATTCTACCTGTCGGTTTCCTGAATATCAATCCGTACTCTTGGGTAGGGGGTCTGTTTGAGCAGGAATTAGGACATAGTAGAGCATGAATAAGATTAAGCCTACAACTTGATGTGATACATCTTCATATTTTCTTGCTGGTGCTATATTCCAATGGCAATGACACCAAAAACTTGGACACCACAGTATTGTGGAGTTGACCTTCTCGGAACTTGATGTACGCTACGGCCAAAGCTGTGCCGAAAGGAGGCATCAGTCATGGCTAGAAAACAATATTCGCCTAAGCTCAAGTTCCAGATTGTACTTGAAGCGTTATCAGGAGAGAAGACACCAGGACAGATCGCCAAACAATACGGCATCCACCCAAACTCTGTCGTGCTTTGGAAGAAAACCTTCTTGGAGCAGGGGCCGGATCTTTTTGCACAAGATAGCACCGTGAAGGAATACGAGCGGCGCATCGCTGAACTAGAGCAGCTTCTGGGGAAAAAGGAAGTGGAAATTGCGCTGCTAAAAAATTTCTTAGGCCAGAACGGATGAGCACGGAGCAGAAGGTAGCACTGGCGAGTGAGGTCTATACGGACTATAGCCTTCCCATCGTTCTGGCAGCCTTGCAGCTGCCGCGGTCGACGTGGTATTACCACAAGAGCAATGGCATGAGCTACACAGAGAAATACCATCATCTGCGAGAGCCACTGGAGATGATTGCGCGACAGCATCCTGGGTATGGGTACAGGCGTACGACACCGGAGCTTTGGGAAATCTATGGTTATCACGTCAACCACAAGGTGGTGCAGAGGCTTCACCAAGCGTGGGATTTGCCCCTGATCCGGGGTACGAAGCGACCCAAACCGAGCGGCATTCGCCAGGCCCTTACTGCGGCCGGAGATCGAGTTAATCTGATAGCTGGAAAGGAGGCAATCGGGCCCTTTAGAGTCGCTTATACTGATTTCACTGAGCTGATATTCGCCGACGGACGTCGGAAGGCCTACCTGATTCCGATCCTTGATCACACCAGTCGAAGATCCTGACCAGGGCAAGCTGGTCTTGGGTTGGGCAGTGGGTGAGCGTGCAGTGACTGCTCTGGCCCTGCAAGCTTGGAAACAAGCCACGCAGGCTCTGGGCAAGCGAGG
>DUEW01000051.1 GCA_011174845.1 Anaerolineae bacterium | reverse complement strand
GGAGAAGGCACGGTCGTTTCGACGGGTGGATTCTCAAAACCCCCGAGCCGCTCCAATTGGGCCCGCACGATCTCGGCCTTCGCGTGAAGTTGTATGGAGTAGGGCATATGTTGGTAATGACACCCACCGCAGTCGGTGAAGTGGCGGCAGCGAGGTTCGATCCTTTCCGGCGAGGTTTCGATCACCTGCACTAGCTGGCCACGAGCCCACCGCTGGTGAGCCTCGACGATCTCCACCTTCACTCGTTCGCCTGGTAATGCGAATGGGACGAAGACCATCCTACCGTCTGCGTCGCGTCCAAATGCGTCGCCACCGTAGGCGAGTCCGGATAGATTGATCTCGGGCATTTGCATCGTGTCTACGTCACATCTGCTTGGGCAGCGTTATCAAGAATCTTAGAACGCACATCGGTTGGAAGGGGGATACTTAACCACGCCATTCCTTTTCTCGCCCCTCGCCAGGGTCATTCTATCAGAGGGGTTAGAGGGGGCCAAGATTGAACCTATGTATAGTTGCTTGTCGTGGTGCTTCGAAGGGATGGTCATTCTGAGGAGCCCTTCGGTTTCTCTCAGGACCTTTGGCTCCGCGACGACATCGTACCCGAAGGGTGAGAATCTCTAGGAAGTGTAAAATTTTAAAGCTTCATCTTAGGGGTTCTTCGATCGCGGTGTCTTACCTCGGACCCTCGGCTTCGCTCCGGCAGCGTCCTGAGCTTGTCGAAGGGATAAACTCCGATTAATGTCATTCTGAGGAGCAAAGCGACGAAGAATCTCGTTGTTACGAGAAGTATATAGCTCACGACTAAAAACGAGATCCTTCGCGGAGCCGACGGTCCCGAGCATGGCCGAGGGGCTCAGGATGACATTAATAAAGCAAGAGGGCTCTGCCGGATTCGTCCTGAGCTTGTCGAAGGGTTTGCTCAGAATGGCATTGTTTCCGATGTCATTCTGAGCCGGAGCAAAGCGCAGGCGAAGAAACCCTATGAAGTCTCGAATTAAAAAGCCCCATCATAGGGATTCTTCGCTCGCTTCGCTCACTCAGAATGACATTCAAGAGAGATAGTTGCGTTAGGCTGGACTCAACGTGAGCTTGTCGAAGGGGTGCCCCTGCATGATCTATGTCCAGAAGGATCGTTCCTGCAATCACATGTAGCCGCACCCTTTAGGGTGCGCAAAGATACGCAGGCTAAAGCCTGCGGCTACATAAACGGCACCTCCCCGGGTGTCATTCCGAGCGAGTAACGCGAGCGAGGAATCCCTAGGATGTGTCGAAATAAAAAGCCTCAACATAGGGATTCCTCGTCGCAAGGCTCCTCGGAATGACATGAGGCAGGGCGTCATTCTGAGCCCAAGCCCCCTAGGTTTAGAAAAGTAAAATACAACTTCATAAAACTTAAGAGATACTTGACAATATCAATATAAAAGCTATAATGTATAAAGATTATTAAAAGGAAAATACATATTCTTGGGGTGTCACATGATTGAGGCGAATTACCAGCTTATACTTCAGGTCGAAGCTCATACCAAAATGATTCAACAGCGGAGGGAGAGCATGCTCAGAAACGAGCCTCGTCCTGAGCATCGAGGGCTGGTGCGGGATAGGATCGCCGGGCTTGGCTCCATGCTGGTGAGACTGGGGACCTCGTTAGAGAAACTTGCTTTGGTGGACAAGCAGGTCCCTGTGGATGTGTGAGTTGCGTAGGACGTCCACGTGACCCTGATGGGATTCGAAAGGAGATGACCGTATGAATGTCTTGCTCACCACCTGCCCAGTATGCGGCGAGCGGCTGTCGGTTACCCGCTTCCATTGTCGAAGTTGTGATACGACGATCGAAGGTCATTTTGACGTCGGTCGTTTTGGCCGTCTCTCTGCCGAGCAACTCGCTTTTGTTGAGACTTTTATCCGTTGTGAGGGGAAATTGAGCCGGATGGAACCCGAATTGGGCATGTCGTATCCGACCCTGCGTGCCCGTTTGTTGGACGTCATCAGGACGATGGGCTTCCCCATCGGTCCGGATAGACCAGGGATAAGTGATGAGGAGCGACACCGCATTTTGGATGATCTTGCCAGCGGAAAGATCTCGTCCGAGGAGGCGATGATCTTAATGGAGAGTGAGTGAACTAAGAGGACTTTTCAGGTTAATCCTGAGGAGGGTAGATGATGGAAACCGTTAAGTTTGAAGTCGGCGAAACGCCGGTGGTGAAAATCAAGACGATAGGTGGGGATCTTCGTCTGTCTGGCAGACGTGATACCCAATTTGAAGCCCAAGCGCCGGAGCAGGGCACACTGACCGTCGATCAGGATGACGACCGGATCACGGTGAGTTGTCGGTCGGGATGCCTGATCTTCCTGCCTGCTGCTGCGCGAGTGGAGGTGGAGCAGGTCGGCGGCGATGCTCGGGTGATCGGCTTCACCAACGAGCTGATGATGAAGACGGTGGGGGGTGACCTCAGCCTACGTCGTGTAGCTAGGTCGACCTTTGAGCTCATCGGTGGGGACCTTCATGCCCGCAAAGTAGACGGCGATCTGACGGTAGACCGCATCGGCGGCGACGCTATCGCCGAGAAGGTGGAAGGGGACGTCCGCTTGCGATCTGTCGGAGCGGACCTCGTGCTGCACAATGTGACCGGCTTGGTGGAAGCTACCGTTGGTGGAGATGCCAGTCTTTCACTTTCGCCGAAGGCAGATGCTTCCTCCGTTGTGATTGCCGGGGGCGATCTCTCCTGCCGTCTCCCAGAGGATGTCTCAGTGCAAATAACCATGAAAGCAGGTGGCGACATGGCCATGCCCTCGGAGGTCGAGCGTGTGAGCGAGAATGGTGCGACGGTCATCCGTTTGGGGGATGCCGAGACCGCTATTGAGCTCACCGCCGGTGGCGATCTCTGGTTGCGCGTGGGGAAGATGGAGATGGACTTCGCCGAAGACTTCGTCGGGAGCGTGATGGGTGAGTTGGATGCGAGGCTAGCCGAGATGGAAGCTCGTTTCAACGCCATCGGTGCTGGGATGTACACCTTCGACGCTGAGCGTATCGGTGAACGGGTGCGCCACTCGGTGGAGAGGGCGCGCCGAAGAGCGACCAAGGCTCAAGAGCGAGCTGCAAAGCGAGCCGAGAAATACGCCCATAAATACGGACGGAGACACTCCATCACCATCGGGGGTCCTGAACCCCGTGAACCCCTAGTCAGTGATGAAGAGCGATTAACCATCCTGCGCATGTTGGAACAGGGTACGATCTCGGTCGAGGAAGCCGAAAAACTGCTCAAGACGTTAGGGGGTGAGGACTGACCGCGGCCACGGTATCGGAATCTCGGGGAGATTGGTCAGGTCTGCGACCGATCCACCCTTGGCGCGATATGCGCCAGGTAGCCGAACTGGTAGAAACGGTCTTCTCTGCCAGTCTTGACCCCGCGGGTCGCCGTATGTTGCGATGGATGCGCAGGTTAGGGCGTCTAGGTTGGATCGGCTGGCTTCTTAACTATTGGTTCCTCCCACCCGCGGCTCGTCCCTATGGCTTTCTTTGGGAAGCGAACGGTCGCGTGGTGGGCAACGTTAACTTGTCGAAAGTGGAAGGTTTCCCTCGTCGCTGGGCGCTCTCCAATGTAGCTGTTCACACTGACTACCGGAGGCAGGGCATTGCCCGGTCGCTGGTCAATGCTTCGATCGACTTCGTGCGGAGACTTGGTGGTGACGTCATTTTGTTGCAAGCGGATCGCGATAGCCCTGAATCACAAGTGCTTTACGCTTCGTTCGGTTTCAGGCCCTTAGCAACCCGCACGACATGGGTACGGCGAAGCGATCGTGTTCCTGATGTGACGGAAATTAGATCGGCCCGTCGACGCCAGCGGGAAGAATGGCAACAGCAATGGGAGTTAGCCGCTAAAGTGCATCCTGAGGGTCTGATCTGGCCCTATCCAACGAGCTCAAGCTTCTTCCGTCCCTATGGCTTCGTCGAGACTCTCGGTTTAGGAGCCGCCCAGCATTGGGTTTGGTCGGAGGAGGGTCAATTGATAGGGAGCCTAACAGCTCGACGCCGGTTGGAGAAAGGAAGTTGGCGTTTTATCTTGATCGTTGAGCCCGAAGCTCGTGGTCGGGTTGAAGCAAGTCTCATGGCGCTTGTCCTGACCGAACTTCCTACACAGGGTTCGATCGTTCTTGACTACCCCACCGGGGTTGCTGAAAAACAATTAGAGTCTTTTGGTTTTCACCCTGAGCAAACACTCACATGGATGGCACTTGAACCGAAATGAGTGCCTGTCAGTAACTCTGAGGATACCGACCTTGCGAGCGATGTAGATGGACACACAAGACGTGGTTTCTAAAGGAAAATACGACGAAAGAAAGCGGGCCAGGCTATCTGGAATGTCGGGCTTCACCATCGTGTGGGTAGGCCAATTGATCTCCTTCCTCGGCAGTGGTATGACGTGGTTCGCGCTCACGATTTGGGCGTGGGAGATCACCGGTCAAGCGACTGCCCTGGCTTTAGTAGGTTTCTTCGCCTTTGGACCGACGGTTTTGCTCAGCCCTATTGCCGGTGCGTTGGTCGATCGCTGGAACCGGAAATTGGTGATGATGTTCAGCGATTTAGCCGCAGGCCTTTCCACGGTGGCCATCCTCATTCTATACGCCAGCGGAGATTTACAGATCTGGCACCTCTACGCGGCCGGGGCATTCGCCGGAGCCTTTCAGGCCTTTCAGTTTCCCGCGTATTCCGCCGCCGTGACCATGATGCTGCCGAAAGAGCAATACACTCGTGCGAGCGGGATGCTTTCGCTGGCCGAGAGCGCCTCCGGCGTCTTCGCTCCGATCATGGCGGGGGTGTTGCTGGGTCCTATCGGGATTACCGGGATCATGGCGATCGATGTCTTCACCTTCGTGGTTGCGATCCTCGCGTTACTCATTATTCACATCCCGCAGCCTGCCGCTACCGAGGCCGGRRAGGAGGGACGYGGCRGCCTGTTGAAGGAATCCGCCTATGGGTTCCGTTACATCTATGAGCGCAAGGGCTTGCTCAGYCTGTTGTYAATYTTCCTCGCGGCAAACTTGATCTTCAGCATCAGTTACACYGTCCTYTCTCCCATGATCTTRGCTCGTACCGCGAACGACGAGATTGTGTTGGGAACCGTACGCTCCGCGATGGGGGTCGGCGGTGTGGCAGGGGGTCTGCTGTTGAGCGCCTGGGGCGGTCCTAAACGCAAGATCCATGGGGTGCTGCTTGGCATGGCCATCTCCAGTGTCACAGGAACTGTTGTGCTCGGAATGGGGAAGGGCCTGGCGATTTGGTCCTTGGGAGCTTTCTTCTCGACCTTCTTAATGCCCATCATCAACGGTTCCAGTCAAGCCATCTGGCAATCTAAAGTCGCCCCGGATGTGCAGGGAAGGGTTTTTTCGGTTAGGCGTTTGATCGCCCAGATCTCTGCGCCCTTAGCGATCCTCTTATCTGGACCCTTGGCGGACCACGTCTTTGAACCAGCCATGATGGTGGGAGGGAGTCTTGCCTTTAGCTTCGGAGGTTTGGTGGGGACCGGATCTGGGGCCGGCATGTCGCTGATGTTCGTCCTCACTGGTTTCTTTGGGATTTTCGTCGCATTGGTGGGCTATCTTTTTCCGGAAGTGCGGGACGTGGAGCACATCTTACCGGATCACGACGCGGTCGTTGTGACTACTTAGTTGTGTGTGGCCATGGAATGGAGCAAGAAGTTTGGAATGCGCAAGCTAAAGCCTGCGGCTACAACAGGGGAGGGATAGAAGATGGAAGAGGACGAGAAGCGTGCTGAGGTCCTGAAGAAGCTGGAAGAAGGCAGCATTGACGTCGAAGAAGCCATCCGTAGGCTGTCGGAGGGCGGGGAAGAATCCTCCCAAGAGAGAGCGTTGCAGCCGGTGGATGTGCTGAGCCAGCTGGAAGAAGGTACCATCGACGTGGAGCAGGCTATTCAGCGGTTATCGAGCGAAGGTGAGCGTGCTCCGAGTGCGGCATCGGAGGCTCGACATGTCCCGCGTCGATGGCGAGCTTGGTGGCTGATACCCTTTTCGATTGGCATCGGATTGACCATCGCGGGGGTGGGAGTGGCCACGGTTGGAGGTTGGTGGTGGCTGTGCGCCGGACCGCTCCTACTGCTGGGAATCCCGCTCTTCACCTTGGCCGCAGCGACCAGTAGCTCGCCTTGGGTTCATGTGCGAGTGGACACCGGTCAGGATAGGTGGCCGAGACGTATCGCGATCAGCTTACCCATCCCCATTCGGTTGACAGCCTGGATCCTGCGATCCTTTGGCCATAGGATGGGAGGCTTCGAGGAAACGGGTATTGATGAGTTGCTGATCGCCTTAGATGAGGGTCTTTTAAGCGATTCGCCGATCTTTGTCGAGGTTTACGAAGGTGAGCGCGGCGAAAAAGTAGAAGTCTACCTGGGATGATCCAGGAGGTGTGTGATGGCTTTAGATGAGCGAATGAAAATATTGAAGATGATCGAGGAAGGCAAGATCACAGCCGAGGAAGGGACCCGGTTGTTGGAAGCGCTCGGTAAACAGAGGAGAAAGCGTCCAGAATCGGAAACCGACGAACCGCGTTGGCTCCGGGTGCGGGTGACAGACATCGATTCCGGCAAGGAATCAGTCAGGGTCAACCTGCCGCTGAGTTTGGTCAATGTCGGCTTGCGGATGGGCGCTCGTTTTGTTCCTGATATCGATCAGTAACTGGCGATGGAGGAGTTGACCGAGGCGTTGGAGCATGGCCTTACGGGCAAGATCGTCGACATCGTGGATGACGAGGATGGTCAGCGGGTCGAACTTTTCATCGAATGACTTGTCCTCCCCCTCTGTGTTTGGTTTGGGACAGGTTTCTGATGATCCCTACTTTTGCTTGGGCGTATCCTCGTCTGTGAGAAAGTGTTCTTGAATCCTGGAGGTGAGATGGAGAGACTACTACTACGTTGGGTGATCAACGCCGTAGCGCTGTATGTCGCGGTGGGCACCGGTTGGCTCTCGGGAGTTCATGCTGGGAACACGACGGTGTTGGCGTTCTTGGTGATGGCTCTGGTGTTTACGGTGGTCAACGCCTTTCTGCGTCCTGTGCTCAAGTTGCTCACTTGCCCCTTGATCTTGCTCACTCTGGGGTTGTTCACGCTGATCATCAACACCTTCCTTTTTTGGATCACCGGGGTGATCGGCAACTGGTTGCCCGGCGGATATGGGTATACGATGGACAACTTCCTTTGGGCATTCTTGGGGGCGCTTCTTGTGAGTGTGGTTAATACGGTTTTGACCCTGGTCTTCAAGGAGGAGCTGAAGGGCAATAGGCATAAACGGGATTGAGCAGCCTTTTGTGACGATCGATCGATGTGGGGCTGTCCATAAGATACGCTAGACAGCCCCTTTTGCGTGGTTGAGATCTCTGAGGGGGATAGATGCGGCGGTGGCAAGTAGCAGATGTGACCGTTCGGCTTCGGTGTGAGTTCAGTCGAATGGACGTCCCTATTTCCTTGGAATGTCATCCTGAGTAAAGTCATCTGTTCGCGCTCGGATTGACACGACTCTTATGTCATTCCGAGAAGCAGTGTAACGAGGAATCCCTATGATGGAGCTTGTTTTCAGTTCGATACATCATAGGGATTCTTCGCGCCTCACGGCGCTCAGAATGACAATAATTAATTAAGGTTCCTCGCTGTTTTGTATGGGTAAACTGAATTAAGCAACCTTTGAGTTCAGTTAGAATCAAGACCAGTTCCCATACTTTCGCCGCGGAGGCAGCAATCATGAATCACTCCACATTGGAAGCAGCGCTCGGTCTATCAGCTCCATGGAAGGTCACCGAAGACACATTCTCGCTCGAAGAGAAACGTCTGGATATCACCATCGATTTCGAACTTGGCAGCACATTCACCTGCCCGGACTGTGGAGCAGGAGGCGCCAAAGCATACGATACGCAGGAACGAACATGGCGTCATCTGAACTTCTTTCCGTCTGGATGCTTCGCGACCAGCATGAGACCTATCTGCATGCCCGGGTTCCACGAGTTGAGTGTCCCCAAGGATGCGGTATCAAGACCGTGGAAGTGCCCTGGACACGCTCCCGCAGCGGCTTCACGGCGCTGTTCGAAGCGCTCATCATGGTCATGGCCCGCGAGATGCCCGTGGCGGCCATTGCAGCCATGGTTGGCGAGCACGATACCCGCATCTGGCGCGTGCTCCACCATCATGTCGAAGAAACCCGCAGGGAGGCTGATTTCTCTGAAGTGCGCCGTGTCGGCATGGATGAAACGGCCAGCCGCAGGGGACACAATTACATCAGTCTCTTCTTCGATTTGGACGTAAAACGTCTCCTGTACGGGACGGAAGAGCGCGATCAAGACACCGTCAGTGCCTTCGCGGTCGACCTGAGTGCCCACAGGTGCGACCCCGATCAGGTCCGCCAGGTCTGCTGTGATATGTGGCCCGCATATATCAAAGGCGTGAATGCTTCCTTTCCCAATGCGGAGATCACCTTTGATCGATTTCATATCATGAAGATCATGAACCATGCAGTGGACGAAGTCCGGCGGCAGGAGGCCAAAACCACAGACGTGCTGAAGAAAACGCGCTTCCTGTGGCTCAAGAACCCCATTAATCTGACCGATAAGCAGCGTCGCAAGATGGACTCCTTGACGGGCCACAACCTGAAGACAGCTAGAGCGTATCAGATCCGCCTGACTCTGAAAGAGCTCTTCGAACAACCCAACCGCGAGGCCGGGGAAGCCTTCCTGAAGCGCTGGTATTTCTGGGCTACCCACAGTCGCCTGCAACCCATTATTCAGGCCGCAAAGACCATCAAGCGTCATTGGGAAGGGGTCCTCAATTGGTTCGACAGTCTGATCACCAGGGGATTGCTGGAGGGGTTCAACAGTCTCATCCAGGCTGCCAAAGCACGTGCACGTGGATCGCGAAGCATGCCCTTTGGGCGACCGAACCAACCGTAATCTCATCACCATGGCCTATCTCATCGCTGGACAGCTTAAGTACAACTTACCCACATGAAATAGCGAGGAGCCTTAATTAAAATGCTCCGATCAGTTAGAGACGGTGGAATAAATTACGTATATTCATAATTGCTTGAAATTGATTGCCAAACAATAATCGTGTAAAAGATATGGCATAAGTAGAATTAATTACCATTGGGGAATCCAGTATTTCAATGAAAAACTATTATGTCTACATCATGGCAAGTTTGTCAGGGACGCTCTATACCGGTGTTACAAATGATCTTGAACGACGAGTCTTTGAGCACAAGCAAAAACAGATGCCAGGATTCTCTTCCAAGTACAACGTAAATCGATTTGTATATTATGAGGAAACAAGGGATATCGAAGAGGCACTCAATCGGGAGAAGCAGATTAAGGGTTGGCTCAGGATCAAGAAGCTTGAGTTGATCACATCTTGCAATCCGAAATGGCATGATTTGAGTGATGGGAGGTATGAGCCAAAATAGTTATTAAATACCCACCAGTATCCCTTAATGTATAACATGTCATTCTGAGTGAGCGAAGCGAGCGAAGAATCCCTATGATGGAGCTTTTGAGTTCGATAGATCACAGAGATTCTCACCCTTCGGATACGATAACGTCGCGCCTTACGGCGCTCAGAATGACACCCTTTCTGATGTTATTCTGAGTAAGCCCTTAGGGCACGCTCGGGACAGTTCGAACAATGTCCGTATGAGCAAGACCATCATCTATAAGTTATGTAACGTAAATACGGCGTATTCACGCTTGAATCCCTCATGGAGTTATGCGTAGAGTACCCAATACCCTCCCATAAAAGTAACATGTTGCCACCGAATATCCATATGCTATACTCGATGAGACATGAGCGCGCTTGTTGACCTTGCGTGCCCTGAATGTGATCAAGTTTTCGACACTGATCAGATCCAGACTATCTGCGAGGGGTGCGATTCCCCTTTGTGGGCTCGCTATGATCTCGCACGCCTTGCAGGCGAGCTGGATCCTGAGCAGATCTCCCGCCGTCCAAAGGGCATTTGGCGTTGGTGCGAGTTGTTACCGGTGCGCGATCCC
>DUEW01000050.1 GCA_011174845.1 Anaerolineae bacterium | reverse complement strand
CAGCCGCTGAGGCGGGCGTTGGGCAGACTCGGGGTGTGGACTAGAACGGGGACAGGCGACTGCCTTGGGAGACCTGATGCGTATGCGATTTAATGGCTTGTGGCGTGATGTCAACTTCACCAAGCTCTGGACCGGTCAAGCCATCTCGTTGTTTGGATCCCAGATAACGTTTCTAGCCCTTCCTCTCACTGCAGTATTGGTGCTGGACGCAACACCATCTCAAATGGGCATCCTTATGGCGGTAGAGGCGTTGCCAACTCTGCTAATGGGTCTATTTGTGGGTGTGTGGGTCGACCATTACCGCCGCCGTCCGATTCTGATTATGGCCGATCTGGGACGTGCAGTGTTACTGAGCGTCATTCCTGTGGTTGCCATCCTCGGCCTGCTTCGCATTGAGCACCTGTACATCGTCTGCTTCTTGGTGAGCGTCCTTGCACTGTTCTTCGGCGTGGCTCATCGCTCGTTTCTTCCCTCACTGGTTGAGCGAGAGCAGCTTGTTGAGGCAAATAGCAAGCTCGAACTGAGCAACTCGGTGGCAGAGATTGTGGGACCAGGTGTAGCCGGTGGGTTGGTGCAAGTCGTGACTGCACCGATCGCGATTGCGGTGGACGCAATCTCGTTTCTTGTCTCGGCTTTGTTGCTTGGGTTGATTCGGGTGTCCGAGCCTGTACCGAAACCAGCAAAACAGCAGAACATCTGGAAAGAAATCGGTGAAGGACTTGAGTTAGTCCTACGCGACAGGCTGCTCCGGCCCATCGCCGGGTGTCTCAGCACACTGTATTTTTTCAACAGCGTCCTTGAAGCGGTGTTCATTCTATATGTGTCTCAGGAAGTAGGAATAGGGGCAGGTTTGTTAGGCCTCATCTTTGCTGTGGGCAGCGTTGGTTTCCTGGTGGGTGCTCTCCTCCCAGGATGGATTGTGCGTCGATTCGGATGGGGCCCGGGGATCATGATGGGATTGCTATTGGTCGGTCTGAGCGACCTTCTCGTTCCTCTGGTAAGTGGGTCGGTAGTTGTCGCTGTGGCAGTGGTAGTGCTCATGACAGCGCAGTTCTTTTTTGGCCTAGGGCTGGTGATTTTCAATGCGGGTCAAGTAAGTTTGCGGCAAGCAATGACACCCGACGAGCTGCAAGGCCGTATGAACGCTACGATGAGTTTTATTGCTGGCGCTGTTGTGCCGCTCGGTGGGTTGCTCGGTGGGGCACTGGGTGAGACCATTGGCCTTCGTCCAACACTGCTTCTTGCGGCGTTGGGTGAGATACTCTCTGTTCTTTGGCTGCTGCTATCGCCAATGCGGTCGCAGCGTGAGCAGCCTGTGTCGCTGGACTAGCGGTCTGTCACGTCGGATGGTGACTCAAGCGAGGTCACCCAACAATTCGCTGTGCGGATGGCTTCTTGTATGAACCTCGATTGAGTGCTCGTGTTATGAAACCAAATGAATTGGCTACAGATATCATCGCTGAACTTGAATCCCTCCCTGAAATGAGAACCGCGCCCATGCGTCGCGTTCGGAAAAAATATTCAAAACGTCTGATGTCCGAACCGGCAGGATTTGTGCTTGAAGTGGCTCGCTCTATGATCAACTCTAGCAGACATCGTTGGGCTGCATACGAGCTTATTCATGATCATCCTCATGCATTTCGTTCCTTGGATCGGGAAAAGCTTGAAGACCTGGGGAGAGGGATCAACAGCTGGTCAACTGTGGATAGTTTCTCCCGTACTCTATCTGGACCCGCATGGAGAGTAGGAATGATCTGCACCGACACCATTCGTGATTGGGCACACTCATCCGATCGTTGGTGGAGGCGCGCAGCGCTTGTCAGCACTGTGGCATTGAATATAAGATCGCGCGGTGGAGAAGGAGACGTTGACCGAACCCTCGCCATTTGCCAAATGCTCGTTGATGACCATGATGATATGATCGTAAAAGCCTTGTCTTGGGTCTTGCGTGAGCTTAGCGTTCATGATCCGGTAGCGGTTCGTAAATTTTTGTCCAGGAATGAGCATATCCTTGCCGCCAGAGTCAAGAGGGAAGTTCGGAATAAGCTGGAGACCGGTTTGAAGAATCCGTGATCTATCCGTCCAACCATTCGCTGGAGCGAACACCGTGAATGATGTTTTTTGATGATCGGATCGTTGGGTGACCAATGAACACCATCGTTGATGCCTTCCTAAACAAAGTGATCGAATGGGCACAACATCAACCCGGGGTTGCTGCTGTTGCACTTGTAGGCTCGCATGCAAAAGGCACAGCCCGCGAAGATTCTGATGTCGATCTCGTACTGTTGACAAAGGCACCTCACACCTTTCTCATTAACACAAACTGGTTATTTGCGTTCGGTGAGCCGATTCGACAAGAAATAGAACATTGGGGGAAGGTGACGTCTATTCGTGTGTGGTATGCGGAGGGGTATGAAGTCGAATTCGGTATAGCGGGAATGGATTGGGCCTCAGACCCATCAGACGAGGGAGATGCTCGGGTTGTAAAGGATGGCATCCGAATCCTTTATGAGAGTGCGAGTGAGCTTAGTACTCGGTTGGCTCGTTTCGCTGTCCAGGATCTCCGACGACCAGTCTTTAGCACGAGATAATACTCGCTGGAGCCCGTCGGCGGAGCCAAAGGTCCCGAGCGAAGCCGAGGCGCTCAGGATAAACTTCCCAGGGAAGCCGTGCGAAAATCATACTCAGTCATATGATTGAGCCGTAGGAAATACTGACCGTCGTGAATTTCCCGGCGGCTCAAAACCTCCAGGCGAGGCACCGGAGCACTTGTCACGATGGAACAACTCATCTATCGAGTAGCCCAACGGGACAATTATCAAGAGCTGGCGGAGCGGCTTGTCCATATATCGCAAACGCCGGAGCAGCATTGTTTACATAGTTGGTCAGGCCAAAATAGCGACGCGCTGTGGCAACAGCTTTTAAGTTATCTAGATGACGCAGAACTCCGCTATGTCATTGCGTATCGGAATTCCAAAATGGTGGGAGCGATGGGGAGCGAGTATGACGAAGAGCTGGGTCGAGGTTGGCTGCACGGTCCACATGTGATGACCGAGAGTTGGGACGACATCGCTTCGGAGCTTTACGCCAGGCTTTTGAAAGAAATACCTGCTTGCGTCAGACAACTGGATGCCTACCTAAATATCGCCAACGTGCGCGGGCGTCGTTTCTATGCTCAGCAAGGATTCAAGGAAAGGGAGAGTTTTTCCTATGAATTCTGGTTGACGGCTGACGACAGAGTGGATTCCAGTGATCGACCCTACACTCTTCTCGACGAAAGACATGAAGCCTCTTTCGTCCGCTTGTTTCACAGCCTGTTCCCGACGGCCTATTACAGTGGGCAGCGAATCTTGCACATGCTCGGCGGGAGCCACCAGGTCTTGGTAGTTGCCGAAGAGGAAGAAGTCCTGGGGTTTGTGGTGATGAGCACAGATAAAAGTTTGTCAGCAGGTGAGATACAATTTTTTGGGATGCGCGAGGATTGTAGAGGGGTGGGGTATGGAAGAAGTCTGCTGTTAATGGCGATAGATTGGCTTCTGGACAGTGTGGGGGTCTCGCAGGTTGGTCTGAATGTAGGCGAGGAACTGATTCATGCGCGCAGCCTGTACGAGAGCGTAGGCTTCAAGCTCCAGTTCACTGGAGTGGGGTTGCAGAAGATTCTGTTGACATAGAACTGGTCATCAAATGTTGAATTCGAAGATCCAGCTGGGCCAAATAATCAGCACTAGAAAATACCAAGGTTTCAGCGAAAATTCCGAACCGTGAAACATGAAATTGGGTTTTGAAGGTTAGGAGTTGAGTCGATCCCAGGCCGCTCCCGATAATGAGCATGGGACTTCGCAGCTCGTAGCCGTTGGGCGGATCAAAATATCATCGAAGGCTAGATCGGGGAACGTTCCAAGATGGACCGCGAAAGGCAATTGCGCGAACTTGGCGAATCGATAGATCATTTCAAAAATCTCGTTGGAGGGCTTCCCGAGCCACTCTTCCTGAAACCGATCCATGAGTGGTCACCTCGGGATGTGGTGGCCCATCTGATAGGCTGGAATCGACACACAATTGAAGGTTGCATGCAAATACTTCAAGGTGAAGAGCCCTTCTATTTCGGCGACGCGGAGAATGACTTCAGTCATGTGAACGCCGAATCTATTCAAAGATACTCTTCAGCGAGCAAAAATGAGTTGATTGGGCAAATGACCGAATCGTGTAGGGAGTTGAAAGCGTACTTACTTTCGGTGGACCCGATGCATTGGGAGATGGATCACGGAGTGAAATATCGCAACTGGGTCATAACGATCTCAAACACGGTCGATGCTCTTCGGCGGGATTATGATGTTCATCGGGAGCAGATCGAGGAATGGTTGTCGAGCAGCAAAAGCCAGCGGTGAAGCTATGACCCACCCGACAACTCGTTGATGCACTCCAGCGGAGCCGAAGGCCCCGAGCGAAACCGAAATATTTAGGATAAACTCCTCGGATATGCTGGGCGAGATATTGGTGATCGTTTTGGATATCAGTAGAGGTTAAGTTAATGGCACCGAAGATCCCCGGCCGCTCAACGGTTGCGAGTTGAGCGGCCAAACATTGTATAAGAAATGCGATCAATAGATCGAATGTTAACTGTGAAAAGAAGATTCCAATTCTGTTTATTTGTGCAGATACGTTGCCAGCTTTCAACCGTCACATGAGATCCCAATGAAGAGACACCAACGAAGTGCTTTCGCCATATACCTCATCATGACCGGGGCGGACTGGTTGATTTCTAGCCTATTCACTACCGTGGTCTATGTCTATCTGGCGAAGTATGTCACCGACGATCCCTTTCAACTTGTGCTTATTTCGACGGTATTCACGATTACCGTATTTTTGTTTGAAATCCCCACGGGGGTGGTCGCTGACGTATACAGCCGCCGCCTGTCGGTTATCATTGGTTTTACGCTGCTTGGTATTGGAGCGCTCGTCGAGGGAGTTTTCCAGATATTCGAACTGGTGCTGTTGTCGCAGGTTGTATTAGGCGTTGGCTTCACGTTCATCAGTGGAGCACGGGATGCGTGGATAACAGACGAAATAGGTGAGGAGCGAGTAGGCCAGGCCTATCTGCGTGGCTCGCAAGTGGGACAGATCGGGTTTCTTGTCGCGATTCCGATCAGCACGGCTCTCGGCACCATCGCACTGAACCTCCCGATTGTTCTCGCCGGAACGCTCTTTCTCCTGCTCGCGGTTTTCCTGGTCATGGTCATGCCCGAAGAAGGATTCCAGCACCGGTCGGAAGAAGAGCATAAATCATGGCGGACGATGTTTAGGACACTCTCGGAAGGTGTCCGATTGGTGCGCGGTCGCACCGTGCTCATCGCCATCCTGCTCATCAGCGCGGTTTACGGCCTATCCAGTTCGGGTTTCGATAATCTTTGGACGGTGAATATACTGGAAAATCTTACCTTTCCGTCCATTGGAAATTTCGAGCCGGTGGTCTGGTTCGGTCTGTTCAATATCGTCGTGACGATCCTGGGGTTGGCGGGAACTGAAATTTCCCGACGGAAAGTGGACATCAGCAGCCAGGCAGGGATTGTCCGTATTCTGATGTTCCTTACCAGCGCGACGGCGATCTGCATGGTCATCTTCGGGCTGACGAGAGATTTCTGGCTGGCAGCGACGGTCTATTGCTTGAGCATCACCTTTCGCAGGACCAGCGATCCCATCCTCAGAACGTGGATTACTCAAAACACCGAAACCAACGTGAGAGCTACGGTGTTGTCGATGGATTCGCAGGTCAATTCGGTGGGGCAGGTGATCGGCGGGTCAGCCATTGGCGCAATAGGTTCGGTGATTTCGCTGCCGGCAGCGCTGGTCACAACAGGGCTGGCGCGGGTACCGGTCGCGATGCTCTTCGCGCGGCTGGTGCTTCAGGACAAGAGAAAGCGGGAAGAGACGCTAGAGCGAAGAATAGAGATATGAATTCAAGGTCAAGAATCTGCGTCGCTCAGCTCAAGACCTTTAGGCGTATAAGTCTTCCCTCTCTAGAATAAGGAGTGATGTCATGGGTCATCCAACCGTAGCTGACACCTACTTGAAAGTTAAGGACATGAATCGGGCCATTGACTTTTATGAAGCATTCCTCGGAGTTCAAGCTGAATATCGGTACATGGAGCGGTGGGTCTCCATTAATGACCGCCTCGGATTGTACAATCCTTCCTACGATGTTCATCACGGAGTACCATTGACCGAGTATGACCGAGAACTCCGGATCGGGAATAACGTTGTTATCGTGTTTTCATCCGATGATGTAGATGCGGATCATGAGAGGGTCCAGTCCTTAGGCGCAACCGGGATTACAGAAATTATTGAAATCAACCTAATCGCTCCTTATCGTTTTTTCCAATTCAAGGATCCGGATGGAAACATCGTTGAAGTTGGAAGGATGGGGTAGCTGATCGGCATAGGATCTACATTCGAAAACCAATCTGCCTAGGCTCTCGCTGGAGCTAACCTCGCGCGAGGCGCGAAAGAGAATTGGGATAGGCGTACGGGGCAGCTCAACTCGAGGTCGTTAGCCAGCCTATAAAAGAACTTTAAGATTTCACCGCTCTCCATGGAATGAATATGCATCCCGCCTGCTATATCATTAGCTTGAAGCTTTGCCCATAGGAGAAGATGTCCATGTGCCAACGTGTTATTACAAAACAAGAAAATTCGAAGATGTGTCTGGTTTGCGGACTGAAGAATCCATTCGGTCTAAAGACTTCGTTCTATGAGTTAGAGAATGAGGAACTACTGGCTATCTTTAGACCCTCTGAAGAACATCAGAGCTATCCAGGACGTCTTCACGGCGGGATTGCGACGGCAGTCTTGGATGAGACAATCGGTCGATCCATTCTTATGAAGGATCGGGATATTTGGGGTGTGACGATCCATTTCAGCACCCACTACCGGCAACCGGTTCCCCTCGATGAAGAAATTCGTGTGATCGGCCGCATTGATCATATCGCGCACCGCTATTTCGAAGGCTCCGGCGAGATTCTCCTGAAGGATGGAAGTGTCGCCGTAGAAGGAAAGGGAAAATTCCTCAAACTCCCTCTAGATGACATAGCCGATTTCAACGCCGAAGAACAAGAATGGAGAGTGACAATTTCACCAAATGATCCTGAATACGTTGTATTTTAGGTTGCCGTTGATATTGTCGACATACTCATCAGAATCTCGGAATTGATCATAGCGATGGGTAAAAGAGCCGAGGTTAATTTGCATGACAGGCCGCATAACAAGTCGCTGGAGCGGACCCTACGATAAGCTCAGGGTCACTCAGCTCGCAGTCGTTAGGCGGCCCAGGACTAAAGCGAGGCGACGTACCATGTCCGTCACCATTAAAGAGATAAATGCTGACCAGTTAGCCCTGTATGACGGAATCCCATCCTGGTTCGAAGTCAAGTCCATGTTTCGGGTTGAGGTCATAGCGGCAGGACTGGGCGGCTTCAGGCTTGTGGAGGAGGAGGTTGTCGAACCCTTCATCAGAGACTACAACAGTCATCACGAGGATAATCCGACCCGTTGGGTAAGCCACTTTGATGTCAGTCGGTGGGGGATCTTCTTGGCTACGGATGACGAGGGATAGCATGTGGGTGGCGCTACGGTTGCCATTGATGCGCCGGTGTATCCCATGGACCGGTTTCAGCGTCAGGACCTAGCGGTGCTGTGGGACCTTCGCGTTCACCCTGAGCACAGAAAGCAAGGCATAGGCTCGCAACTATTCAGATATGCAGTTGATTGGGCGTGGAGCAAAGGATACGGGCAGTTGGGCATGGAAACGGACAGCAGCAATGTGGCGGCATGTCGTTTCTACGCTCGGCAAAGGTGTGAACTCGGGGCAATCCATCGCTTTGGGTACATTGGAGTTCCAGAGGTAGCACACTATGCTATGCTTCTATGGTATCTTGATTTGTGAGCGTTGGGCGACGGAATGAAATAGGCCGTCCAACCAACCGCTTCAGCGGAGGTGGCCATCGAGGTCCTAGTTGATGCCGGTCTTGGCTTTGTATCGCATTGGTGATTGTGGGGGTCGGTTCAGCCGCCAAGCCGATGAGCACCCATCCGTTAGGCGAACATCTCATCCTTTACATAGGCTGAATTCAAAATGCAGAGAAACCATCGAAAAAGGAATCTTGTGGTCTTTACCGCTCTGGTAATGAGCGCCTTTGCCATTCCACATCTCATTGATGACTTTCTGTTCGGTATTCCGGAGGAATTTGGCCTGACCAATCAATCTTCACAGGCTCTCGGTGGGATATTTACGTTCATCCCGATTCTGAGCATCGTACTGGCCGCGCGAAACTTGAAGGCTGGGTACTATGCATGTCTTTCGCTAGGGTTGTTTCTAGCTTTGGCAGGGATCTTGAAGCATATTCCGAGGATGATCGCTCCAGGGCCTTATTGGAGCGGTTGGTTTTCGGAATTTCTAATCTATGGCTTGATCGCATCAGGTCTTATACTAGCTGGTGTTTCAATCTCGGCGATCCGTAAATATGAAGCCTAGGGTATGGAATGTTCGCCAACCTACTTGCTGGAGCGGACCGGGTATGCGGCTGGATTTGCGATTGAAGTTGTATGGTGGTGATGCTGGGATTGCCATTGGCGCACCAAGCCCTGAAACCTCAGCTCGAAGCCGTTATGTGGCGAAACGATTTAGAAAGCTTGTTTTGGTCACCAACCAAATCTGATGACAACGACGGAGGGATGAATGGATATTCCAGAATATATCTCTAAGCAGGAAGTACAACGCATCTGCAACGAACTTGGGTTACGTGATTGGACGAAATTGACTGCGGCTAAAGTTGAAGCTAATGAAGCGAAAATAATCCAAGAGCATATAGGAAGTGAAGCATTAGATATAACAATCGAAGAATTTCAACGCGGCCTGGAAGTTGAACTTGAGCATGGTATTCAATTTCAGGATGCGAATGTAACGAATAATCACCCACTCCTCACAGGGAAAATTGTGCTTGCACATCTTAAAGAAACTTTGGATTATTACTCTCGCTTAGAAGTGGCTGAACTAGAAGGGGATGTTCTCAAAGCACTGGTGTCAGATAATAAAGACAAGCTGGTCGATAAATACAGGAAGCTGCTTCATGCAAAATATCTCTTGAGTAAACAAGAAGCATCCCAAGCACAAGATTGATACGAAGAGGAATTTCTATAGTTGGGCAAATTGCAGATACTCATGATTTTGGGAAACACTGCTTGAATTTTAAATAATTATAGTTTGCTGTATATTAATTCGCTGCCCTACAAAGATCGCGGGGTATTTGACAGCTGACCCCGCGGGCGTGGCGAATTGCATGCTATGATGATCGATTGGGATGCGTGAGAAACTGGGGAAAGAGAAAACCCCAGCTGCTCCCCATAACGACGATGGGACTTCGTAGCTCGCGGCCGTTGGCCGACGAAATCGGACTAATTGTGATATCACCGGGCGTCCCTGCAGACAGACACCTAGGAGCAATTGCATATGCTAGTTTCAAAGGACGAAAAGGTGCACATCATTACTCGCCGATTGTTCGATGGAGATATGCGACGCCATTTTGTGGGGGTCGTCGAGGAAGTCACGGACGAAGCAATTCGAGTTAAAGGTTACGCATATATCTACGATCAAACCTCGGGTGAATTTGCTCGCCGAAAGAACAAGCGTACTCGCATCTTTGGGCTGACTGACTCCGGCTTGATCGTCAACGTGATACCACAGACAGTGGATCTCGATGATCTTCGCTACGTGACGGATGAAAGTGGAAATAGAATTATCATCGACGGCCACGGATTCGAGATGAACATCAGCGAATTCGGGGCTTTGCGATAGCGATTCCTCAAAACCTGAATCCATTTCGAAGGGCCGTCTCCCGCGCCAGTTAACCATTCGCTTGAACCCTACAAAGAACATAGGACATGATCCCCTGGGATCCAGTCCAGTCCCGTCAAGTCCAGTCAAGCTGGACGAACGGTCAAGCTTGATGAACGATCCCGTCTCGCTACACTCGCGGGGCGAACGGTCTTCGCGGGACGAACGGTCAAGCTGGATGAACGGTGCAGCGTGATTTGATAGCCAAGTTGTATTATAGGGTTGCTGGAAAAGTTAGATAGGTGATTTCCCCGGCTGCTCCCCATAACGACCGTGGGACTTCGCAACTCGAGACCGTTATGCAGCATAGTATGCTATTGAGATAGTCATGGATGAGAGACTCGTCTTCAAATGGCTCTTTCTCGTTTTGTTTATTTCGGTTCTTTTTATAAGAGCGATCTTCGGCATCAAGCAGCGCCGTATGGGACAAAGCAGTTGGTCGATTAATGAGGAGGCGGTCGAAAGAGAGGGACGTTGGAGTCTTCTACTTCGTCCCATTGGGTTCATATTTTTTCTAGGGCTTGTTGTTCTCTATATGATCGAGCCTTCTGGTTCCGACTGGCTTTTCCTCCCACTACCTTCTTGGGTTCGATGGACCGGTGTATTACTTTGCACAGCGAGCATCTTATTGCTCGTTTGGGTACATCGAACTCTTGGAATTCACTGGTCCACGACGCTTCAGTTTAAAGAAGGTCATACTCTTGTCACGAGCGGTCCTTATAAATTTGTCAGGCACCCGATGTATAGCGCGCTTATTTTCTTCTTCATAGGCATATCCATCGTTTCTTCATTTTGGCCTTTTATTGCTCTAGTGTTGATCTTGATCCTCTTTTTTTTCAGAATCATAGAGCGTGAAGAGGCCATGATGATCGAGCAATTTGGAGATGAGTATCAAGCCTATATGAAACGAACCGGGAGATGTCTTCCCGGGCTGCGCAGCGATCTTGGTTAGAAATCTTGAATATCACCCGCTGCACAATCCTTCGCTGGAGGCGATCTTTCGACAGGTGCATGCTGAGCTTGCTGAAGCGCTCAGCTTGGACGTGGAGATTCAGTCCAATCCCGTCAAGTCCAGTCAAGCTGGA
>DUEW01000005.1 GCA_011174845.1 Anaerolineae bacterium | reverse complement strand
CCTGGGATATCGACGCCTTGGCGATCTCGTCGTAGCTTTGAAAGTTCGCCATGCCGCGCAACTGTTGGACCTTGGTGATCGCCGAGGTCAACGACGTCTTGCCGTGATCCACATGGCCGATCGTCCCCACATTCACGTGCGGTTTCGTGCGCTCAAATTTCTTCTTCGCCATGATTGCATTCTCCTTATAGATCGTCGAAATACATTTCGTGACAATCTAGAGCCCTCAAGGGGATTTGAACCCCTGACCCCGTTCTTACCAAGAACGTGCTCTACCGTCTGAGCTATGAGGGCAATTCAGCTATCAGCACTCAGCCGCCAGCCTTCAGGTCGCTCCGTTGAACGAGCTGCGCAGGCGCCGATGGCTAATCGCTGACCACTTCTCTCCTATGGGCGGTGAAGGATTCGAACCTCCGAAGGCAATGCCAGCTGATTTACAGTCAGCCCCCTTTGGCCACTTGGGTAACCGCCCGAAAAACAACCGTTGCCGGCCGCTGATCAAGGTTGATCTCATTCCTGCTGAATTCTTTACCTCGACCGTGCGCCATCAACGGCACAAAAGAGCGTCTTTCGGATTGATCGAGCATCCGATGGCTCGATTTAGCTCGCACATAAGGTTCGTCCCGAAGGCACGCCTTAGTCGGAAGCCGACGACGGGAGTCGAACCCGTAACCTACCACTTACAAGGCGGTTGCTCTGCCATTGAGCTACGTCGGCATGCTAATATAAACGCGCCCAACGTACACGGCGCATTTTAGATCATTGTACCAAAGGCGCTCTCCGCCGACAATGCCCGCCGAGTCTACCAGGATTTACCCCCATCGTCAATGTAAGCCAAGATGTGTCAAGTTTATTCGAGTCCGACCACACTCGCTCCACGATACCCACGCGCTTTCCAGATCGCATAGAGGGCGATGGAGCCAGCGACAGCAGCGTTGAGAGAGTCCATGCGACCGCGCATCGGTAGGCGAACCAGGTGATCACACGAACGGCGCACAAGCCTCCGTATACCCTGTCCCTCATGACCGACCACCAATGCCATCGCTCCTGATAGATCCACCTGCTCCAGGAGTTGAGCCTCCGGTAGGTTTTCCAGACCGACGACCCAAGCCCCACTATCTTTGATCAGGTTGATCGCCCCCACCAAGCTGTCCTTTGAAATCAAAAGGTGTTCACTTGCCCCGGAAGACGCACCCACGACTGCCTGGGTTACGCCAACACCTCGCTTCTTAGGAATGATCACCCCATGGACGCCAACGGATTCTGCTGTACGTAGCAACGTTCCAAAATTCTGGGGATCTTGCAGGGTATCCAACAACAACACTAGCAGAGGCTCACCACTGGCCTGCGCTTGACCCAAGATCGTTTGTGTGGACACGTAGGGGTAGAGATCCACCTCAACCGCCACACCTTGGTGATGATCGAACTTTCGATCGAGGGTACGTCGCTGAACGCGGGTTACCGGTATTCCCTCGGCCTTCGCATGTACTAACAAACGCTCCAGAGAACCCCGCTCGACGCTTCCTTCCGCCACCATCAGTTTGTGAACTCTACGGCGGTTGGCTTTTAAGACTTCATATACAGGGTTACGACCGTATATCGTCTCGGTTTTACCAGCGGCCATCTCGATTTACCCTGCCTGGATCCTAGATGCCCCAGATCATGATCGATGACTTCGTGACCTTAACCGACACGCCATGTAGTCCCTTCTTTGCCATCCTCTAAGAGCACTCCCAAAGTCGTTAACCGGTCACGTATGAGATCAGACAGAGCCCACTGTTGGGCTTGCCGCAGTTCCTTTCGCACCTCTATCAGCAACTCGATGAACACTTCCGCCTCACGATCAATGCCCGATTCGATCTCGAGCTCTAATCCAAGGATACCGGACAACTTAAGTAACGTATCTTGCGCCTTCTCCAGCGCCTCAGTTTCAACGCCGGCGTCTCGCGCCTGATTGATGTTTCTCACCAAATCAAATAAGTGACTCAATGCTTCGGAGGTGTTGAAATCGTCATCCATGGCGGCTTCAAAACCGACGCGCGTCTTCTCCACCTGCTCCGCCAGATCAACTGCGACATCCTTTGGTGGTTCGGGCTTCGGACTGGCTGGACGCAAGGCTCCTCTCAAACGTTCCCATGCTCGTTCAGCTTGATCGATCACATCCTGATTGAACTTGAGAGGTTTGCGATAGCCTGCATTCAGGATCACCATCCGCAGAATATTGCCATGATGGTTCTCGAGGAACTCCTCAACCGTCACCACATTGCCCAAGGATTTCGACATTTTCTCCCCCTGGAGTTGAAGCATCCCGTTGTGAACCCAGTAGCGAGCGAAACGCTTTCCAGTAAAGCTTTCTGATTGGGCAATTTCATTCTCGTGATGAGGAAAGATCAAGTCGCTTCCACCACCATGGATGTCAATTTGCTCACCCAGGTGACGCATGTTCATCGCCGAGCACTCAATATGCCAACCTGGCCGCCCCAATCCCCAGGGACTATCCCAAGCAGGCTCACCTTCTTTGGCTGCCTTCCATAAGGCGAAGTCGGCTGGAGCCTCCTTCCTTTCGTCCACCATCAACCGTGCGCCAGCCTTCATCTCCTCCACACGACGACCGGAGAGCTTCCCATAATCCTCATCTCTAGCCACGCGAAAATAGACATCACCGCCGACTTCATAAGCAAATCCACGATCTACTAAACCCTCCACCATTCGTAGAATGGCATCGATCTCGGTAGAAGCCCGTGGGGTAACCGTCGCTGGGAGGACATTTAGATCCCGTAGATGCTGATCATATTCATGCAGATACCCTTCTGCCAAATCGAGTGAATCTACCCCTAATTCTTGCGCTCTGAGGATGACCTTATCCTCGACATCCGTGTAGTTCATGACGTGGATCACTCGATACTCTCTATGTTCCAACCAACGTCGGATTACATCGAACACGATTGAGGACATCGCATGACCGACATGAGCTTTGTCATATACAGTTGGACCACATACATACATGCGCACAACCCCCGGTTCAATCGTCTCGAAGGGCTCTTTCGTACGCGTAAGGGTGTTGTAAATCATCAAGCTCATATCAAGCTACTCCAAGTCCAGCCCCTCTTCTTGCGCAACTGTGGGTCGGGCGAAGATCATACGCCCGGCGGCGGTTTGAAGCACCTTGGTCACCATCACAGAGATGATCGTGGTGATATAGTCCTTTCCTTCCTCAACCACGACCATGGTGCCATCATCAAGATAGCCTACACCTTGCCCGGCCTCTTTCCCCTCTTGAATCACATGCACATCGAATTTTTCACCGGGCAGGAAGACAGCTTTAACGGCGTTGGCAAGCTCGTTGATGTTCAACACCGGCACCCCCTGAATCTCCGCCACGCGATTTAAATTGAAATCATTGGTCAGGATTGGGCACCGCAATTGTCGAGCTAGGATAACCAACTTATCATCAACGGACCGCACGCCTTCAACGTCAAGATCAGTGATACGGAAGGTGATGTTAGGATCTTTTTGGAGTCGGTTAAGGATATCGAGCCCTCGTCTACCTCGCTGCCGCCGCAATCCATCCGGTGAATCAGCGATGTGCTGCAACTCATTAAGTACAAAGGAGGGGACCATCATCGTGCCATAGATAAAACCGGTACGTGCGATATCGGCGATGCGACCATCAATGATCACGCTCGTATCGAGCAGTATGTTTCGAACACCTTGTAACCCGTCCTCACTCTCGACCCCTTTCGATGGAAATCGACTGCTGAGGACGTTAAAGATATCGTTTTGACGCATCACAAAGATCGTCACCCCTAGATAACTCAAAACCACAGCACCAACCAATGGCAATATTTGGCTGAAGGGAGCAGGCAGCAAGGAAAGGGGCGAGGCAATCAATGCTGCGATAATCAAACCAACGATTAATCCGATGGTTCCAGCAATCATGGTGCGAGCCGACACCTGCGTCATTTGACTCCGAATGGCTCGGACGGGACGCGTAGTGAGAAACGGGGTGACAATCAACCCCATCAGAGCCCCGACCAGGGCGAATACGCTTGCCCAAAGCAGAGGTTGATCTCCGGCCAAGGCGCTGAGGTAGGAGCCCAGATAGACTCCGCCAATGGCCAACACAACCATCCCGATTAAACGTACGACGAATTCAGCGCTCATCACGATTATCCTTTGCTAATAAAAATAGGGTGTACGCCCGGTTTCGGCGTCACCCTATGGAGAGCCACATCCCTTTGTTTTGGAGTTCTTGGCGTCGCCTTTTCATCAGGCGCCGCGCACGCTATGCATGCAAACGAAAATAAAAAGGATGATAAAAAATGAAACCGGGCCGTTAGAGGCGAAATGATAATGGGCCTCTTTCGACACAGCTATGATATCACGTGCCACGATCGGATGTCAACGCAGGGGTTTCAAGCTGCAAGTCACAAGCTGCAAGCTACAAGTTGCAAGCTGTAAGCTTTTCTACACACAACAAAAATAGTCCAAGATAATTATGTAAACAAATAAACGCTTGAGGGCGGATCGGATATCCGCTCTCGTTTCAACACCGCGATCATTAGCCCGCTGTTATTCCGCGGCTGCCGACACAAAAGCTTCTATACTGACCGCCGAGACTTTGTACTCGGGGATCTTCGCCACCGGGTCGATATGAGTGGACGTTAGGATGTTTGCGGCTGCCTCAGCGTAGTGGAAGGTCATGAAGACTGTGCCGGGAGGTGAACGTTCGGTGATGAGTGCCTTCACAACCACCTCCCCGCGACGGGAGCGCACTTGGACAGATTGACCAGCGACGATGCCGATCCGTTCGGCGTCTTCGGGATGGATCTCAATTTCCGCCTCCGGAGCCAAACTGTCCAAACCTGGTGAGCGACGAGACAACGTACCACCGTGCCAATGAAAGAGCACTCGACCGGTAGAAAGAATAAAGGGATAGGTCGCATCTGGCAACTCTGCCGGCTCGACATAGTCAACGGCGCTGAACAACCCTAAACCACGCGCAAATTTCCCCACATGGAGAATCTGGGTACCGGGATGGTCAGGGCTCGGGCAGGGCCACTGCAAACCTTCGCTCTCTAATCGTTTATGCGACATCCCTCCATATTGAGGCGTTAATCTCGCCATTTCATCAAAGATCTCGGATGGATTTGAATACGCCCAATCCTCGCCCATGCGGATGGCCAAGTCGGTGATGATCTGCCAATCTGGGCGCGCATCGCCCACCGGCTCCAGAGCTGGGCGGATCAAATGAACACGGCGTTCGGTATTGGTGTAGGTGCCGGATTTCTCGGCGAAACTTACCCCCGCTAAAAGAACATCTGCTAACTCGGCGGTTTCGTTAATGAATATATCCTGCACAGCGAGGAATTCTACTGCTTTCAGTGCTTCTTCAACGTGGTGGAGGTTCGGATCGGAAAGCATGGGGTTTTCACCCATGATGTAAATCGCCCTCACTTTACCTTCCAGAGCGGCGTCCATGATCTCGGTGACGGTCAACCCTGGGTCAGGACTGAGGCTCTCGTAAGGAACGCTCCAAGCTTCTGAAAATTTTCGCCGCGCCTTCTCATCGGCTACCGACTGATAACCGGGGAAGACGTTTACCAGCCCTCCCATGTCACAAGCACCCTGAACATTGTTTTGTCCACGTAAGGGATTGAGCCCCGTCCCCGGTCGACCGACATGTCCACACAACATCGCTAAATTCGCGAGTGACTTGACGTTGTCAGTGCCGGTCGTATGCTGCGTGATTCCCATGGCCCAGAAGATCGCTGCCGCTTCTGCGCTGGCGTACATCCGAGCGGCTTCAACGATCAGCTCTTCCGGGACACCGGAAATGTGTGCGGCTCTCTCCGGCGTCCAATCCTGCACCATGGCCTCAAAGGCCTCAAATCCCTCCGTTCGCTCTTCGATGAAAGCCCGATTCTCCAAACCCTCTCTGAGGATCACATGCTCCATGGCATTTATGACAGCAACATCCGAGCCGGGCTGCTGACGAAGATGCAAAGTTGCGAATTGCGCCAGTTCGATGCGCCTAGGGTCGATTAAAATTAACTTGGCACCGTGTTGATGCACGGCTTTTTTCATTTGAAGGCTGAGGACTGGATGGGATTCGGTGGTGTTGCTCCCGATGACAAGCAACACGTCAGCCTCGATGATGTCACTGATCGAGTTGGTCATGGCGCCCGAACCCAACGTAGTGGCCAGACCGGCCACGCTACTGGAGTGTCAAAGACGAGCGCAGTGATCGATGTTGTTCGTGCCGATCACCGCTCGAGCGAATTTCTGAAGAAGGTAGTTCTCCTCGTTAGTGCATTTGGCTGACGCCAAGATCGCGACGCTGTCCGGTCCATGTCGATCGCGTATCTCCGTCAAACGTGAGGCCACCTGATCAAGAGCTGTATCCCAGGTCGCGGGATGAAACGCCTCGCTTCGGCTTTCTCGCATCAGCGGCTCCGATAATCGGTCGGGGGCATGCACAAAGTCATAACCAAATCGTCCTTTGACGCACAGATTGCCATAATTGACGCGATTATCAAACCGTCCGGAGACACGGAAGATCAGGTCGTTCTTGATATGCAAATCAAGCTGGCAACCAACTCCACAGTAAGGACAAGTGGTGTGTACAATGCGATCCGCTTGCAGCATATTTCCCTCCACTAATCCAGGCGAGGTCCACGCTGGGAATGCTTACCTTTTCCCTGCGCTCGTATGACGTCGAAAATCTCCTCCGGCGCCACACCTTGCTCAAATAGGTATTCACGCTTGCCCTTGAGGGCTCCGGTGGGGCAGACACCTACACATTGCCCACAAAACACACACGTGGTTTGTGGCATTGGCTTGTCGAGAAATGTAGCGATCGAGGTGCCAAAACCTCGTCCAGCGAAATTGATGGCGTAGGTGTATTGTGCATCCTCCGCACACACCTGAACGCATCGCCAACAAAGTACGCACTTTTCGTAATCCCGAATGTAAACCGGGTTGTCATCAATCATCGGTGGCTGACGTTTTACGCCACCCTCGAAACGTTCGGAATGTGCCTGATATGTCTTCAGCATCGCTTGAAGCTCAGGGCTCTCTGATAAGTCCACCGTCGAAGCCAACATCTCAAGGATGGTGCGCCGAGCTCTCTCTACATTGGGGGACCTGGTATGCACCACAATCCCCTGTCGGGCCTCGGTCACGCAAGCCGCCTGCAATCCGCGTTGACCCTCGATCTCAACCACACACAGACGACATAATCCATTTGCGGTGGTGTGAGCGAAGTAACACAAGACAGGAATCTCTACCCCGGCTTCTGTGGCCGCTTCCAAGATGGTTGTGCCCGGTGGTGCGCTGATTTGACGGCCGTCAATGGTAAGTTGGATTTTTTCAGACACGGCTGTCCCACCTCCTGATCCCTCCGCAATTTAGCCCCAGACTCTCGAGAAAGTCAGGGTCTCGAAGGGTTATAGTTCTCATCAACTGCTTTATCCTCCGACAACGATACGGTGGCTGGTCCTGTGTAGCCCAATCTTTTTGGATGGGTATAAACACGTAAGGTCCCACGTCGAGCATATCCAACCAGGGTGATATTCCAGGCTTCTGCCATCTCGATAGACATTGAGGTTGGCGATTTCCGGGAGGCGACGATCGGACATCCCATGCTGGCACCCTTATGCAACATTTCGGAGGAGATGCGACCGGTCGCTAAAAGTACGCGCCCTTCGGTCTCAATCCCACTTAACATACACACCCCCATCAGCCGATCGATGGTGTTATGTCTACCGATATCCTCGACCATAACCAAAATTTCTTTTCCATCCGCAAGACCTGCTGAATGCACCCCGCGCGCTCGCGCATGCAAGCTTCCGGGAGCGTGTAGTTGATTGAACAATTCGACTAATTTTCCTGGCGCGATGCGCATATCAGATTCGAGCGGTTCGATCGCGCTCCCTCGAACACCGAAGGTCACGCCTCCACCACAACCACTGGTGACGATCCTATGCTTCGGCACCTCGATCGCATGATGGAGCCACGCATCTACACAACAACCTTGATCATTGACGTAGATGTGATCGACCTCCTCCAAAGTTTGAATAAAACCTTCGTTCTTAAGGAAACCCAAGGCCAATGCGTTCCACTCATACGGTGTACTCATCAGCGTCAATAATTTCGCTCCGTTGACATAGAGCGTCATCAGCGCCTCAGCAATCACCTCGCCTTGAACCCATTGCCAGCCTCGCCGATATTCATGCCATCCCGTCCCCATTGCGCCATCAACCATAGAAAAGCCTCCCAACAAGCAATGACTCATCTATTATTTACAAAAAAGTACGGCCACCGTTCGAGCGCAGAGAGGATCGCTGTGCTTGCCGTCATACCTAAACCGCACAGCGAAGCATTTGTCATCGTGAAACCGATGTCCTCCAGGGCAAGAATGTCCGCTTTACTTGCCTTCCCCTCAGCGACTCTAACGAGGATTTCCAACTGTCGCTGAGTCCCAAGTTGACAAGGGAGACATTTACCGCAGGATTCGTGGGCGAAAAAGTGCGCCAAGCTTAGCAACGTTTGGCGCAGGTCGCGTTTTCGATTGATCGCCATCACCACCCCAGATCCAAGCGCCAAACCAGCCGCTTGTAGCCCCTCAAAGCTCAGCGGCAAGTCAAGCTGGTCCGGTCCAGCAAAAGCACCTGCCGCACCTCCGAGCAACACCGCCTGGAGYTCGYCTTGCACACCMCCGSCTAGGTCTAATARMTTCCCTAAAGGTGYGCCGAAAGGYARTTCATACACTCCCGGMTGRGCGATGTCCCCYGATAGACAGAAWAGCTTCGTYCCCGGTGAYTTCTCGSTRCCCAAAGATCGATAGGCTYSGGAACCGTKGGYGATGATCCAGGCTGCGGYGCAYARSGTCTCGACATTGTTRATCACCGTTGGCWGRCTGAAAAGACCATGGGTYGTKGGGAAAGGRGGTTTCAACCTRGGRTAACCRCGCTTRCCCTCGATAGATTCRAAAAGYGCCGTCTCCTCGCCGCAGATRTATGCTCCCGCACCAGATCGCARGATCACATCAAAAGAGAAAYCACTYCCYTGGATTTTTTCTCCCAGGTAACCCGCCTYTCGGGCAAYTTCGATCGCCTTCTGYAGGRTGCGTTGTGCACGAGGATATTCTCCCCTCACATAGATAAAACCTTGKTGMGATCCGATGGCATARGCAGCGATGGCSATCCCCTCCAAGAYAGARAACGGATCGCCCTCCATMAGCACTCGATCYTTGAACGTGCCTGGCTCAGACTCRTCAGCGTTACACACGAYATAACGTGYCTCACTCTCCGTCGCYGCGGTGTACKCCCACTTAAGACCCGTGGGAAAAGCCGCGCCACCTCGACCWGCCARGCCCGAGGYCTTGATCTCCTCCRATACTTCRCTCGGTTTCATCTCAYGYAGCGCTCGRCGRAGACCRGCGAAACCRYCGSTYGATTCGAARGCCRYYAAGTCRGTAGGMTCGATCACTCCACATCGYCCGGAYARCCAWCGYGGYTCACCGCCGATCACKCCCAAAGGAGCCTCSTGYTGRCCCTCGATCCACAGCCCAGGCRTTTCTGAATKRATCTTGGCAACCGGTRTCACGCCAACCARRGCCGCCGGCGCGTGATCGCAYAATCCTAAGCAYTCGACCTTYTCGACCAGATAGTTGCCCTSCGCATCCYGTCCATCAGGGTTAACGCYGAGGTGACGGCATGCAGCRKTRAAAGCCTCCTCCCCRCCARCTTGGGCACACATMGGGCTGGTACACACGCGCACGAYRGTCTTCCCWGTCGGGCGSGGRTAGAGCATCGTGTAGAACTCGATCACTCCGTGGATCTCTGCTAAGGGAACGCKCARATGYTGCCCAACGRCCTCCAARACAGGTTYGGGYAGGTAYCCATACAKGCTCTGGGCATCGAGTARCGCAGGYAAAAGTTGGCTRCGATCGCRMTTTGCATAAYGYGCGAGGAGATCTTYTAGCGGAGCCAWATCCAGGGTRTCCRACTGTGCCATGTGCGCTCCCTTCGTTGTATTTTCTTTATGATCTCAGGGAAWKAARACYTACCRCCTTCTCATACATCCTGYASGMAACTAARRYTTMGYRYCTCARGGTATTATAACCCTAGGYGGATTGACCGGCTTCCTYCGATGACGTAAAATCCGRTCATGTCTCTTCAACCAGGMACMATCMTCMGAGGACGCTATCGCATCGAAGGCCAAYTGGGWAARGGCGGCATGGGYACCGTCTAYCTGGCTTTCGATCAAGCGCTYAACCTCCGCGTTGCRGTRAAAGAAAATCTGAAYCTCAGYCCTCAATCGGARCGRCAATTCCGYCGCGARGCCGAGCTCCTCGCAARYCTCCGTCACCYAAACTTACCGMGGGTGACRGATCACTTCATCCTCGAGGAACAACAGTAYCTYGTAATGGATTACATCGARGGCGAGGATYTACAAWCACGGGCYGAWCGTCAACCTCCGACSRTCGACGARGTGCTCACYTGGRTGGACGCAGTATGTGAYGGKTTGACCTACTTACAYACMCGCAARCCTCCTGTKATTCAYCGCGACATCAAACCGGCYAACATWAAATTACARCCYGATGGCACGATYGTGCTGGTCGACTTTGGCATCGCCAAGGAGTTCGATCAAGCYGTGACCACYACCGGYGCTCGKGGKTTGACGCCGGGSTTTTCACCCCCGGAGCAATACGGCGCACAGCGYACAGAYGCACGCAGCGACCAATTCTCRCTGGGAGCCACACTRTACGCRCTGCTTACCGGCCAACGTCCGACGGACAGCATCGAGCGYACCATCAAGAAAMTGGASCTCACCCCACCTAGTGCCCTGAAYCCCGCAATCCCTGAAYATATCGACGCSGCMATCACWCGAGCCTTGGCMCTTGATMARGAYATSCGCTTTCCCGATATTGAAACCTTYAAARCCGCRCTRCRCGGYAAGATRRCTCTCGMAACGATYCTYGAASATACACGACCGCATGCKTATSAWGAACCTGTYGCYGAGACYGTCCTTGAGGGAACYCCGCCCCAAGCCGTATCCCCAGCGRYWCGYGGTGTCGTYGAACCGGYCATACCGSAGGTTCGYCCACGTCGTCGCACAGGYYTGTGGATTGGGTTRGGGGCWTTGGCCTTGATCMTCATCGGTGGTGGGRCAGCCATYGGWTTCATGGGCGGTYTACCCTTCTCKCGCTCYGAAATCGAKCCTKCWGAAACGGCRCCGATCGTGGCSGTGRTWGAAKCGAGTCCKACTCARACCCTCACCGCCACYRYRCCACMGTCAACGCTGACRCCMTCACCGACWCTCGAACCAAGCATTACACCMTCCACGACCTCRACACCCACGGCTACWCCCRTAGCCCTCGGAGGTGGARGGCGRATCGCYTTCGTCAGCGATCGMGTGGAGAATGTGTTYCARATCTTTACCATGAAYGCCGATGGCGCYGATCARCGCCAATTWACYGTCGATCCYGGGGAYAAATTCCAACCAAGGTGGTCCCCCGATGGCACACGATTGCTTTATGTCACCGATGGGGGAACGGACGATTACGGTAATGAGCTTGGTCGCGATATCAAAGTCATCAATGCCGATGGCACCGGGATCGATTGGGTCGTTCACAGCCCTGGGGATGACACGGACCCTGTCTGGTCTCCCGACGGCAATCAGATCCTCTTCACCAGCACCCGAGCGAACGATTTGCGCCAGGTTTTTATCATGGACGCCGCCTGTCTTGGTCAGTCAGGAAGCTGCACAGATGTGAAGCCGCGAAACATCTCCTGCGATCCTGACTTTTGTGCCGTCGAATACTCACCTGCCTGGGCGCCGCAGGATTCGATGACCCTCGATTGGCTACCTAGTACGCACACGATTGCCGTCGCGGTTTCGATTAACCAAGCCCCGGCACAGATTTTTCTTCGACCCCCCGATGGCGGCGTGCCCGTGGATTATGATCGCAATGACCGCATCGTTGGTGTTGATCACTTGGCGTGGTCCCCAGACGGTTCGCAAATCGCGTTTACCTGGTATTACCAACGCGGGAACAACGAGATCGCGATTGTCCCGCTCGATGGTCGCGGTTGGGAACACCAGATATTGACTACCACCAACGGGAACAAAGAGCCGGAATTCTCACCTGATGGCCAGTACATCGTCTTTACCAGCTCACGCGATGGAAAGTTTGAGATCTACCTCATGACCCTCGGAGGTCAGGGACAAATTAATCTCACCAACTCACCGATCAGCCATGATATGCAACCGGATTGGCAACCGTTGGTCAGCCCGTAGGAAGATTTCTGGTCTTTCTTGTCCGTCACCGAGTCCATCACTTGTGAATGCTTCCCCATTGGGATAGCGTAGGGGCAATTCACCGTTCGTGCCGCGAGACGCCGAGAAGAACACTCGGCACTTACAGCCGGCGGCACGCCGGCCGTCTCGCCCCGGCGGGCTGGGGTCGTTCACCCCGCGTAGACGGGGCTCGCGGCCCGAACGGGGTGCGAGACGGCAGGAATTGCCCCTACGGAATTGCTTGATCCTATATGGATCGCATTTAGGGTGTGCTTTTAGAGACAGAATCCTGGAGCCAGGCGAGCCATTCGCGCGTCATTCCTCCTGGCTCCTCGGGGGCGAGCGCGAGGATCTCCATGCGGAGAGGATAACGACCGTCCTCCACGGTGGTTGCATTTGGGAGAACGCCGTCAACCCTCACGACACGCACCGTGTCAGTAACCTGTGAAAGAGGCAAATAACCGATCGCTCCTTCACCCTCGGCAACCAAAGTTGCCATTGCGAAAGGCGAGGGGGCCAATAATGCGTCAGGCGAGAATCCCGAGCTCTCCAAGACCTGTGCAACGAAATAGTCTCGCGTCTCATCACGCGGGAGCGGTATGACGGGCTGCACTGGCAATTCTTCTCCGCCCAATTCGGACCAGGAATCGATATCGCCGTTGAATAAAGCTGCCAAGTCCTCGTGATTCAAGGATCGGATGCTGTTGGTTGGGTGCACCACCACCGCGATTCCTTCCAACGACAACGGTGTTGCGAACCAACCTCGCGGAGGTTGTGTGCCAGTTACAATAACATCCACCGTTCCGGTTTCAACTGCTTTTAGCGCATCTTCAAGTGGATAAATCCGGAGATCGATCCTGCTTCTAGCCTGGGTTTCCCCGTATTCAATGACCCACTGAGTCACCAGACCCTCAAAAACGGGTGTTGTGGCCACTCGGATCAAGGAGGGCGTGGGGGTGGCAGTTGGCGGAGTCGCGCAGGCAACCAACACCAAGCAAGAGAAAAGAGGGAAGAGGCGCTTAACCACGGAACACACTCAAAAGCAACGCACTAAAACCAACGGTAACACAATATATTGCGAAGACCGTCAGAGGATGACGGGTCAGATAGTTCACCAACCAACGGATGGCAAGATAACCGCTGATCGTAGCGGAGATAAACCCGATCATCAATACTAGCCACTCACTACCTAGCATACCTTCTCTAGCTAGATCAAGAGAGGAAAGGATCCCGGCGCCAAAAATTGCCGGCACCATGAGCAACAGGCTGAAACGTGTCGCAGAAGCCCTTTGAATCCCGCGCAATAAGCCAGCGCCGATCGTCGCTCCGGATCGAGAAATGCCTGGTGTGATCGCGGCAGCCTGTGCGAGACCGACCAGCAATGCGTCGTACCATTGCATGTCATCAGCTGACTGGCTTTGTGTTCCTAGGCGTTCACTGATCGTGAGGATCAAGCCGGTGAACAAAAGGAAGCAAGCTACGATCCTCGGCGAGTTGAAAAGCGATTCGAAAAAATCCTGAAAGGTGAGGCCGATCACTCCTGCCGGGATGCTGCCGATGATGATCCACCAAGCAATACGTGCCTCCGGATCTTCAAGCGATCGATCGCGCAGGCTCGTGAACCATGCAATCAACAACCGATAAAGATCACGTCGGAAGAAAGCCAGCACAGCCAACAGGGTACCCCAATGAAGAAGAGCGGAATAAGCCAACCCAGGTTCCGACCATCCAAGGAGCCACGGCACTAGCACGAGATGGCCCGAGGAGGATATGGGTATAAATTCCGTCACTCCTTGTACGATACCGAGCACAAGCGCTTCGAGAGGCGTCATCGATTAGGACTCCGGTGGGCGGTGCTTGTGATAGTTCGTCAGGAATTGATCTGAGAATTGATTTAAATGCCCATGGATAACCGCTTCTCTTAAATTCGCGGTCAGTGAGATGAGCGTATGGAGGTTGTGGATTGTGAGTAATGAAGCAGCGAGCATTTCGCGCGACGCGATCAAGTGCCGCAAGTAAGCTCGGGTGAAGGTACGACAGGTGTAGCAAGTGCAATCCGGATCGATCGGTCGGGTGTCTTCAGCGAAGCTCGCATTGCGCAGGTTGAGCCGACCGAGCAGGGTGAGGGCAGCATGATTGCGGGCCATGCGGGTGGGGAGGACGCAGTCGAACATATCGATCCCACGTACGACAGCCTCAACCAGATCTTCTGGGGATCCGACACCCATGAGATATCGCGGTCGACCTTGGGGTAGGACAGATCCTACAACCTCGAGCATGGCCAGCATGTCCTGCTTGCTCTCCCCCACGGAAAGCCCTCCGATGGCGATGCCTGGAAAGTCCATAGAGGCGATGGTAGAAGCTGACTGCTCACGCAGGTCTGCGAAAATCCCACCTTGTACGATTCCAAAGAGCGTTTGATCGGAGCGGGTTTTTGCCGTTAAACAACGCTCGGCCCAAGCATGGGTGCGGGCCAGTGCTTGTTCATTGTACGCACGATCATGCGGTTCCGAACATTCGTCGAAAGCCATGATGATGTCGGCGCCGAGATTTTCCTGGATGGCGATGATTTTTTCAGGAGTGAGGCGGTGAATCGAACCGTCGATGTGAGAACGGAAGGTAACTCCATCAGAATCTACTTGGCGATTCTCAGCAAGTGAAAAGACCTGGAAACCGCCCGAGTCGGTCAGGATCGGCTTCCTCCAGGACATGAATTCATGAAGACCGCCTAACGCCGCAATTTGTTCATCGCCCGGGCGTAGGTAAAGGTGGTACGCGTTGGCTAGGACGAGGGTGACTCCGGTTTGTTGAAGTTGTTTGGGAGTGATGGCTTTCACCGCGGCCTGGGTGCCGACAGGGGCGAAGAGCGGGGTTTGAAGATCGCCGTGGGGGGTATGGATGACTCCGGCGCGCCCAGCGCCATCCGTTGCTTCTAATTCAAAAAAAGGAATGCTCACAGGCCCCACATCCATTGTAGCGCCACCAATGCGATGACGACCGTGAGGAGTGTCAGGGGTGTTCCAAGACGAAAGTAGTCGCGGAATGTGTATCCGCCCGGGCCCATCACTAGAAGATTGGCCGGGTGGCCTAAAGGACTGATGAACGCCAACGAACAGCCAATGGCAACGGTCATCGCCAATGCGCGTGGATCAGCGCCGATCGGAGTAGCGGAGGCGATGGCGATCGGTGCCACGACGACCGCGGCCGTCTGACCTCCGAGAAGGAGGCTAAGTCCGATGGCGATCAGTAGAAGAATACCTGCCATCACCACAGGAGTAACACCTCCTGTCAATTGAAAAAGGCCTTCGGCCAATTGGGCGGCAGTCCCTGTACTCTCGAGAGCGATGCTCAATGGAAGCATGCCAGCGATGAGGAAAATGGTCCTCCACTCGACGGAGCGATAGGCTTCATCCATGGTTAGGCAGCCGGTTAGCAGCATGGCCGTAGCGCCAGCCAAGGTTGCGATGGACAGGGGAAGTACATTCGTGGCAGCCATGGCGATACTGACGATCATGATCCCTGCTGCTAACAACGCTCGTAGGCCGAGGAGACCACCCGTCTCCTCCTCTAAGATCAAGAAATTAGGATCTAATCCTAGGAGTTCGACCCGTGGGCGCGGACCCTGTACCAACATAGCGTCACCAAAATGCATTTTGAGATCTGCAACATCTTGTTGAAGGACAAGACCCTGACGCCATAAAGCGATGACCTGAAGACCGTACCGTTCGCGGAATCGAATGTCGCGTAGCGTTCGTCCTTCGAGTTCGGAGCGTGGGGCGAGAGTCACCTCCACCAAGGGGACTTCCTCCGAAGCCAAATTGCTGATCAGGTCACTTTCATACATCAGATCCAAGCCATAGCTCTTCATTTGCTCAGGGGTTGGCATGCCTTCGAGCAACAAGATATCGCCTTCCTGAACCTCCGTGTCGCGATTCGGGGCTTTGAGCATACGTCCTTCATGGGAGATACCGAGCACGGTTAAACCCAGATCCTGTCCCCAGCCGCCTTGGCTTAAGGTCTGACCAGCCATGGACGAACCGCGTCGGACAGTAACTTCGCAGGTACCTTCACGCAGGTGGTATACCTCGGCCAATTCACTACGAAGTCGTCGTATCCTCACGATCTCACCCGCGACGTCCCGAGCCGGAAGCAGTCTGGGGGCCAACCAGATCATAAGCATCGTTCCCCCAATCACAAGTGGTAAGCCAACTGGTAGGAACTCGAAAAGTCCGAAGGGCTGTAGGCCATTCTGGCTGAGGGTGCTGCTGACGATGATGTTGGCTGTCGTTAGCAGCGTTGTGGTTCCACCTAGCAGGGCACCAGAAGCGAGGGGTATCAACAAACGAGAAGGACGGATTTGCGTTTGACGAGCGATGCTCATGGTAATGGGTAAAAGCACGGCAGTAGCAGCGATGGTATTCATAAACGCCGCCAGGCTCGCGCTGGTGAGCATTAACACACCGATGAGTCTGTGCTCTGAGGTACCCGCCAAGCGTAACAATTGATGACCGACCCAGCGTGTGGCACCCGTACGTTCCAGTCCGTGGGTGAGAATGAAGAGCGAGAGGATGGCGATCACTGCTGAGCGGCTGAATCCGGAAAATGCTTCCTGAGGGGTTACGACACCGGTAAGGCTGAGGGCGAGAATGACCATGAGTGCTATGAGGTCTGGTCGTAGCCATTCGGAGATCAAAAGCAGGGCAGCGACGCCGATAATCGTTAGGGTGATCCAGCCTTCTGGGGTCATTGACCTAGGATTATACTCTTTTGTGCCTACCATTGTCATCCATAAAGCTTGGGCTTATACTCGCCTCTATGAACCCTGGAGAAGGTAACTCCAATTGGCTCGAGATCGATAGGGGAGCGATCATCGAGAACGTTAATCAACTGATCAAACTGACCGGTGTGCGCTTGATGGCTGTGGTCAAGGCGAACGGATATGGCCATGGCATCACAGAAATGGTCAGAATTGCAGTTTCAGCCGGCGCGACCTATTGCGGGGTGGCACGTGTGGAGGAAGCCTTTGAACTCCGACGAGCGGGGATTGAAGCGCCCATCCTGGTGCTCGGGTATACACCCAATGAGAATTTGGTTGATGCAATCGGTCGCAATGTGAACTTGACCATCTTTCATCCAGAGCAGGTGGAGGCCTTGTCTGCAGCAGCAAGTGTGGCGGGTCGACCTGCGATCGTCCATGTTAAAGTTGATACTGGGATGAGCCGCCTAGGAGCCCCTCCAGCGTTGGCTTACCAATTGCTAGGCCGGCTGACCAAAACGCCCGGCGTTGAGGTGGAGGGCATTTTTACACACTTCGCCCGAGCCGATGAGCCGGATGATCCAACAACAGCCTTGCAAGAGAGGAAGTTCCTGGATCTACTGGCCGAGATTGAGGCTGCAGGTCTTAGGCCTCCCATCACACACGCTGCTAATTCGGCTGCCGCTCTCACACGTCCATCAACCCACCTTGACATGGTGCGCATTGGTATTGCATTGTATGGTCTAGACCCCTCACCTACAGTTCCCTTACCGGATGGCTTTCAACCGGCGCTGGCTTGGAAAGCACACCTAACACACGTTCAAGATTACCCCGCTGGTACCGGGGTGAGCTATGGTCATATCTACAAGACGCGCAGGGAAGAAAGGATTGGTGTCGTGCCGGTAGGGTATGGCGATGGCTATCGTCGGGTGAAAGGCAATGCTGTCTTAATCCATGGTCAGCAGGTGCAGGTTGTGGGACGTGTTTGCATGGATCAATTGATGGTGCGGTTAGATGACGTTCCCCAGGCGATGGTGGGTGATGAGGTGGTTTTATTAGGTCATCAAGGGGACGAGCACATTCGCGCAGAGGAGATCGCCACGTGCTGGGAGACGATTAATTACGAAGTGGTCTGTGGCTTGGGCGCGAGAGTGCCCCGCGTGTACATCGGTTGATTATTTTCCGTAGACATAGATTTAACCGACGCAAGTCCTTTCAACGCACCCTTAAGGGTGCGACTCTATTATTTTTACATGACCGATGCAGCCGCAGGCTTAGTCCGAGGTTTAATAAAAAAACCATTCAGGCTTCGTTTATGAGAAGCTCATCGATTGGTGCGAAGCTTGTGGCTTGCAGCTTGAAGCTTGCGACTTGTGGCTTGTAGCTTGTGGCTTGCAGCTTGAAGCTTGTAGCTTGCTTCTTTCTCGCCACCTTGACACTTGACAGCCCGACCCATAGAATGATCTTGATCATCACGCACGGGTAGGGGAGAGATCCGGCTTCCACGGGCACCGAAGGGGCAAGCTTCGCAATGGAGTGCGACCGCGAGGTGAAACTCTCAGGTCAAAGGACCCTATCTGGCCGACCCTCTGGAAAGTCTTCCGACACCGAAGGGGCAAACCGTCCGCTGACGGTGAATCTCTCAGGTTTGTGACAGAGGACGCACACTGCGACGATGTGCGTCTTCGTATCGTTTTATGATGGGCTCGCTATATTTGAAAGGAGACCAAGATGGAATTTCCTGCTGATCTGAAGTACACCGATAATGACGAGTGGGTCCGGGTTGAAGGGGATATCGGTACGGTTGGGATCACTGATTATGCTCAGGACCAGCTATCAGACATCGTCTTCGTCGAGATCTCTTCGGAGGTCGGAGATAAGTTAGAGAAAGACGCTGCCCTTGGAGAGGTTGAATCGGTCAAAGCGGCTGCCTTTATCTACATGCCCATCACGGGAGTCATCACGGAAATTAACGCCAATCTGGCCGACACGCCGGAGTTGATCAACGCAGATCCTTACGGTGAAGCATGGATGATAAAGTTCGAGATCACCAATCCAGTGGAACTCGATGATCTGCTCGATGCGGCTGCCTATGAGAAATATTGCCAGGAGAGAGAACACTGATGGCGTATGTCCCCCATACTGACGAAGACCGCCGAGCCATGTTGGCGGCGATCGGGTTGGAGCGGATGGAAGAACTATACGATGCCATCCCCAAGGAGGTGCGATTTCCGGATCTAGATCTCCCAGATCCGATCTCGGAGATGGAGATCACGAGAGAGATGCTCACTCTCTCGGAGGCGAATTTGGAGGTTCAGCACGTCCCTTGTTTCCTGGGCGCTGGGGCGTACAATCATTTCATCCCCTCGGTCATCGATCATATTTTGCGACGGAATGAATTCTACACTGCATACACACCGTACCAACCGGAGATCTCCCAGGGTACGCTGCAAGTCATTTTCGAATATCAAAGCCTGATGTGCAATTTGACAGGTATGGAGGTTTCAAACGCCTCGCACTACGATGGTGCTACAGCGCTCGCCGAGGCTGTGATCTTGGCACTGAACCAGCATCGAGGTAAACGGCACAAGGTTCTGCTTTCGCCAACGATCCATCCTCACTATCGTCAAGTTGTTCGTACCTATACCCAGGGCATGGGGCTGACGATCGTTGGTGATGAGTCCCTGGACACCAGCACAGCGAAACTGGCAGAGATGCTCGATGAGGAGACAACTTTGGTGGCGGTTCAATACCCTGACTTCCTTGGTAGGATCGAGGACTTCAGGTTGCTGGGGAAGGCAGCCAGTGAAACCGAGGCGCTGTTCTGTGTCGTCGCCAATCCGTTGGCTCTAGGGTTGCTGAAACCACCCTCCGAATTTGGTGCTGACATTGTTGTGGGAGACGGCCAACCATTGGGCATCCCGCTCTCATACGGCGGACCTTATGTGGGCATCTTTACTACTCTCCAGAAGTATGTACGCAAGATGTCTGGCCGACTGGTTGGTGAGACCGTCGATAGCCGGGGTCAACGTGGATATGTGCTCACCCTCACACCTCGAGAACAACACATTCGGCGTGATAAAGCCACCTCCAACATCTGTACCAACCAAGGGCTGATGGCTCTGGCAACGGCTGTGTATCTCTCGATCATGGGGAGACAAGGTCTACGTGACGTAGCTGAGCTTTGTTACCACAAGGCGCATTATGCCGCGGAGCAGATTGATGCTCTTGATCAATTCAGCCTGTGGTATCGAGGCCCTTTTTTCCATGAATTCGTGGTTGCATGTCCGCGACCGGTAGCCGAAATCAATGATCGGTTGCTCGAGTATGACATGCTCGGTGGATACGATCTCGGTCAGGACTACTCAACGCTAGCCGATCACATGCTGATCGCAGTCACCGAGGTCATCAGCAAGGAAGATATTGACAATCTAGTGACCGTCTTGGCGGAGGTGGCTCATGATTGAACCTTTAATTTATGAACTTTCCTCCAAAGGACGACAAGCCTTGGGGTTGCCTAAACCTGACGTACCAAAGGTGGCGCTACCCAAAGATCTTACGCGGGAAGACTTACCTTTGCCCGAACTCTCTGAGATCGATGTCGTACGGCACTTTGTACGCCTTTCTCAATTGAACCACGGGGTGGACACGGGCTTTTATCCCTTGGGATCGTGCACCATGAAATACAACCCCAAGGTTAACGAAGACACTGCTCGGCTGCCTGGCTTCGCGTTTACCCACCCATTACAGGATCCTGATACGGCTCAAGGAAATCTGGCCTTGATGTACAGCCTGCAGGAATGGCTTAGTGAGATCGGCGGTTTTGCCGCGGTAAGCCTTCAGCCCGCAGCTGGTGCCCACGGTGAATTAACGGGCATCCTGATGATCCGCAAATACCACAGGGACCGGGGAGATGAGAAACGGTACAAAATCTTGGTTCCTGACTCAGCTCATGGCACCAATCCGGCCAGCACAACGATGAGCGGGATGGAGGTGATCGAGGTTCCCTCCGATGAGCGAGGTAATGTGGATCTGGCCTCGCTGCAGGGACATTGCGATGATAAAGTCGCTGGTTTGATGCTCACCAATCCTAACACCCTTGGTCTTTTTGAAGAGCATGTTAAAGAAGTCATCGAACTGATTCATGGGTGTGGGGGATTGGTTTATGGCGATGGTGCGAACATGAATGCCCTGTTAGGCATAGTGCGCCCGGGTGATTTAGGATTTGACGTGCTGCAGTATAACCTGCACAAGACCTTTTCAACACCGCATGGGGGAGGTGGGCCAGGATCTGGACCGGTAGGCGTCGCCGAACACCTGGTGGACTTTTTACCCGCACCGCTGGTCGATGTTGTAGAAGAAGGTGATGATGTAATCCCGCCTCTCTATGGGTTCGTCACCCCGAAGAAGACGATCGGACGGGTAAAGAGCTTCCACGGACATTTCGCTGTCGCAGTGAAGGCGTACACCTACATGCGTGTGTTAGGCAAAAAGGGCTTACGGGACGTCGCTGACCATTCTGTGCTGAACGCAAATTATCTCCGTGTACGGTTGCGGGATGTGTATCAGATCCCCTACGATCGGATCTGCATGCACGAGTTTGTGGCTGAAGGCCGCTGGGAAGATGCACCGGATGTCTACGCGCTCGACATCGCCAAACGCCTGATGGATTATGGATTCCACCCACCGACCAACTATTTCCCGCTGATTGTCCGCGAGGCATTAATGATCGAACCGACAGAGACGGAGAGCCTCGAAACGCTTGATGCGTTTGTCGAGGCGATGGTCGAAATCGCCGAACAAGCGCGGTCCAATCCTGAGGTGCTCAAGACAGCACCACATAAGACGGCTTTTGGCCGTATGGATGAGGTTAAAGCCGCTCGGCAATTGGTCCTTTGTTGTTGGCCTGTGAAGCGTGATGCTTCGTAGTTAGATAGCGAAGTGGCCTACAATTTGTAGGTCTAATAAAGACCGCGGGTGATCCAGATCCCTTGGTTTTTTTTCTTTCGATGGAGTCTCCTGCTACACATTACCCCTTCGTTTTTATAAGATGAGGTACATCCAGCTAATCGTTTCGTTGGAGAAATTGGATGGGCGCGTACCCCTTAATTTATTTTTAATGTTGTATGGGCGGTTCGCGAACCGCCCATACAGCGCGTAAAATTGTGCCTCAATTCTTGTAGGGGCAATTCATGCCGTTTCGCACCCCGTTCGGGCCGCGAGCCCCGTCTACGCGGGGTGAACGACCCCAGCCCGCCGGGGCGGGACAACCCTGCCCCAATTTCATGCGGCTTTGGGCCCAGTAGGGGAGAAGTGGGATTTATTCACCAACCCATTTGGGGTAGAATGAAATTTCTAGAGGTAAAAGATCATATGTCCAGTAAGCCTGAAAGATCCGTTGTTGAATCAGAAATAAGACCGACGGTGCAAATCCATCTTCCAGACGGACGCGTACTCGAAGGCCCTCGCGGTAGCCAGTTGGTAGATTTCCTAGCTGAGGAAAATAACGACCAGACTCCAATTGTGGGAGCCGTTGTCAATGGCGAACTGCGAGAATTGACCTACCCGATCGAGATGGATTCCAAGGTTAAACCAGTAACCATGGAGTCTCCTGATGGTATGCGTATTTATCGACGTTCGCTTACATTTTTACTGGCTACAGCGTGTGAGGAACTCTACCCTGATGCCAGTCTAGAAATCGATCACTCCATCGCATCTGGAGGCTATTATTGTGAGGTGTTAGGAAGGCCACCCTTCACGGATACGGAGCTTAATCGTCTCGAGATACGCATGCGAGAACTGGTGGAAGCCGATCTTCCCTTTGCTAAAAGCCTTGTTCCTCTTAAAGACATCATCGCTTACTTTGAGGAGAAGGGTTATACCGACAAAGTACGACTGCTTGCTAATCGCAAGAAGCCACATCTCGTCGTCTATCAATTGGGTTCCCTCCGTGACTATCACTATGGATATATGGTCCCAACCACAGGTTATCTGAAATGGTTCGCGCTGCAGCGGACAGGAGATGGATTTACGCTGCGATTCCCTCAGCGCCATCGACCGACTGAGTTGCTGCCTGTCCCCGAATACAACAAATTGCTGGCCACTTTTCTTCGTTACGGTGATTGGTTGAATACCCTCGGGGTGCCTAATGTGGGTGCGCTGAACGAAGCCATCGTCGCCGGTCGCGCACGAGAAGTCATTCTAGTCTCTGAGGCATTGCACGAGGGTCGTATCGCGGAGATCGCGGCAATGATCGCCAGACGCAGGGAGCATGTACGATTGGTACTGATTGCCGGACCTTCCGCTTCGGGAAAGACGACCTTCACTAGGCGTCTCTCGATCCAGCTTTTAGCGCGCGGACTCTCGCCATTTCCGATTGAATTAGATAATTTTTTTGTTGATCGTGAGAAAACGCCCAAAGATGAAAATGGCGAACTTGATTACGAATCACTCCGTGCCCTCGATTTGGTGCGTTTGAACCATGATCTGCGTACGTTGATCGATGGTAAAGCAGTAAGCATGCCGCGATACAACTTCATCAAGGGTCAGCAAGAAGAGGGGAATGAAATTCGACTCTCCCCCGATCAGATCATTCTACTGGAGGGTATTCATGGACTGAGCCCGGATCTTGTTCCGGAGATCCCTTCTAAAAATACCTTTCGCATTTATGTCTCTGCGCTTACCCAATTAAACTTAGATCGATACAACCGGGTATCAACCACGGACACACGGCTGATTCGGAGAATTGTGCGAGATGCGGCTCAACGCGGGTATTCAGCGGCGGAGACCATTCATCGTTGGGAATCCGTGCAGCGAGGGGAGAACAAATACATCTTCCCCTTTCAAGAAAACGCTGATGTGATGTTTAACTCCGCTTTGGTGTACGAGGTTTCCGCCCTGGCTCCCTTGGCAGAACCCATTCTTAGACAGGTTCCCTTTGGAACGGATGAGTACGTCGAAGCCAAGCGATTGCTCGTATTCATGGAATGGTTTCTACCATTGGATGTTGATTTGATCCCCGATAATTCCATCCTTCGGGAGTTTATCGGAGGGTCGATCCTACGCGATTTCATCCCGTGGAAAACCCCCACGGGACGATTGAACCTGCCTAAGATAGGGTAGTTTCTCTCAAGCTTGCTAATTTATGTAAAGTTTCTGCTTTGACTCATAGGTTTTCCCCCCACGCAATAGGCTGATCAATTCAATTTAGGTTGACTGTCCCCCGCTTTTCTTTGAGACCTGTCAGAATCAAGTACGTTACGAGTTTGTACTGTTCCTAAACACCTATCTCGAATCGAGTTTCTTGACCCGAATATTGAAAGTAGATTGAAAGGAATATTCGGGAAACGGCCGTGCTATGCTGATGAAGCAAGGACCGTTATGACTTGGTGCTTGATTGTGATTAAGCGGTACTGCGCGCCGGCATTGTTCGCCAGTGGATCGCTGGTTTTGATTGCGCGCCTAGAAACCTAGAGGGTCATGTCAGATTTAATCGGAAAGACCATCGGGGGGTACACCGTCCTCGAGCAGATCGGTCGAGGAGGGATGGCGACTGTCTATAAGGCTCTTGACCTGGCCGATGGGAAGACGGTCGCGATCAAAGTGCTTATGCCTCAGCTCGCGATTGAGGAGAACTTTACGGCTCGTTTTAAGCGAGAAGCATAGGTGTTGCATGGGTTAAAACACCCTAACATTGTACCGATTCTAGATTTTGGGCAGGCGAACGGTCTGGTCTACATCGTTATGCCCTTCATGACGGTGGGCACTTTACGCGATCGCATGATGAGCGGTGAATTAACCGTTACAGAGGGTGCCCGAATCCTCGGCCAAATCGCTTCTGCCTTGCAGTACGCGCATGACGCCGGCATCATCCACCGAGATGTCAAACCGTCCAACATTCTCATCGACGAAGAGGGCAACGCGTGGCTTTCCGATTTTGGCTTCGCCTATATCTCAGATGCGTCTTTGAGTCTGACCGGTTCTGCGTTGGTCGGGACTCCGGCGTATATCTCTCCCGAGCAGATCAACGGAGGAAAGGTCACCCACTTATCCGACCAGTACTCCTTGGGTGTCATGCTCTACCATATGAGTACAGGGCGTTTGCCATACGATGGTGAAACGCCGATCGCCATCGCCATCAAGCACGCCACAGAACCTCTGCCCAGGCCACGTTCGGTCAATCCTAATCTTCCTGATGCTGTGGAGGCCATCCTGATCAAAGCGTTGGCGAAAGATCCAAGCATGCGCTTCTCCTCGATCATGGAGTTTAACCGTGAGTTCCAGGAGGCATTGCAACAGGCCTTGGATCCTGTCTCGGGGTTGCTAAGACCGGGTGCCATTGGTAAAGCGCCTGAGAGCCCAATTATCGAGACCCCCACATTGGTGGATGAGGAGGAGCACAAAGAAAAGAAGAAAGGATTCAACAAGCGGTATGCGCTAGCGCTTCTTTTGGTGCTTCTGCTGGCTTGTCCATTCGCGCTCTGGGGGATCTCCACCTTTGGTTTGGGTTCTGCGTTCGCCGGAGATCGGACCACCCAGATCGCACGAACCAGCCCCACCATTGATTTAATGGCCACGGTTAGCGCCCTCTCCACGGCCAATGCGCCAGAAGTAGGGACGGTAGTGCCGACCGGGCATGTGGAGACAGCTGTAGCAGCTACCTTGACGGCGATGGTGACGGAACCCATTCCTCCCATAGGCGAAGCTACAGTCACGATCGAGGGGTCGGGGACGCCTTCCGCAGGAACTCCAGAGGATCCTTTAGCTCCTACGATATCTAGGACGGTTACCCGAACAAGTACAGCAGGCCCTAGCCCGACGCGGACAAGAACACCCACCATCACGCGAACCCCCACCATCACGCCAACGCCTTCGGATACGCCGATCGGATTCATCTCGCCCACTCCCACGCTCACATTTACACCGACGGTCACCTCTTCCATCACGCCGACGTTGTCACGGACACCTACGCCGACGTCAACCCGGACACCAACGCTCACTAGGACCGCAATCCCGACACGAACAACGACGCTCACGTTGACGATGGTCCCTAGCAAGACGCCAACGGTGTCTTCTTCTCCAACGGAAATATTTACTCCAACTCGTGATCCATGTGATGATATCGAGATATATCCCATATCCGCTCCTGATGATAAATTCATCCTGAAGATCATCAACATGAATCCTGTGAGGATCACCATAACCGACATGTTGATCCATTGGCCAGCAGATCATAAAAAGCTTGAAAAGGTGAAGTTAGGTGGAGATGACATATGGAAAGTGGGCGACGAAGACCCTCCGACTCAGATGCCGCCTTGGTCCAGTGGAGAGGATAAACGAGATATCAAGGGGGACGACGATAAAAACTTGGAGTTCCAATTCAAGAAAGTTTATGCTGCTCCTTTCAATTCCTATAATCTCGTGATCACTTTCAAAATTGAGGGAACCGGCTTATTATGCACGATATCTCCCTAACCTTTCCTCTCTCTTCTATTGACCTCTCCCAGTTCGATCAGTAGTTCTGCGCATGTAAGTATCATTCCAGCTCTCTAACGGATGGGAGGTGCACGGAACCCGATCACCCTATTTTTTCCTTCCGTGTTTCGGTTAGAATTTTCATACGAGATTTATGATCAGACACCACAACAAATTTACTCAAGGTTACCCCCCCTTCGTTGTATACTATAGACAACAAAACTTGTGCTTGAATATCATTGCATCCTGGGGTGGTGAGAATGCTCTTTGAGCGTGTGGGAAGGACCTTCTCACCTGAAGCAGGATACATGACTTAAAGGCGGACCGAGGTCGCATAGGTACCTCAGGACAGGAAGCCGTCGGAAAAAGAAATTATCAATGTCTGCGTTACTAGGGCTCATTCAGGGGCGATACTACATCCTTGACCAGATCGGGCGAGGTGGGATGACCACGGTTCATAAGGCGCTCGATCTGCAAGAGGATCGCGAGGTCGCGATCAAGCTTCTTGCTCCCTATCTAGTGAAGGAGCCCAAGTTCAAGGCTCGTTTCGAGCGCGAGGTGGAAGTCCTCCGTCAGTTGGAACACCCCAATATCGTGCCCATTCTGAACTTTGGCGAACATGAGGGATCGCCCTTCATCGTCATGCCTTTCGTTTCCACTGGCACGCTCGCGGATAAGCTGAAATCAGGCCCCTTGACACCTCAGGAAGGGGCACGCTTGATGAGTGAGCTCTCAGGTGCATTGGCGTATGCACATGAACAGGGCATTGTGCATCGGGACATTAAACCCTCGAACATCTTACTCGATGAACAAGGAACAGCCATGCTCTCCGACTTTGGCTTGGCTCATCTCGCAGATGCCCAGGAGAGCCTGACCGGCTCTGCGGTGATCGGCACACCGGCCTACATGTCACCCGAGCAATGTCAGGGCAGCCCAATCGACGCTCGTTCAGACCAGTACTCATTAGGAGTCGTGCTTTACCAATTGACGACGGGCTATTTGCCCTATGAATCGGACACTCCGATGGGCGTGGTGCTCAAGCACATCAACGAACCCTTGCCACGACCCAGAGACCTCAACCCCAATCTCCCCGCACCCATCGAAGCGGTGTTGATCAAAGCGTTGGCCAAGAATCCCGCGCATCGTTATCCCACCGTCTAGGATTTTAACGCCGCCTTTCGAACGGCCTTAAAAATATCCCTGGAGCGGGCGACGGACTCAGGCGGTTGGGCTTCGCACCTATATCGCGTAACGCAGGTCATTGATCGGATTCGATTTGAAGGGATGGTTAGATCTGGTAAATCTCGGCGGAGAATCGTGGCTGTCGCAGTAGTCATGTTTCTCCTTTTGCTTGCGCTACCTCTGGTTATCTGGGTAATTCCTATATTAAGCCCGAGTGCCGATAGTTTGGCTCAAGCAGATGCGAAGGTTGATCTGATGGCAACGGTATACGCGCTCTCCACTGCGATTGCCCCAAAGGAAGGCACAGTCCTAGCTCCCGGCGTAGTGGAAACTGCTGTCGCAGCGACGTTGACGGAGATGGCAAATGAATTTGGTGGGGGCGGTGGTCTTGGTTCAATAAACCCAACCCTATCTTCAACTCCGATCTATGAGGAGACCGATCTTCCGCCATCCAGCGAAACAACGAGCAGCCCTATGACCACTGGCGGGCAAACGCCTCCGCTGAAAGTTACCTCAACACCCACCCGCACACCTAGTTCTTATCCACCACCAGGATAAACACCTACTCACTCTTCAACCCCAACCTCAACCTCCACGCCTACGCCTACCGTAAACTACACAGCGACCACGACCTCTACGCTTACACCTACTGTAAATTACACAGCGACCGCAACCCTGACTGCACTCCCAACTTCGACACCAATGCCGACCGCCACGCAGGAGATTTGCAGCGGAGTTACCCTCAGCAACTTCATCGTTGAAGCAAAGGTGGTGAAGTGGTCGCTCAATAATGATGGTTTTGGGACGATCACTGTGAGTAGTATCTGGTTAGATTGGCCGACTTCGAATCAAAGGTTGGATGTAGTCCAATTTGGTGGTGTATCTATATGGGACACGACTGATAGTGAACCGCCAACGCCGATTGGTGGTGTTGGTGGAACACTTGAATCTGGAGGGTCGAAATCAATAGCATTTATTTTTAAAAGAGCGGCTAGCAGTTCTGGTTATCACATTAAAGTAACGTTGGCTAATGGCTGTCAGGTTGAATCGATGAAATAGGGGTGAGGTCATAGCTATGGGTATGAGAGCGGTTTGACATGAGTTTAAGTTTGTAATGCCCGACAGGTTGTGTTGAGGATAAAACCAGCATATCAGTGATCCATTGTGAGGTCGTAGGTGAAAGCCTGAGGCTACATTGGCAAGGCAAATAAAAAGTAGCCGCACCCTTGAGGGTGCGTTTTGTTAATCTGCGCAAGATATACCCTGCGGCTGCAGATAATAACAGGATGGATGTTGGAGGGCATTCACTGACCCTGCGATATGAATTTACAATGTAGGGGCGCACGGCCGTGCGCCCCTACGATGATCTTGAAACATTAACATCCTCTCGGGGAGGTGAGATCCAATGTAGCCGCACCCTTTAGGGTGCGTTTTATTTATCTGCGCAGGCTGAAGCCTGCAGCCGCATTGGCAAGGCAAATAAAAAGTAGCCGCACCCTTCAGGGTGCGTTTTACTAAACTGCGCAGGCTGAAACCTGCGGCCACATTGGTGCAACGATTGCATGCAGCATACGTTCAAGGGCGATAAGTTGCAAGAATCGGGCTAGGAATACCCACCCATTGAGCCCATGGGCTCGATCGTGCTACTATTCTGACGTAGCGCCCATTCGGGTTAGAACGGGCGAGGCGGCAAGAAGCAGGCGATCCGAATCGCGCCGTGCTTCTTTTAACTTTGATCATTCACGTGATTCATGACTTCTTGCGCGCCTTGTGGAACGTTGGTCCAGAGAAAAGACATAGCAAGAGGCGCGTGTAATCTCGAGGAGGAAAGGGTGTCGATCCCAGAAACACGCCTCAAACCGCGGGTTCGCTGGTCTGAGGCTTTGCGCGTTTCGGGGGATGAGAGACGATAAGGGCGGAGAATGGTAGACGTTGGACGTAGCATGTCTGAATTGATCGGTCGGGTTTTAGGAAATTACCACATCCTCGAACAGATCGGACGCGGAGGGATGGCGAGCGTCTATAAAGCACAGGATTTAACACGAGAAAAGACCGTCGCCATCAAGGTCCTTTCCCCTCAACTCGCCGTGGAGCCAAACTTCAGAACGCGCTTCGAACGTGAGGCCGAGGTCCTGCGCGGACTTGAGCATCCCAACATCGTGCCCATTCTTGATTATGGTGAAGAGGGTGGTATGGCGTACATCGTCATGCCCTTTATAAAGGTGGGCACGCTCAATGATTACTTGGATAACGGCCACTTAACCATGAAGCAGACCGCGTCAATTATCGACCAGATCACCTCCGCC
>DUEW01000049.1 GCA_011174845.1 Anaerolineae bacterium | reverse complement strand
CTGCCCCGAGTGCGGTGCCGGGGCGGTCGTCAGGGAAGAGGGTTGCCGAAAGTGCTATGCGTGTGGTTTCAGTGAGTGTTAGGTTCAGAGGAATTGTGTGCATAAGGCGGTTATTTGTAGTAAAACCCGACTAATCCGATATGGCCCCTATGGGGGCCTTTCTTTTGGTCCCCTTCTGCGTAAACTAAGGACACCCTGTATCTCAAAGGGGAAAAAACGACGATAGAAATTCTGACTCAATCGAGGCACAGAGGAGATAGTCTGGATGGCAAAACACTTCGTCCTTGTAGCTGGCAACATCAGCTCCGGCAAAACCTCGCTCACCGAATGTTTGGGCAGGCGGCTTGGCTGGATTACCGCCTATGAGTCTGTTGTGGATAATCCCTATTTAGCCGATTTTTATGCTGATATGCGCGCATGGGCTTTTCATTTGCAGATCTTCTTTCTCGGACATCGTGCAGAACAACATATGGCGCTGTCTCGTGCCGCCCAATCGGCGATCATCGATCGATCGATATACGAGGACGCAGAGATCTTTGCACGAGCGGCCTTAAATCTAGGAACGATCACAGAACGAGATTATCAGACGTATCGACACGTGTTTGACCTCATCGTAGGGTCCTTGGCGCTTCCTGATCTGCTCATCTACCTCTGGGCCCCTGTAGAAGTATTATTGGACCGTATCGTGGATCGCGGTCGGGACATGGAACGAAGCATTGATGCCGCATATCTGAAGCTGCTGGATTCGTATTACCAGGAGTGGATGGCGGGCTTCGATCTGTGCCCAGTGCTCAGCATTCGAACGGATGATTTGGATTTCGTCCATAAGCCCCAACATCTCGAAATCGTGATCGAACGTATCCGTGATAAGTTGCTGGGCAGGGAGGAAATCGAATTCCCAAAGAATTCGTAGCTTATATCGTTATGTTCTCCCGGTGATCTTCCTTTTGACTAAGCCTACGGCCGCTTCGATGGTGAGTTGGCGATTCAGGCTGGCGCTGTCGCGGTAAATCTTTGGAGTCTGCTCACGCCAGGTCATGCTGAGGCTCTCAGTAGGACACTTGTAGACGCACACACCGCAACCAATGCAGCGCTCTTCGTCCACATGAAGGTCCTCATTGAGCGTCATGGCGTCCATGGGGCAAACCTCCACGCATATGCCACATTGATTGCAGTCTTCCCCTGAGTAAACCACTTCATAACGTGAGACGCCACCTGCGTTCCGTCCCCCCTGGGCCATGGATTTCATGATCCCGCAGGCGTGGATGCAGCAGTTGCATATACAGCTTATGTGCCCCTCGCAGTTGCTGACTGAATGGACCAGGCCAGCGTCTGCGGTCATTTTAAGGATCTGGATGGCCTCGTCTGCATCGATGATACGGGCACGGCCGGCGTTAATCTGCAGCGCTGCCAGCTCGTTGAAGTACATGCAGGTCTCGGTGGGACAGTCGCAGCCTTCACCGAGAATGGTTTTGGTACGGCGGCAGTAGCAGTCAGCCACGGCCATGACGTGTTCGTTGCGGACCATCTCGGAAACCACATCGAAGGGCAGGACGGCGCGTGGGTCTTCGATCTTCTCACCCACCTGGATCGTCTTGCGGCGTGGTTGCTCTGGCAGGGTGGGTTCGATGGGGATGACCCGGTAGTAGGGAGTTTTGTTAGGCATGGTAACGGCGCTGCCTTCGATCATAGCGTCCATCCAATGGGCGGCCGCCTGTCGCATGGGATCGTGCTCCGATTTGCGGACCTGCATTTCCGTCATGCTGATGATCTCCCCACGTGCGAAGACCCTTCCTTCGGTATGGACCGAGATGAGGGGCTCGGTGGAGGGATAGGGACGCCCGGCGAAATCCAACTCTTTGGTGCGGATATAAGTGGCGATGAAGCCCTCCGGCACTAAACGGCGGATGATCTCTTCCAGTTCCTCCGGTGAAACACCAATTTTGGCAGCTTTTCTAACGAACTGGTCATAGCTGATCTCGCCGGTGAAGGGCAACAAGAAGATGACCCGGATGTCATCTTCGGTCAGGGTGTGGCGCAGTGCAGTAATGAATTCGTCGCGGTTTGGCACTGTACCCAACATGAATTCATAATAGCCGCACAGCTTCTCATGCAGATCGGTTTGGGCCATGATGGAACTCCTAGGGATTTGTTTATCAAGTAGGGAGGTGTTTTTAGTATAGAAAATTTAGACGGAATTGCAACAGAGTGGATCTTTTCAAGGTATGTGAGGCGGTTATGCGCTTAGGTAAAAAGCGTGTCGCGCTCAACGCGACACTCAACGGACGTCTTGTGGACAAATGGTTCGAGACTCTAGTTTTCGTAATATAACTGGTGGCTTGCCCAGGCGCTCATCATACACAACGCTATATACCTGAGATTCGTTCCCATGTTTCCTTAATATATTGAGCGTCGACGTCCATGTCTTGAGGGCTTTCACAAAGGATACGGCCCTGGCAATCGAGATCAACCAGAGCCTGTATAAGAGCCTCGAGGTTGAAATCGGAATCAGACAGCATGAGGTGATTACGCTCACCCTTGGATCCGTATTCTATTCCGGAAAGATGACAATGGAGACGCTGTAAGGCATCCGACCCAAGGGTGTCACCGTATTTGATAAGAAGCTCTCGCCATTCAGTATACGAATTCATCGAGCCGTCCCCAGGTCGGGCGTGTAGATGAGCAAAGTCTAAGCAAGGTTCAACTCCTTCGATCTCTTGAGATAGGATCAGGGTGTCTTCGAGCGAACCCAGCATGGCCTCTTTACCCATCGTCTCGGGTCGCAGTGTGACCTGATTCCCGGAAAAACGAAGTTCTTCGACGCAACCGCGTAGCCTGGGAAGGGCAACTTCAAGAGCTTCCTCAGGAGGGCCTCCGAAATATGAGCCAGGATGGAAGACGATGTCGGTAGCTCCAGCGAGATCACCGTAATGAGCTGCTTCCATCAATCGTTTCCGACTCCTAGGCCATTCCTCACGATCTGCGTTTAAATTTATGTAGTACGGGGCGTGTACACTGATGTTGACACCTGCTTCTTCCGCCGTTTGCTTGATGATGGCGCAAGTCTCCTCTGATACCCGGATGGATCGAACCCAACCTAATTCGTAAGCCATTAGACTTTGATTCGCCAGATGCAGAATGGCACCTACCGAGCCGCCAGGTTTCTTGGGTGTCGAACCCGGTGAGCCAACGGTTCCGAAGTAGAAAGCAGGTTTACTAACCATTGAGAATATTCACTTGAAAGAACGAGGCAGGTATTGTAAACGCCATCACTCTTTGCGGAGTGATCCTGTCTTGGGAGTAGGTTCGCGAGGTAGCGAGAAGAAAAAGGTACTGCCTTTGCCTTCCTCGCTCTCGACCCATATATGGCCCCCGTGTTGTTCGATGACGGTTTTAGCTAATGCTAAGCCGAGGCCCGTACCTTCAATTGGATTATCGGGATCCTCCACATTGATCCGGCCGCGGAAAAGATGCTCGAAGACTCGTGGTATCTCATCTTCAGGAATACCAGGTCCGTTGTCTTTCACCCTGATCGTGGCTTGCTCGTCATCCCACTCGACACTGATGGTGATCTGTCCAGCCGGTTTGGTGAATTTAATGGCGTTGCTCAAGAGGTTGCTCATGACCGAATTTAGCCGGCTCGGATCGCCCATGAGGAGTAGAGATTCGTCGGGAGCTTTGTAAACGATCTTATGCTTTTTTGCCTCCGCCAGTGGACGTAAATCCTCAATTGCACGGCGTATGAGATCGTTGACCTGACAGGGTTCATAAATCACATTTGCGGTGGATTCAACGCGGATGGTCTCCAGGAGAGCGGTGATCAAATTCGTCATGCTCTCGGTAGCCCGTTGCATCATGCTCAACGCTCTTCGCTGTTGTTCATTGAGTGGTGCGTCGTAGAGCAGATCCGCGCCCAATCGGATGGCATTGAGAGGATTCTTCAAATCGTGTGCTGCTGTGCCTAGCAGTTGAGACCTCATGCGGTCGATCTGTTTGAGAGCCGTGATGTCCTGCATCACAGCGACACGACCGACGTCGGTGACCTCGCTTATGGTCGCATAGAGAATTCGCTCTGTTGGTGTCGTGATTTCTTGGCTCGTTGGGAGACTGATCTCCTGATCCATCAGCATATCGCCAAGGGCGTGATCTGCAAATACTTCAGATGCCAAGCGACCGGCGGCACGGTCGGGGTTGATGCGGAAGACTTGTCCAGCAGCTTGATTGATGAGGATGATTCTCCCCAACGTGTCTGTGAGTACAACAGAGTCTACCGTCTCTACGAGGGTCGCCTCAAGCCTGCTGCGCTCCTCAGCGACGCGCTGGAAGAGCGTGGCATTGTCCACGGCGATAGCAGCCCAGGAGGCGACGGACGAGAGCACTTGTTGATCGGCTTCAGTAAAGGTGCCCCGAGGATGGTTAATCGCTTCGATGACACCAAGGACCTCATCGCGCCGTTCCATAGGAACACAGAGCACAGAAGTTGTCAGTAACCCTGTTTGACCATCGATCGCGCTTTGGTACAGCGGGTTAGCCCGGACATCGTTCACGATGAGGGGGCGCTGATTGCGGGTTACCCAACCCGCGATGCCTTCCTCGATGCGAATAGCCACATCACGAATACGGAGATGCCTACCGCCGCTCGCCTTGAGCACTAATTTCTCGCCCATCTCATCCAGCAGGAAGAGAACGCAAGCCTCCACTTGGAGTAGGCGTTGGGTATGGAGCATGGCGTTCTCAAGAGCCGCTTCCAAATCGAGTGTGGAGGTCATCTCACGACCAATTTCACCCAAGACCTGTAGCTGGCCTGCTCGTGCTTCGGCGGTTTCAAAGTGGATCGCATCTTGGAATCCAACAGCGCCGATATTGATGATCGCTTGAGCGAGTTCCATTTCTTGTTCGTTGATCTGTCTACCGGGTTTGTTGTACAACATTCGTACAATGCCCAAAGCCTGATTTCGTGTGGCGAGWGGGAAGATGGTYGCYGCSGAGAMSCCCTCRTTCTCCARCATTGCGATATCTTTRGTCGAACCYATKGGTGGYACCAGRCTCAGGGTGTATGGCGTAAACTCYCGTAAYACTTTTTTGTGAATGGGGTAATCRGGCAGTGMGTCRGCCTCTTCCGATATMASAGTCKGTTGCATYGATTTRTCTAATTGTTGGCTGAAGCGGTTTGTGTRRCCGTTTGTYTCATCGAAGACCATTACYTCRCAGAAATCGGCTGAYGTCGCCTTWAGAAGGTGAGCCGCGGTTTGGCGGATRGCYTCYTGACGRTCGCGCGTGCCCGTGATGGCGTGGCTGGCTTGRTATAACAAGGATAGTTTATGGAARGTATATGTTTGGCTGGCTGATTGRCGRGCGAGGAGSAGKGYTTCMGCRAYRCGTGTGGCTARRACYTCRAGTGTAGCGAGATCTTCGTCGTTATAAGTKTGTTGATTCKCTCTRCCCACAAAGAGCARRCCAACYGTCTGTTCACCGGTGATACAWGGCGCACAAGCGACAATTCCAGGAGCAAGGGGCAGAGAGAGYGCCTTGTAGNTCTTRNTCRGTTGCKRTTGCCTGGTGRTTAGCTAAAACSSTYCTTARGATYGGATCRTCAGTGGATGATGAKAGCCTCCCAAGATTTCCCATTGGTRYYCCAATSGCAAAACGTGGGATAAAGRTYGTCTCTCSYTCGTGATATTCATAWAGYGCRACTCGTTCGGATSCTGTGAGMKTCCTTGTAAGAGYMAGCARTCCGTCGATGGTTTCMCCAGGATTRTCGAAATCGAACGTGGTTGTGGCWGCYTTATATAAATTACCTYGTGWCGRMTTAGACCCCATCAAATAAARACCTCATCTKATWCRCNANNATTGTTGTGGAGYGAAATCTTCCTCGCTRACKYTGNTGCTGCKATTTYGTATTTTACCCCTCAWAWTRSAGKGCGCGTWRYTATTACNGGCNATSATTTTGCCCRYCTYAGGCATTATGGCAYAGAACARGCRGGGCTGCAATAATTCCTTTGGGGGAGCRATCMTCARYGRMCCAKTTTTTGYAGYARGGGYGGACCSATRATCATAAAMCCAATAACGGCTGCWGTKGTAGCYGAAATRAGAACCSCAGCAGCRCCGACATCCTTTCCRACTCGCGCTAGRGGATGCATCTTGGGACTGGCRAGATCGACGACCGCYTCRAGRGCAGTGTTCAAGAACTCTGCTAACCAGACAAGTCCGATGGCTAGGAGCAAGACTGCCCARTCGCGTCGTTCGATACCCARCCAARCTCCCAAYMCAATTACKSYTATTGTKGCTAWRCCATGAATCCACGCGTTCCTCTGYGTCCGAAGGACATACCACCARCCRGCGAARGCRTGAYGAAAMGAAGCGATTCGGGAACGGGATTGTTTAGGCTTMATCATGCCATATCCTCCGGGAGTGTGATCTKGTATCCCAGRTTCGATAAGATGTCYCTTTGCACGKYCCACATACGATCCCGTTTCTCCGGGATAGAGTGGTCGTATTCTAACAAATGTAGAACGCCATGGACGGTGAGCAATGCAAGTTCAGTTTCTAAAGGGTGACCAGCACCTTCGGCTTGGGTCTCAGCTACGGATAGCGCGATGATCACATCACCGTAATAAACACTTCCGGTATCAGGATCAAGAGTGCCATCGGCAAAGGATAGGACATCCGTTGGTGTATTGTGACCCAAATACTGCTGATTCAGCTCTTGGATAACGTGTTCGTCAGTAAGTACGATGGTAAGCTCTCCGGGAGGAACTCCTTCATGAGAGAGTACGCTTACTGCAATAGTAGCCAAACCAGAGAAGACCTTTTCATACCGTGCATCGCAGTGCAAATGCGCTTTGTAGCTCATGAACTATTGGGGGGATTTGACGCGCTGTCTTGCGGGTGTTGGGCTGGAGCGGTGTCCTCTTCAGCTGGCTCAGGATACTGCAGTCGGGGGTGGTAGAAATTCCTCAGTGTATTGGTGAAAGAAGATCGGATCGTGTCTAGATCTCTTAATGTCAAATCGGTACGAGCAAGTTGTCCGTTAGATAATCGGTCCTCAATTACCCAACGTACGAGCTTATCAATCTCTTCACGGTTTTGAGGTTTATCTGCTCTGGCTTTGGCTTCAACGCCATCCGCCAACATGAGCACAGCTGTCTCACGCGTGAGCGGGGTGGAGCCAGGGTAGGTAAACTCATGAGTGTTGACGAGATTTTTATCGCCTCCGACAGCCTCGATGGCAGCGTGGTATTGGTATCTGACCTTCTGGTTACCATGGTGTTCTTTGATGAAGGCTTGGATGCTCTCCGGTAAACGATACTTGTTGGCCATTTCGAGTCCATCCTCCACATGCGAAATGATGATGCTGGCGCTGGTCGTAGGGTCTAACTGTTCGTGTACATTTTGCCCAGGCACCTGGTTTTCGATGAAGAATTGAGGTCGAAGGGCTTTGCCAACATCGTGATAGAGAGCACCGACGCGTGTGAGCAATGGGTTAGCTCCGATAGATCGAGCTGCTTGTTCAGCGAGGTTGGCGACCTGTAAACTGTGCTGGTAAGTTCCTGGAGCATTTTGTAGCAGGAGTTGAAGCAATGGATGGTCAGGACGAGATAGTTCAACCAGCTGCAAGCTGGTGGTGATGCCGAGGAAGTTACCTACGATTAATAGCAATCCAAATCCGAGACTTGCTGAGAGCAAACCGTTGATGATAGCCGCTCCCATAAGCGTCGCCTTCCCAAGGAGGTCCGTCGCTGGATCCGGAAAACGGAAGATGACGATCACCATGGCTGCAGAAACCGAAGTGCCGATTCCAGCCCAGAAGAAGGAACTTAATCGCTCCGCACGACCGATGATTAAGGAAGCCATAGTACCACTAAGAATGGTGTATAACGCAAACTCCAATCCTCTTGGTGCCAGGAAACCTGCCAATGCACCACTGACTAATGCGCTCATAATGCCCATACCGGAACTGAAGAGCACGGCTAACAGCATGGGGAGGGTTGCTGCTGGAAAGAGATAGGGTAAGACAGTTCTTCCCGGGATCATGAGTTGCATGCTCAGAGCAACGAGGATGAACATAATGCTAATGGTTAATGCCTGACGGGTCTTCTTGATTTGATTTGGGTGAATCCGGTAGGCATACAGCGCCAAAGTGCTTGCTAGGAGTGTGACCAATAGCACTTGGATTGCGATTGTTTGCCAGGGCTCAGGTGGTTTTAATAGATTATAAGCTTCCAGTGCTTCAATCTCGAGAGGGGTTAATTTATCTCCTCTGCTTACGATCGTCTCCCCAGCGGCATATGATTTGCGAACCAATTCGACCGATGAACGAGCCTCATTTTGGGCCGCCTCGGTTGCGGATTGATTGAGCCAGGTATTCGGAGCTACGAAGGCGGTCACCAAATTACTTACCAAAACAACTTGGCTCTCTGGTAAAGTGATGCTGACAAGTCTTGGTACCGATCGTCGCGCCTCGGTCAGCCGGTTTTCCCGAATCTCACTACGCATCACCTGCTCAAGCACCGATGTCGTCTCTAATTTAATTGCCTCCCAACGTGGATCAGGTAGATCCAATAACGCTTGTGCAACTTCAGCGTCTAAAGAAACCTCTTCGATTAAAACCAGATCTTCGATGAGCTCTTCTGGTGTGCTGAATTGATCAGCGCGAACGGAATCGATATAGTCAAGTACCGCTCTTAAACTTTCAAGTTGTTGTCTGGCCACATTGCTATCAGGTGGGTCGAAAATATCGGAGACCGCCTCAGCGGCTTCTGCGCGGGCTTGTTCGGTTAGGACCTCGCTCGGGAAATCCAGTGTATAAGGGGCTAGGATATCCTGTGGGGCAACATCGCCCGGTTCAAGGATAAAAGTTGATCCATTTTGTACTTGTGGTAGAGATAGAACGAGGATCGTCCCAATCAAACCGAGGGCGAAAATTAGCCCCAATCGGGTTGCTTGCCAAGCGAGCTTGATACGCTCGCCGATGGAGGGTCTTCCCCCAGAGGGATCTTCCATGGTTCAGATTAGCGTTTGCTGAGCAACTCTTGCACAAGCGCGCTGACGGCTTTGCCATCGGCTCTACCTTGAACGCGCGGCATTAGAACTTTCATAACCTTCCCCATAGATTCCGCACCAGAGGCTCCAACTTCCTCGATCGCTTGACTGGCAAGATTTTGCAATTCCTGCGGTGTAAGTGGCTGGGGGAGGTAGCTATTTAGGAATGCAAGCTCGTCCTCGGCTGCGACGACCAGATCTTCACGGTTAGCGCGCTTGGCCTCTTCGATCGCCTCTCGACGGGTTTTTACTTCCTTCTGCATCACAGACAGCAATGCCGGTTCGTCGAGTGGTTCTCGTCGCTCCACTTCGGTGATTTTAATCGCGGTGAGCACCATCCTTAATGTACGCTTGCGTACATCGTCGCTGGAGCGTATCGCGTTCTTAAGATCTTCTTCGAGTTTCTCCTTCGTTAACATATCACCATTATACAGTCGAGGCGATGGTCAGGATAGCAATGTGGAGAAACGTCCATTCAAGTTAATATCCTGTAGCAGCAGTTTCGGATTGGTTTCCACCCTTTCCTGACCAAGTCACTTATGAGTGCATGTATATACGAATGTCTTATTCGTAAATCACCAGTAGTATCTCGGTCAAAACATTCTAACATGATCCCGGATTATTACATTGATGATAAAATATATCCAATTGAGATAATAACTTTGTTAACATTGGAACGATCTCGATGCTATCCTACGGCATCACGCCATTGATTTATTGGCAGCAGAGCAGCAACTTTCAGCTACTCTAAAAAGAAAACACGATTGGAACCTCAAGTGATAGCAAGACGGAGTGATCCGGTTCCAGCGAGATCATGAAAATCACTACAGAACGCTAGTCAGATCCAATACGAACACGGCTCAAAGTACATAATCAAAGGAGTGCAGCTTGAATAAGATCGATCCTTCAGAAATAACACCAGAACATATCTACATCTCTCGGCGAGACTTCATGAAAAGCGCAGGTGCGCTTGCGTTGAGTTCCCTTATCGTCGCGGCATGCGATGGGGAAGAGATCGTTTTGCCAACAAATGCCAGCCCTAAGGAGACGGCACTGCCTACGGTTGATGTCGATGCTGGTGCCTCTCCCGATGCAACGGCTTCATCAGATGAATTCGGAGATCCTCTAAATACTTATGAAGATATTACAGAGTTTAATAACTTCTACGAGTTCACGACAAGCAAGACCTCGGTTGTGGATTTAGCGCGGGATTTTAAGACCTCCCCTTGGACGGTTGAAGTTGGTGCTCTCGTAAGTAATCCTATGACGTTGGACCTCGATGACCTAAGGGCGAAGTTCCCCCAAGAAGATCGGATCTACCGTCTTCGTTGTGTCGAAGGGTGGTCGATGGTCATCCCCTGGATAGGCTTTCCTCTCGCGTCATTGCTAAGAGAAGTCGAACCGCTCAACGATGCTAAATATGTGCGATTTGAGACGCTCTACGATCCCGAACAAATGGTTGGCCAAAAAGATAATCGATACCCTTGGCCTTACGTCGAAGGCCTACGTCTAGATGAGGCAATGCATAGCTTGACGATATTGGCAACGGGATTATATGGGAAACCTCTTACCCCGCAGAGTGGAGCTCCAGTTCGTCTTGTAGTTCCTTGGAAGTATGGATTCAAGAGCATCAAGTCGATTGTCAAGATAGACTTGGTCTCGGAGCAGCCAACATCAACATGGATGGCGGTTGCCCCAAACGAGTACGGTTTCTATGCAAATGTCAATCCTGATGTGCCGCACCCACGATGGTCTCAGGCTACAGAACAACGTTTACGAGAGGAGGGTCGTCGACCGACTCTTCTCTTTAATGGCTATGAGGAAGAGGTGGGGGATCTATATGAGGGACTAGATTTAAGTAAGAACTATTGATCCTGTCTTCCTTAAACGATCATGCGGTGACAGGAGAAAAATATTCGTTGTGATCTCAAATAGGCTTCCTACGGGTTATCAACTCGCGGGAAGCCTATCATTTTTTTCCGTCAGTAATTGGAGGTGTCTAAAAGCCAGTGCCGTGACCGTATCTGCTTTA
>DUEW01000048.1 GCA_011174845.1 Anaerolineae bacterium | reverse complement strand
GATAAAACCCTAAGCACCGAGGATCTCCTTCCTGTGGTTAAACAGGCGCTTGCAATATCAAATCGAAGTGTGGAGCAGATGCTTGGTCTGGTTAATTCCTTGCTCGATCTCGCGAAACTTGAGACGGGCGAGTTGCCGCTCTCACTATCTGAATTCTCCTTGGATACACTCATTGAGGAATTGGTTGGGACTTTCGTGCAAGAGGCAAACGAAAACGGGATTATCCTAAACTATCGGATCGATGACATGTTACCCGAAATTACCGCGGACAATGAAAAAATAAGAAGGGTGTTGGCTAATCTGCTCGACAACGCATTGAAATTTACGCCTGCTGGCGGACGTGTCGAATTAACGATCGATGCCATGGAAGAGAAAGTCGACATCACCGTTGACGACACCGGTCCGGGTGTTCCGGAGGAGTTTCGGGAGAAGATATTCAAGCGCTTCGTCCAAGTTCCCGGTGTTGCAGGACGACGTCGGGGAACGGGATTGGGACTAGCATTCTCAAAAATGGCCATTCTTGCACATGGGGGGAAGATATGGGTGGAGGAAAACCCTAATGGGGGAAGCGCTTTCAGGATACAACTCCCCCTGCATCCATAATTTTCTTTATCAACACACTAATAAGTGTATGCAGCACAGGCTGAAGCCTGCGGCTACAGATTTTCACCTATGAACGAAAGAATGTAGTCGCACCCTTCAGGGTGCGCAATGCAGGCTGAAGCCTGCGGATACAGTACAAGCTTTAACACATCAAGGTAACCCTAGACAGGGAAATCAGCCTGCGCTAAAATTCAGTTTCGCGAGATTACCTAATGTAGGAGGACGCTTTGGCCAACTTACCATCGGCGAAGAAGCGAATACGGCAGAACGTAAAACGACGGATGCGAAATCGGGTCTATCGAACCCGAGCCCGTTCATTCGTAAAACACGCTCGACTTACCATCGAAAGCGGTGAAACAGAAGCGGCAGTTGAGGCAGTTCGCAAAGCCGTGAGTGAATTGGATCGAGCCTCTTCCAAGGGCGTGATTCATCGGAAAAACGCAGCTCGCCGTAAAAGTCGTCTGATGAAGCACCTGGCGGCTCTTGAGAAAAGCGCCTAAGACAATCCATAACTGAGTCAGTGCATCCACGACGCACCAGGTGGTGCGTCGTGTTCGCGTCTGATCGCAGTCGACATGCTATAATGCACCGATCTGAGGAATGGATGATGTTCGAGCAAGAGCTGAACAACGTTACCCTAAAGATCCGTCAATCACTAAAACGCCTTGATGTTCCCATTCCTGACCAAATAGAATGGGTGCCCACTCCTTTCGAGGGCCAATGGGGTTTCGGCACGAATGCCTGCTTCCAAGCCGCTGCCGTCGAAGCTCGAGCAGGGAAGAGAGTTAATGTCCCAGCTCGAGCACAAGAAATAGCAGAGACCGTCCTCAACGATCTCAGCCCCATTGCTGGTTTTATCCGAACCGTAGCGGAGAGGGGATATCTTAACCTCTACATAAAACCCGCAGAGTACGCCCAGCGAGTCATTGATATCGTGCTTGAGCAAGGCAACGTTTTTGGCCACGGTGACCCAAAGAATCAAAGAGTGATGGTGGAGTATTCACAACCGAATACTCATAAAGCCTTTCACGTCGGCCACCTTCGGAATGTGATCCTCGGCGGTGCGATGTCTAACATACTCGAATTCGAGGGCTACGACACTGTCCGCGCGAACTATATCGGTGACATCGGTTGGCATGTGATTCAATGGCTATGGTGCTACTTGAGGTTCCACGCTGGTGAGGAGCCAGAAGGTGATCGCACGCGATGGATGCAGGACATTTACTCAGAAGCCAGTCAACTCGTGGAAGATAATCAAGAATTTGAGGCCGAAGCGCGCGAGGTTTTTGCGCGTTGGGAGCATGATGACACCGAATTGATTGATCTATGGAAGAAGACCCGCCAGTGTAGCCTCGAAGGTTTCAACGAGATCTACGACACCCTGGGCGAACATTTCGATGTGTTTTTCTACGAGAGCGAGGTTGAGAAACCAGGGAAGGTACTGGTTGAAGAACTTATCAAACAAGAGTTAGCGGTCGACGAGCGACCTACCGGCGGACCCGTTGTAGTAAAACTGGACGAACTGCTTGGTTTGGAGAAAGAAACGTATCGGGTCTTGGTCATCCTTCGAAGCGATGGCACGTCCCTCTACGCTACGAAAGATCTACCGTTAGCGATCAAGAAATTTAATGAATGGCAAATCGATAAATCCATTTATGTTATTGATGTCCGACAATCGTTATATCTCAAGCAGATCTTTAAACTGCTTGAAATCATGGGCTTCAAACAGGGCAAGGATTGCTACCATTTGTCCTATGAAATTGTTAACCTCCCAGGAAACGTGACCATTTCTTCACGAGAAGGCACGATCGTGATGTTTGATGATTTAATTCAAGAGGCCTTCAGGCGCGCGCACGAGATCGTTGAAGAAAAGAACCCCACCTTAAGCGAAAACCAAAAGAAAGAGATCGCCCAAATCGTAGCCTTAGGGGCGCTAAAATATCCTATGCTCTCAGTGGACAACAACAAGGTCGCCACATTCGATTGGGAACGGGCATTGGATTTCGAAGGACAAGCTGCACCCTATATCCAGTATGCCCATGTGCGAGCGAACAGTATATTAAACAAAGCTGGGACGATACCTGATCCTGCCCCTCCGAACCACGAATTAGAAGTGCAGGAGATTTCACTCTTAGACCACCTCTCCCGCTTTCCCGATGAAGTAACGCGATCGGCTAACAACTACAAGCCTTTAACGATCGCGAACTATGCGTACGATTTAGCTAGAACGTTCTCTGAGTTTTATCAACATTGTCCTGTACTCAAAGCGGAAAAAGATGTGAGGTTTTTCCGCCTTCGACTTACCGCTGCCGCGAAGCAAACACTAGCCAATAGTTTACGTCTCCTCGGAATCAAGGCTCCGGAAGTGATGTGATCGACAATGGGGAGTGCGGCTCCAGGCGTTGTCACGCTGTGCAACATTAAAGTCAACATGGTATGTAATGGTATTGCTATCGATCCTAATCATCTCCCGGTTCTCATGAAGCCCTCACAGAGTGTTCATACCAAGCTACAGCTCATCGAACAGATTACGATGATTGATGTTCCATTAGACGATTCTCTCAATCACAAATTCGGATAACCCAATGAAGCGATCTCGTCGTTCCAAACCTTTTGCTCGTCTCGAATGGCAAGGTCGTCGGAGACCAGAACACACGCCGGTCACACTCGAATTAGATACTGAAACCTACCCACAAGACGCTCACCATACCACGGAATTTACTGGTCAGTTGCTCACGGGGGACAATCTCGGTGTAATGACTGCACTCTTGTCTGAATGGGAAGGGAAGATTGACCTTATCTACCTTGACCCACCATTCCTGACTGGCAAGGCTTACTCGGCTCGCATCGGACGTGGTGAGGACTCACGCCGTCCATCCGAATGGCGGACCGTAGCTAGCTACCAGGATACGTGGCGAGATGGCGCTGAATATTTGGACATGCTCTACCCTCGTTTGGAAATCATGCACAGATTGCTGTCCCCTTCGGGAACGATCTACCTTCACTTAGACTGGCACGCCTCAGCATATGCTCGAGTGCTAATGGATGAGATTTTCGGTCCCGCCCGCTTATTGAATGAGATCGTCTGGGTTTATCATGGCCCCTCTCCCATTCGTCGAGCATTTAAAAGAAAACATGACACGATCTTGGTTTATGCAAAATCGAAGAACTACACCTTCAATGCCGATGCAGTGCGCGTGGCCTACGATCCCTCAACGGTCAAGACTTTTTCCAGTTCCCCTAAGGCCGGTTTCGGAAAAGTGCCGGATTTAGAACGCGGAAAAGTCCCTGAGGACTGGTGGTATTTTCCAGTTGTTGCGCGACTTCATAAGGAAAGAACCGGTTACCCCACGCAAAAACCTGAAGCATTAATGGAGCGCATCATCCTCGCGTCAAGCAACCCGGGTGAGATCGTAGCGGATTTCTTCTGCGGTTCGGGGACCACAGCTATCGTTGCGGCCCGTCTTGGTCGCGATTGGATTGCGTGCGATAGTTCACCGCTTGCTATCCATACCACATACCGTAGGCTCCTCTTGGAAAATCTTGAAGCCCCTTTCAAAATCTGGAGATCAGAAGGTGGACCTACTGGAGGCGCTTTAAAACCTCAGATCTCGGTCTCCCAGTCCGGATCTCAGGTCCATATCGATCTCAAGGATATTCCATCCGAGGAGCCACCGACGGTAGCTTTTCCTCAAAATCTCAACTTCTGGGAAGTCGATTGGGACTTTGACGGGAACGTTTTTCGAAGCCGTTCTCAGGCCGTCCGCTTGTGGCGCGATGACGAGATCAACTTACGTATGGGACATACCTATCCTCATCCCGGTAACCATACCCTTGCAGTGCGCGTCTTTGACAATCGGGGGATTACCGGAATTACAACCCAACAAATCACCCTGCCAGGATAGGAAATACCCAATCCTTWTATCGATAGYRGATTTAAGTCGRCCATCGTTTGTGATGATTTATTTCGCAATTCGGATCGATCTACCGGTCTCGACCAAAYATGCATGNANAAAAAAATGCGCCCTGKCRGGCGCATATCATCAAATAAWGGCAACCTAACTTTCTTGYGGYAAATCGAGGCGATACCCCATTCCCCGAATCGTCTTCAAGATGCGAGGTTTCTTTGGATCGGGTTCGATGGCGTAACGAAGCCAACTCATGTGGACATCCAAGGTCCGGGTGTCCCCCGTGTAGTCGGTATGCCACACCAACCGAATGAGCCTCTTGCGGGTCATCAGACGGCCAGGGTTCTGCATGAAAACTTCAAGCAACTGAGCCAATTTCGGTGTGAGGCGGGCTTCCTTGGTTAAACATCGCACCTTGCTCTGGACCTGGTTGAGCTTGATAGGGCCCATCTCTAGGGTGTAGCTGTCATCACCTGGTAGAAGCCGAGCGACGCGGTTGAGCAGCTTGCGCGGCGTGAAGGGATGGACCAATGTCACACTGGAGCCACATCCTGGATCCGGATGCGTGCCGTCAGGTGATACCAAGATAATGGGAACGCCATCAAGTTGGGTTCTGACCTTCCGACACATGCGTGTCCCGCTGGTCTTCATCGAAGCCGCATCCAAAACGATCAAATCCGGAATTTGTTTGGTGGCTGCTTTTAAACCGTTGTCAATTTTGTGATAAACGGAAACAGCGTATCCCTTCTTCTCAAGCGCAGGAGCAAAGGACGGCGCATTAGCTCTGCTGCTTTCGAATAAGAGAATTTTCGCCCGTACCATGTGGGGGATTCCTTGGGTTCAAATTCAGGCAGCACCCCTTCGCCTCGATGCTGCCCGGGGTTCATTATACACGCTTTTAAGGTCTCAGCAAATAAGACATTCGTTCTCAAGGATATTTCATGCAAATGAGCAGGTCGGACCGCTGAGTGTGCTAAACTTGTCGACGGATGGTTTTTCGTTGTTTGATTTCCTGGGTCTATAGATCACCTTGCAACTCTAGAACAAAGCCTATCGAAGACCAGGTTCAGCAACTTCACTTGATGGTCTGGCTGAGCGTCTGATTACGTTGACGCCGAGGACCCACCAAGGTCAGACGCTAGATGGCGTCACGTCTAGTGATCACCCATGCGCGTGAAATACCCCTGCGATCTCTCACCCCTTAAGCCAATAGTCGGACGCCTCCTTCGAGGATACTCGCTCACTACTTCGAATCCTGCTAGCCCCCCCACCTTCGATACGACTTCGACCACCCCCGAAACCGCGAAACGGTTGTTCATTAAACGAGAGGGCCATACGACTCGCGAAGGCGACTGGTCCCACCCATAATCCCAGAGGCGCGAGAGCTTCTCGCGCGTGCGGAGGCCAGTCTCTACCACCTTTCCAAACACTCACATAAAACTGCCTACCGATTGCTCTCGCCGCGGCTGCTACTTCAGACTCACGACGCTCACTCCGCCCCTTCGAACTGAGCAGCCATGTCGGCATTGAAGACGGTTCGCAAAAGTATTCCAAATGAGCCCATTCCTCCACATCCTGCCCCCAGGCTTGCATACCGGCCGCTTCGATCAGCTTGGCCGCTGCAAAGAGGGCAGAACCGTATGAGGGTCCACTGCCCAGGAAGACTACCGCGCCTTCCGAATAACTCTTCGCCGCTTCTTCACCCATTTCTATCTGTCCGATACGCCACTTCCTCAACAGCTCCGGAAGATCTTGCATTACGCGCTCCAATTCTTCACGTCGAGAGGCGGGTGCTATAGCGTCGACCACTGCGAATCCCATGAGGAGCGATGCAAGATAACTCAGCAAACCTGGACCCGGGGGTATAGAAGGAGTGGAAAGCGAAAGAGTCATTTGGGCCGTACGCGCCAATGAACTGTCATCAGAACCAGTGAGCGCAAGTGTTTGAGCTCCCACTGCAATGCCTAACTCGATTGCCTCAAGCGTACGAGCGACTTCCCCAGAAGCTGAAATACCAATCACCAATGTCTTACTTACTGTGGGATTGAGCGCCGGTATGAGATAGCGTGAGGTTTCCATCGCCGGAGTAGAGCGCACTCGTCGTCCGCTCCAGATTGTCAATGCCATTTCAAGATTTCTGGCTGCGTGGTGGGAATCTCCACAACCACACAGGATCACTTCCTCGATCTCGGATGCCAAACTTGAAATGGTTTCCCTCGCCTGTTTCTTGATGGGTTCCCATTCTGTCTCAAGAAAATCCGCAGCAAGTTCTGATTGAATGGTTAGAGAATCGACCACAAAGACCTCCCTGCTCAGGATGTATAATGTCTTATCATGTCGGTGTCTGAGTGCCAATATGTCACACTTGGGGGAATGCGGCAAGATTATTGTATCACCCACGACGGACGGGTTCTCCTGGGTGTCCTTGGTGGAAATGCAATCTACTCAGCTGTGGGAGCTCGACTGTGGACCGATACGGTTGGTATCGTGAGCCGAGTGGGCTCTGATTTCCCGACCGAGTGGTCGGATCAACTCTCCAACTCGGGAATCAACGTCGAAGGCATCCATCGACTGAGCGAGCCACATGATACGTGTACCTTTTATGCTTACCTTTCCCAGGAAGAACGGGTGGACACTGACCCAGCCTCACATTTTCTCCGAATCGGCCATCCACTTCCGAAAGCGTTATTGGATTACCGTTCTTCGACCGAAGGACAAACAAAGCGTGATACTTTCTCGTCCCTAGCAATCCGACCAACCGACTTACCTGCATATATTGCCATGGTGAGTGGTGCACATTTAGCGCCTGCTCATTATTTAACCCACACAACGATTCCCCTTCGATTGAGAGAATTCGGCGTTCGCACGGTGACCCTCGACCCTTCAGAGCGTTACATGGAACCAAGTTTTGAAAAAGAACTCCCCATCATCGTCAATGGATTGGACGCCTTTCTCCCGAGCGAGAAAGAAGCGATCTCCTACTTCCGACCGTTGGAGAAAGACATCTGGCAAGTGGCAGAAGCTTTCGGAGCCATGGGCTGCAGGTTCGTCGTTATCAAGCAAGGAGCACGTGGTCAAAGCATCTGGGACAATGAAGCAAAGCGTCGCTGGCACATCCCTGCCTATCCGGCTAAAGTTTATGATGTAACCGGAGCAGGCGATTCCTTTTGTGGTGGGTTCCTTGTTGGACTGGAACAGACAGGTGATGTCGTTGAAGCTGCTTTGCGCGGTAGTATCTCCGCCTCGATCACCATCGAAGGCTCCGGTGCTTTATACGCACTTGATGCACTGCCTGGACTAGTCCATGCTCGTCTCGATTCACTTCGCCCATCTGTGACGCAGGTGTAAACCATGGATCTCGAACGCTTGATTGATCGAACCCTAGCTATTCAAGCCATCCCAGCACCCACCTTCGAAGAGAGGAGGCGAGCGCTCTTTCTCCAACATGAGTTTGAGGAAGCTAAGCTTGAGAACGTAGAACTAGATCGGATCGGCAACGTCTTAGGCCGGATCCAAGGTGGATCAAAATCACCTCTGATTATCTCCGCTCATCTCGACACCGTCTTCCCAAACGAAACGCCATTAGATTCGAAACGCACAGAGGATCGATTGTCCGGACCAGGAATTGGAGATAACGCGATTGGTTTAGCGACCTTGGTCGAATTGGCTTACGATTTCTCCATGTCGCCACCATCTGGAGACATATGGCTGGTGGCAAATGTAGGTGAGGAAGGATTGGGCAATTTACGAGGAATGTACAAGATCGTGGAGCGATTTGGGGACCACCCTGCTGCCTACCTCGTTTTGGAGGGGATGGCCTTGGGACATATCTATCACCGCGGACTACCCATTCGTCGCTACGAAATCACTACAACGACTGAAGGGGGCCACTCCTGGATCCATGCCGGTAGACCCTCAGCCATTCACACCTTGATCGCACTAGGTACGAAACTGACGACATTATCCCTTCCTACTAACCCGCGCACCTCACTTAACATCGGTCGCATCGAAGGCGGCACTAGTATCAACACCATTGCGAATCGAGCGAGCATGGAGATAGATTTGCGATCAGAGGGAATCGCAACACTTTTAAGTCTCGAGGCGCAAATAATGGATCTGGTTGATACCTATCGGAATGAACTTATCAAAACCGAAATTAAGCTCATCGGGAAGCGACCAGGGGGCGAGCTATCAGATAGACACCCTTTGGTCGAGATTGCCATTCAGGCTCTTAAGGACTGCGGGGAAAACAAGATCAACCTTGAACGAGGATCGACCGACGCCAGCGTACCTATAAGTCTGGGTTTGCCGGCTATCTGTATTGGTATCACGCGTGGTGATAACGCACATAGCTTAAGAGAGTACATTGAGATAGAACCCATCTCACGCGGTTACAATGCCTTGATGGCGACCATCAAGAATGTGCAAAACGATCTATCAAGCATCATGGTGTAGCGGAAGATGTCGTTGACAGAGTTGGACTGGGTGTTGCAGTTGGTATTGGGGGCGCACCTACGACCTTGAACCGCGCCGTCACTTTCCACTGCTCTCCAAGGAACATCTGTATTTCATAATCTCCCGGGAACCACCGATCCGGTTGGCACTCTGTATAGCCAAAACCGCCGGTATCTCCATCCCAAGGTTTCGTCTCAATACATATCTCCTCAACCCCTCTGTACCATATTGCAGTCCAACGGACACCATTCTGTAAGTTGTCATAGGTGAATGCACCGAAGAGCTTGCCGAGAGGATTTTCAAAGACCTCCGCCGGATCAAGAGCGCGATTTAAAGAATCAAGGCGCGTCGCAACTTGGATTGGACTAAAAACAGCATCGGGGTCAGGTGTAACTGTCTCGCGGATCAGCAACTGTGCCAAAGCATCCGGCAGTCGAGGTATTGGGGTCTCAGTCGGGGTCGAGGTGATCGTAGGTGTTCCACTGATCGTTGGGGTGAGCGTGATCGTGGGCGTGCGCGTGATTGTAGGAGTGAGTGTAATAGTAGCAGTTGGAGTCAACGAAGGTGTCGGGGGAACAATGACATACGCCACCCGAAGGCCAAAAATCTGGGCTAACAATGCAACCACTCCGAGCACAACTCCCCAGAAAATCCAACGCCAGCCCTGAGTTAGACGCTCACGTCGCAGAAGGAAATAAGGTAATCCGCGCGCGGATCTGATCTGACGCCATCCGATTAAAATCGCAGCTAGAAGCCCACAAAACAATAGGAGAGCAAATAACTGTACAAATTGATCGATGCTCATCAGATTCACGTTTCCCAATAAATCTCTACGCGTGATCTCACATCCATGGCAAGATCACACATATACACATTGGATGAATCGCGCTGATATGCGATGGATTTACTGTCCTGTATGATTGAGATCGGATTTGAGGGTAGCGCTAGCCAAGCCTTCCCATGCGCGCATCGTCCTAGGTCAAGCACTATTTCAAGATGCTTCTCATAAGCTTGCCAATCTCGCACAGCCAATCCCTGAGAGATATGAAGGGTGTCACCAAGCCACAACGGGACTTCCCCCACAGGTCGTATCGCAAGCAAACGAACACCATGTCCTGGAATAGAAGATAAATCCAACCGATCACCCTCTATTCGACGATAGGATTTCCGCCAGTAATCAACTGTATGATAGGCTTCTGCAAATGGCAACCCTACCTCAGCCAAATGAATTGTGAAATCATCTTCCTTCACGTTCCAATTGAGCACTGCCAAGAGGTACCAAGGTCCAGTTTCTCCAGATAGCGGAAGTAAGAGAAGGTTAGGATATGGGGTGTCGAACCAATCCACAACGCGTGCCGACCTCGGAAGCGTCGGAAGTAGTTTTGCTAACCAATCTACCCTTATGTCGCTTAATGATGGTAAATCATCGGATGTGAAGAGCGAACCACCTGAAAGAGAGATGATAGTCGCCATACTTTGCACCTCTGCTTCTGTTAATCGCGTATTCTGGTCACGAATCAGCAAACAATCCGGATCGTTAACCCACCATCTACGATGTAAAAATCCACGGTTGATGGCAGCCTGCATGGCGTTCTTTAGCGAAGGAAATCCTGGCTCATTTTCAAAGGGAAATCGGATACCTTTGAATGAAGGCGACCAGTCTGGGGCGACATCTGGCCCAATGCGCATGGCATCGAATATACCAACCCCTGATCCCAGCGGGCAGCCGCATCCCAACAAGGTCACATCTTCACCAGCCGTTTGGCGGATGACACTCAAGGCTTTACGCAGGGCTTGGGCTCGGGTCTGTGTTTCGTCAAATCGCACACCTGGTAAAGCGCCTGCGTAGAGGAAGTCCAACTTTAAGTAATCATAACCCCATTCATGGGAGATTTTTGAGATAAGGCCGTGCAAATACTCCAAGAAATCTGGGTGTGATACATCAAGGGCGCGAGCGAAGGTTTCGAATGTAAAACCGGTGATAGAGGGTAATCGCCAGCAGTTATGCAGAACCCATTCAGGATGTTCACGCAACAATTGGGCATTTGGTTTAGCGATGAAGGGTGCGAGCCACAAGCCTGGCTTGAACCCGGCTTCACGTATCTGTCCACTAAGCTGAGCCATCCCCTCAGGAAATGATCCCTCATTGCTATGAAACCAATCTCCCACCTCGACTTGAAAACCATCGTCGATCTGGATGACTTCAAGAGGGATGACCTCCCTCCGTTTCTCAGCCCAGCGCATATTGCTTAAAACATCGTCCTTGGTTACGGAATGAAAAAAATAATACCAACTGCACCATCCAGTCGGTGAAGATGAGATTTCACGGGCGTCGTTTTCCCTCGCAACAGCATCGAGATATGGCTCAAGGGGAACCTCATGGTCGAGGTCGACAAATTGGAGACAAGCCCAATCGGTGTTAAACCTACCTCCTGGTACCAATTTCATACCGTCTCCATTTGACCACAGGCATAAATTTGGGTTGGAGGTATCCAAGCGAGCATCTACGATGCCAAAGGCTTCACGCTGAGAGAGGAATCCGACCAGAAGTCCCACCCGATTACGACGATCTCCGATAACGCCGAACATGTCGGATGTAAAGATCCCCTTTCGGTGAGGTATACGTGATCCAGCGTTCACAGCCATGGGAGCTGTCAATGGTCCGAGATGAGTCCGAGGCATCCGCTCATCTGCACCTAACGCTCCGGAGAAAGTCCAGCTTTGCCATCCTGTGCTGTAAAAGGCCAAGTCTCCTGGAGTTGGGTGCAACCTCAAGGCGCCCACATCGTGATCAATGAATGGACGACGAATTGGCAGAAAGAAGCCTCCCCCCAGAGTTCGATCTAAAATACGTGATGATCCAACATGCATCAAAACGAACTTGTCTAACGAGATCGACTCATCTGAGCTGTTTTCGATTTGGAAACGCCAAAGGAAGATCGGTTCTTT
>DUEW01000047.1 GCA_011174845.1 Anaerolineae bacterium | reverse complement strand
GCGGACCCCACCAATAAGGGTAAAGTGTTCAATAGAGGGTTGTGGCGTTACACCCGCCATCCAAACTACTTCGGTGAAGCGGCTCAATGGTGGGGTTATTTCTTGATCGCAGCTGCCGCTGGAGGGTTTTGGACCATCTTCAGTCCCATTCTCATGACGTTCTTGCTGCTTCGTGTTTCTGGAGTGACAATGCTAGAGGATGCGCTTAAAGACAGAAGGCTAGGCTACCAAGAATACATCGAAACCACCAGCGCGTTCATTCCGTGGATCCCCAAGGCAAAGAGGGATGAAGGCATCTAGCTACCAGGTTTAATAACCAACAGGTAGCTCGTTTTACATGCTAGAAGTGTGAGGGCAAAGGCAATCTGGTCGCTCTATGGATGGACTAGAAACCCAAACGCCTCTTTACGGGAGAGAAGAATGCAAGCAAACTCTCCAATATCTCAGTGATCAAACTAGGAGGTTTGACATGAATAAAGACAAACTTAGACAGGCGATCATCGTAGTGATGGTTATCGCCACCATTGTGGTCAATAGTCTTGCTACCGCCCTGCCCATCAACGGGCAGACAACAGGCGAAATCTCGGACCGATTCCAAGTATTTTTCGTACCCGCTGGTTACGTTTTCTCCATCTGGGGTCTTATCTACCTGGGTCTTATCGCATATGCGATTTACCAGGCAACCCCCGCCCAAACAGGTAATCCGCGTCTTAAACGCATCGGTTACCTTTTCGTCCTCAGTTCTTTGGCTAACATCGCCTGGATCTTCCTCTGGCATTACGAGCAGTTCCCCCTGACCTTGGTCGCGATGCTGACACTTTTAGCTTCCCTCATCGTCATCTATCTACGCCTGGAGATAGGTCGCGCGAAGGCTCCCCCAGCTGAGAGATGGCTTGTGCAGGTCCCATTCAGTATTTATCTCGGATGGATCACCGTGGCGACCATCGCTAACGTGACCTCCCTCTTGGACTATTTGAACTGGAGTGGATGGGGAATACGCCCAGAAGTGTGGGCGGTGATCATGTTGCTCGCCGGACTTGCTATTGCATCAGCAGTCAGCCTGACACGAGGGGATGTTGCCTATTTACTGGTACTGATTTGGGCGTTTGTTGGAATCGCCGTTAAACACCAAGGAACCGCCCTCGTTGCGACCACTGCCTGGATCACATCGGGATTGGTCCTGGTCATGCTTGTGGTTGGCGCTTTCTTGAGATCTCGATCTCTGGCGACCTCTGATCCCATCGGATGAGATGTCGCTCCTATCATGACCAGGAGACAGAGACCGATTTCGAGGGCTATTCACCTGAATATTTTCGATTGCGGATCTTAAATCCGCAAATTTCGATTTTCAAGATCAAGACCATTACTGAAACTCCACCACATAGATGAAAGGAGAAACATGATGATACTCACGATACTTAAGATCATTGCTGCCATAGGTACGATCGCAACCGGTTTGGTCTCTTTGATCCGACCCACCGCAGTGACCGGCTTCACGGGATTGAGCGTGACCGGACCGCGTGGGATAACCGAGATTCGAGCCGTACTAGGCGCTTTCTTCGTCGCTCTTGGTGCTACCCCGCTCCTGCTCAACGTTCCCGCTACGTATCAAATGTTGGGAATAGCCTACCTCGTCGTAGGTTTTGTGCGGCTTGTATCCATGATCGTCGACAAATCGGTTGTTCAATCCAATGTCATCAGCCTTATTGTTGAGGTCATTTTCGGGGTCATTTTGGTTCTGTAAGCACTACCTTGCCCCAAAGATAACAACCCCAATGAGAAAGGTACAGGAAGCGTGAAGTTACATTTGCAGATAAAAGACACAATCTATCTCAACACATGTTGTCGGTTTTAGGAAAGGTTCATGAATAAGTTTCAGGAGCTGTATGAGGAATTTCGAAGCGTGGTCGCAGGTAAGCAGAAGATCGTGGATTCGATTCTCCCGCCTCTTACATTTGTCATCGTGAACGCTCTCGTGGGTGTAGATTACGCCTTGTGGTCATCGCTCGGTATGGCCTTGGCGTTCACGATGTTCCGTCTTAGCAAGGGACAATCTGTTGGTTACGCCGTAGGCGGTTTAGGAGGCGTTCTTGCTGCAATCGTTATTGTGAAGCTACTAGACAGAGTAGAGGCGTATTTTATACCGGCACTCGTCTCGGGAACGCTAACATTTGTTGTTTGCCTCGTAAGCATCATCATCAAACGACCTCTTGTGGCCCTAACCAGTCGCATCGCACGCGGTTGGCCGTTTGATTGGTATAGGCACCCGAAGGTCATCGCGGCTTATCAAGAGGTCACGTTCTTCTGGACCATCTTCTTTGCTTTGCGTGTGGTGTTTCAAATTGTCTTATTCCAAGATGCTACAAGTAACTTCTTCGCCATCGTAAATGTCATCTTGGGTTGGCCAGCGCTTATCGTGCTCCTTGCGGGTAGTTATCTGTATGGATCCTGGAGGCTTCGACGGCTCCAAGGACCGAGCATTGATGAGTACCGTCGTGGAGACCCGCCTCCATGGACGGGTCAACTCCGGGGCTTTTAGTGACATCCGAGAGCCATTTTAAGCACCAAGTTTGAACATGGAGATGAAAAGGATCCATTCAATTCGTTGATCTCGATGTCCCCGTCATAGCACATAGGCAGAATGTCAGATTTTGGGGGAAGACGCGATAGATGAATTTCCCTCTTTTCCTGGAAAACATGCAAGCAAGGGTCAAAATTCATCAGCATGTGGCTTCCATGCAAATCACGGAATGCGTGATGAATCACCCCATCATTTGGTTGCGATTGAGGTAATAAAAAATCTTACGAGATAAACCAGGGATGCTTTAAATGGATCATCTTAAACCCGAGAAGCTACAAATCCGTTTCCTAAACGGATCAACAAGCGGTGGACCGACCTATCCGCGCTGCTATACACTAACCCATTCGGACACCACGGGTGAGCTCTTCTTAACCATCGGTCCTGTCTATGATCACGAACAGATGTCTGGTTGGTACACCCGTTTTATGCGAGATGAAGTGCTGGCAGCTTGGGAAATGGATGAAGAAGAGATGGCTCTCCATGTCCATGTTCATGTCAGCGGTGGATTGATTCTTGGTTCTGCTAAATGGCGCGACAAGATCTTTCGTCAACACATGCCTATGGTGCTAGAAGCCTTTCGATATGGGGACCGCGAACTGGTTACGAAACACCCTGAATTGGAACAAGCGCCGATCATAATTCATTTCCACACCCCCCACCCGAATTATGATCGTGTCGAAACTTGGGGCATCCTTCGTGATTACATGTAGTGCGTATTACAACTATGATGCAGGATCTAACCACTCCTGCTAGGCTTACATTTAATTCCACTACGATGGAACCATCTATGTACCCAAATTTCCATACATTCCCAATACATAAATGAAGTTTTCGATCGATCCCAGATATTGCGCAACGTGTACGGATTTGCTTCCGATTAACGATGGAGCATCAGACACCCCGGTTGGGTATATCCATGCATCCAAGGCGTGGTCTCCTTTTACCTGGATAAGATGCTATTCCAATAAACTTTGAGCGATTGTTTAGTATAAAGAAATCTGATCATAAAAAACGCCGAACGAGTCATTCGTTCGGCGGACGGTATATTCAATGAAGTTCGTGCTACTTATCTGGAATAGGTTCCCATGGTGAGATACGGCGGATCTTTTCTATCAGGCGTCTGCGGGTCTTGACGTCCTGCGTCTCTTCCAACCTGGTTTTGAGAGCGCGCAGTTTTCGCACCCGTCGTTGGCGCCGTCGTAGATTGCGTTGCTTGTCGTTCATCGGCATGAATACACCTCTTGCTATCAAGAACTTCCGTAAACTATAACGGAAGAGCGACAGACTTTCAAGGTTACGCCTGCAAGATCAAAATCCCGTAATTCCGGTCTTTAGCCTGCGTTTTCGTACCCAAAGGGTGCGGCCACAATGGTCCTCTCCCACGACCATATTCTATAGCCGCAGGCTTTAGCCTGCGTTTTCGCACCCTAAAAGGTACGCTACATTTTAATAATTCCCCTCATTGTACGGCTACACGCTTCAATCTGAGGTAAAAATAAACATCGTCCTCGATCATGATCGAGGACGATGCAATTGGGTTACACGATTGCTTTAGCGGACAGCCATTTGCGAGATATGCCGGATTAACTCCTCTGTATCAAGGTCTTTCAGTAAATAAGATGTCGCTCCTGCACGAGTGGCTGCTTCTTCCTCCCACTCCGATGGGTAAGAGGTGAGGATAACCAAGTGGGGTGGCTCAGGTAACGCCGCAATTTGTCGCACGATCTCCAACCCCAATCCATCACTCCGCTTAACCTCAACCAGGACGACATCCGGTTCCTCGGACTGGATATCTTGAAGTACCTGTTTAGCGTCACCCGAGTGCCCGAGGACAACTAATTCGCTGGCGCGATTCAGCCGATCCGCAAGAGCGGACCTCACAGAATCATGCTCATCGACAATATACAAACGTGCTGGGCACATGACGCTTCGCCTATCTCAGAAGATGAATTCAGTATAAAACCCCTATACTTTAGGCTCCAGTGATCAATATCCCAAAGTGCTTTGAAACCTGTCACGCTCGTCGTTCGGTTATAAGGGTCAATTTACAGGGGGTGACGTAGAGGTAGAACTACTGGGTGAGTGTATTTCCCGGGAATCGTGATCCGCTGGCATGCGGACCGTGACTGTTGTCCCGTCGCCAGGATTGGACATGATCTCCAACTGCCCCCCGATCTGCCGTGCCCTTTCGGCCATGTTGGACAATCCATGACCTAGCCTTCCGGGTTCTTTTTCGGTGTCGAAACCCCTCCCATTGTCGATGACCTGGAGAGAGACGTCCTCATCGATTTGACGAAGATTAAGCCACACCTTGGTCGCATAAGCGTGCTTGGCAGTGTTGGCAAGCGCTTCCTGGGCGATGAGGAATAACTCGCTTGCAGTTTTTCGCTCCATCTGTTCAAGGGCTTCTGGTTCAGTGATCAATTCTGCCTCAACGAGAGTATTAGACTTGAATTCACGGATAAGTCGCTCCAGCGCCCCATGAAGATCATCAACCTGAATGCGGCTAGGCTGAAGGTCGAGGATGTACGACCGAAGATCTCCAATGACTCCATTGAGACTTTCTATCGCCTGCTCCAAACGCTGGCTGGCTTGTTTTGGGTCCTCCTCAATCAGGATGCGGATATATTCAAGGATCAACCCCACTGCGTAGACCGATTGGATGATCCCATCATGGAGATCCATGCCAATCCGTTCGCGTTCCTCCAACACAGCCAAACGACGAGTACGCCGATTGAGACGAGCGTTCTCAACTGCGATCCCAACCCCCGCGCCCACAGCCTCAAGTAAACCGATCTCCCTTTCATCAATTGCGCGCTCGCCTTGAAAGGCTAGGCAGAGAACTCCTACCACCTGCCTAGGCGCAGTGAGTGGTACACAAACCATCGAACCAAATCCAGCTTCACTCACAGCTGAACTCAAGAGCCGCTGTTCATCAGCCAGGTCGTGGGTCCACAGAGGCTTGCCCTTTTTGGCCACCTGACCGATTAATCCCTCCCCAGGTCGAAAACGATCTGCCTCCCACAAGGTCTCAATGACCTGCCCGCGGTGAAGCGCTTTATAGAAACTGCCTTCCGTCTCTTCCCTCAGGTAGAACTCCCCCACCCCGGCTCCAAATAGGGTGATCAACCTTTCAAGCATCACCTCAAGCAGGGCGTCGAGTTCTGTAGCTGAACTAGTGGTTGTGGCCAAAGAATTAACCAGTTCCAATTCCAAGTTCCGTTGGGTGAGTTCAGATTCGCTTTCCAATACTTGTCGGTACAACCTGGCATTCTCAATGGCGGCCGCAGCGTGGGCCGCTAACATCTCGATCAATCGCTGGTCTTCGGGAGTGAATTCATCGGCCCCTTGCTTGTCGGTGAGATAAATTTGGCCTAAAGGACGACCGTATGCAGCGATAGGAACACCGAGAAAGGAACGCATCTTCGGATGTCCTGGTGGGAAACCTGCTGAGCGGGGATGGTCTGAGATTTCTGGAATACGAATGCTGTGACCTGTTCGTATCATCTCCCCGATAAGGCCATCCCCCACCGGCTGATGTGGAATCTGCTTGACCTGCTCATCCGTCATTCCAAGCGTGAGAAATGCCTCCAACCCACCTTTACCATCAGGGATTCCTATTGCTGCATAACGGGCTCTGGAAAGATCGCGTGCTGCTTGGATGATACGGTGGAGGACGCCGTCCAGTGATAGGTCAGAAAACAAGCTCAGTGTCGCCCGGTGCAGAGCATCCATGTGGGCCTCCGCACCCGAGCTCCCATCTAAGGACTCCTTCTGGATTCCCAGAGAATGGCGATCGTCTTTCACATCATACCTTCCCATAGTGTGAATTCTACCCTATCCGTAGACCATCGCCAACTTTATACATGGTGATGGAACTTCCGATTTCATGATCGATATCAAGGCGGATCCCTCTCTTTCAAACCTGATAGTTTTTGCCAGAATAAGAGTCGTATATAAAGGCGATATATTGCCTAGGAGTGAAATGATGTCTACCAACCGCTCCTCTCGCTTACCCGGTTTCTATGAATTGTCCCTCGAAGACCGCATGAATGCAGTGGCCGAGGCCGGCGAGCTAGATCCACAATCTATGGCCGCCTTGTCTGGAGAGCGAGGATTAACTTCGGAAGAAGCCGACCATATGATCGAGAACGTGATCGGTGTCTTTGGCCTTCCCCTGGGGATAGCTGTGAACTTCCTGGTTAACGGACGTGATGTGCTCGTGCCCATGGTCGTCGAGGAACCTTCTGTTGTGGCTGGAGCATCGTACATGGCGAAAATCGCTCGATCTGGGGGCGGCTTCACGGCGAAAACAACCGAATCTGAGATGATCGCCCAGATTCAGATCCTTGAGGTAAAAGACCTAGAGGCAGCCAAACAGCGTTTGTTGGAGTGTAAAGCAGAATTATTGGTCGAAGCGGATAAGGTCGATCAAACCATCACCCAATTAGGTGGGGGTGCGCGTGATCTCGAAGCACGGATCGTACTGGAAACACCTGTAGGGCCGATGTTGGTTGTCCATCTGATCTTCGACACACGCGACGCGATGGGAGCCAATGTGATCAACAGCGCCGCCGAGGCCCTTGCACCGCGGCTGGAAACGCTCACCGGGGGACGTGCCCATTTGCGCATCCTGTCTAACCTCGCTGATCGCCGGTTAGCGGAGGCACACTGCCAGATTCCAGTTGGGGAACTCGCTTTTGATGAATTCAGTGGTGAGCGTGTTCGCGATGGTATCATCGAAGCCTGGGCGCTCGCTGTAGCGGATCCATATCGAGCCGCAACGCATAACAAGGGAATCATGAACGGAATTGACGCAGTCCTCATCGCGACCGGCAACGATTGGCGAGCAGTTGAGGCTGGAGCCCATGCTTACGCCGCTCGCAGCGATCGTTATACTTCACTGAGCACTTGGTGGGTCAACCAGGATGGCGACCTGGAAGGTGAATTAGAGATACCTTTAGCCGTCGGAATCGTCGGGGGCGCCACCCGCGTTCATCCTGCTGCCAAAGCCTGTTTAAAATTACTTGGTGTGACTAGTGCCCGTGAATTGGCAGAGATCATCGYTTCCGTTGGTCTTGCTCAAAATCTTGCCGCTCTGCGCGCCTTAGCCACAGAGGGCATACAGCGCGGTCACATGACTCTCCATGCYCGACAAATCGCCATCGCTGCAGGGGCAGAAGGGCCAATGAYCGATCACGTGGCCAAACAACTGGTCACCGAGGGTACTGTGACGCTGAAACGTGCCCAAGAGRTCGTTCGTTCAGTGGGCAAAGAAGCYGGATCCATATAGAATRGCTTGGACCTTGCACCCRCGCGTTAGGAGCTGTAGCTAAAKGACCGATCACAAATGAAAACACCTCCCCTTCTATCAAGTTCTCAAATATTTCTCTTGCACGAGGATGAAGAGGTTATCAAGGTAGAGAAGGATGACTGAAAATCAGGATGTTCCAATCCTTAAACCGATCCGTGATGTTGGTATCGTTGGTTATGGTGCTTATATCCCTCGCTACCGATTGCCGGCGAGGGAGGTGGCGCGCGTGTGGAAGGCAGGCACGGGTGGATTGTCGATCGAGGAGAAAGCGGTCGCTGGGCTCGATGAAGATGTGATCACCATGTCGATCGAGGCCGCGCGTAATGCGCTAGACCGTGCAGATATTGATCCCTCTGAGATCCGTGCGGTATGGGTTGGTTCAGAATCTCACCCCTACGCTGTCAAGCCGACCTCGACCGTCGTCGCTGAATCGATCGGGGCCACTCCCCACACGCAGGCTGCTGATTGGGAATTTGCCTGCAAAGCGGGGACAGAAGCGATGCAGGCCGCCATCGGCTTTGTGGGATCCGATATGGCACATTTTGCTCTGGCGATCGGTATGGACACCGCTCAAGGTCGGCCTGGCGACCCATTGGAATACACCGCTGCAGCAGGAGGAGCCGCCTTTTTGCTTGGACCCGCCGAGATATCCTTGGCTGTGATCGAAGGTTCTTATTCCTACGCAACCGACACACCGGACTTCTTCCGTCGCGCTGAGGAGAAATATCCCGAGCACGGGGAGCGTTTCACAGGTGAACCTGCTTACTTTAAGCACATCACGTCTGCTGCCGAAACTTTGATGCAGGCGATGGATTCCTCCCCTTCCGACTTCCAACATGTCATCTTTCATCAACCTAATACGAAATTCCCAAAACGAGTGGGTCGATTACTAGGATTTACCGACGAACAAATCAAGACCGGCTTGTTGGTCCCAATAATCGGAAATGTCTATGCAGGCTCCTCATTGGTTGGTCTTACGGCTGTGCTTGACGTAGCAGAACCAGACGAGCGTATTCTTTTAGTCTCGTATGGTTCTGGCGCAGGTTCGGATGCCATGAGTTTACGTACCACAACTCTACTTCCTGAGCGCCGTGACCGAGCTCCTAAGACATACGATTACATCTCCAGGCGTACAGAGATCGACTATGCGACCTACGCCCGTTACCACGGCAAGATCACGATGAAATGACCATGGCTCAAAACGCGAAAACACCAAACGACGTTCTTATCATCGGCGTCGGTATGACACCGGTCGGAGAACATTGGGAGAAATCCCTACGAGAACTGGCATTAGATGCCATCACGGCCCTACGTACAGATACGGTTTGGGTAAGACCCCAAGCATTATATGTCGCAAATATGCTGGCGCCTTACCTCTCGGGACAGACACAACTGGGGGCTTTACTGGCAGACTTTGCAGGATTACGAGGGATAGAAGCGATCACAATTGAAGCAGCAGGTGCCTCAGGTGGCGCTGCTGCACGCCAAGCTTATCTCGCCCTCGCGTCCGGAATGATCGACATCGCACTCGTCGTCGGTGTCGAGAAGGTCACCGAACGAACGAGCTCGGAACTAGAAGCTGCCTTAAGTACTTCAAGCGATGCTGATCACGAGGCGGTGCATGGCATCACACCCACAGCACAAGCGGCACTGCTCATGCGGCGTTACATGCATGAGTATGATATTCCGGATGATGCATTCGCCGGGTTCAGCCTTAATGCCCACGCTAACGCTGTTACCAATCCACAAGCCATGTACCGAAGGGCGATTCAGATCGAGAACTACCTGAATGCACCGATGGTAAGCGAACCGGTAAACCTATTCGATGCTGCCCCATTAGCCGATGGTGCTGCTGCATTGCTCATGGCAAGAACGGATGCATTACCCGAATCTCCACCTTACCCGCTCGTTCGAGTTGCGGCTTCTTCCGTGATCAGCAGCACAGTAGCCTTACATGACCGATCTGATCCCCTCCAGTTGGAGTCTGTTGCAGAGTCATCTGCTCAGGCTTTCCAGCAGGCCGGCTTGACCCCCGGGGATATCGACTTCTTTGAACTACACGATCAATATTCGATCTTCGCTGCCTTATCCCTCGAAGCTGCTGGGTTTGCTACACGGGGAGAAGGCTGGCGGCTTGCCCAAGACGGTGCTATCGCTAAAGACGCAGGTATTCCGATTTGTACCTTTGGTGGATCTAAAGCCCGCGGTGATACAGGCGGCGCTACAGGCATCTACCAGCTGGCAGAGACAACCCTCCAGTTACAAGGTCGAGCTGGAAAAAATCAGGTCCCGGGCGCAAAAATCGGCATGGCCCAATGTCTTGGTGCAAGTGGAGCCACAGCAGCGACGCACATCCTTTGCCGGGAAGATGGACCTTGAGAGAGACCTGATAGCTCTTGAGAGTCATAAACGCCTAGACTGTAGCGTGATTTACAAGACCTTTTTGCATGAGGAGAGGTATGGAAATATCACGACATTGGAGATTGAAGCGACAAAGGTACGCCTTAATTGGTGAAGTCTGTCCACATTGCCAAAAGAAAATTTTTCCACCACGGGATATTTGCCCAGAGTGTAGCGAAGATGCTCGAACTCTTTACCAATTCAGCGGTCGTGGTGAAGTCTATTCCTACACAACGGTTTATCAAGCTCCTTCGGGCTATGAGGCGAACGCTCCCTATACCGTTGCGCTTGTGAAGTTAGTAGAAGGTCCGATGCTGACAGCCCAGCTTACCGACTTGGGTGATGAGCCAATTGAAGTTGGTATGCCGGTCGAGATGGTGACGCGTAAATTACGCTCAGACGGTGAGCGGGGCATGCTCGTGTATGGATACAAGTTCCGTCCAAGGCTAATAGAAGCTTCAGAGTGAAAAATTCAATCTTGGAATGAAAGCGATCTGGCTATCGAACAAGCCAGATCGTTTTTATGTTGAACAACCGAGGTGGGGCAAGAGCATGGCACGCATCTTGCAACATTTAGATTGCCGGCTACCCCGCTTGACGCGCCTAAGCACCTATGCTACCATGCGCGCTTGAAGAACGTAATGGGGCGATGTCCGGCCTCATAAACGGAAGGGTGCGAAATAAGTATTTCAACTCGGTACGGTAGAGAAGAAATGGCCGGCCGGGTTGTCCACCCAAATCTATCCATTCATCCGCTAGGAGGAGCCAATGGGTAAAAAGCACCTGCGATTCTTGGTGGTCGCCGCACTCATCATCCTCGCGCTCACCATGACGGCTTGTACTCGATCAGCATCAACGCCTCCACCCTCTGAGACGGAGGAAGCAACCTCAAAGGAGGTTGATTATACTCAGGCCACAATGGATGCTGTGCGCTCGGCCATTCTCACACAAACTGCACAGGCTGGCGAAGCAACGCCTACGGAAGCACCCACTGCTACCGAAACCCCTGAGACATCTGGCACACCGGTCGCAGCCACCCCCGAGGCAACACCCACATCCGGAGAGGTGACAGAGTACACCGTGCAACCCGGTGACTGGATCTGGAAGATCGCTAGACAGTTTGGCGTCGAACCTGAGGACATCATCGAGTTGAACGATTTAACGTCACCCAGCCAGATTCAGCCGGGGATGGTCTTGAAGATTCCTGCGCCCTCTGGGGCTGTTGCAACCACCGAGACGACCGGTGAAGCTGGAGGCGTGATCCATATCGTACAACCAGGCGAATGGATATGGCAGATTGCACGCAAGTACGGAGTCGATCCGCAAACCATCATCGACGCCAACAATCTGACAAATCCAAGATTGATCTATCCTGGTCAGGAATTGGTCATTCCGTAAGCCGATCCGTCTCGTCTTGAGTTCAAGACCACTCCGATCGCTGGAACGTGGGGCGTGATTGTCCCCATTGGCTCATTCTGTACTTAGCTACGGTTCCTCGTACATAACGGTAACTGGAACGCAAGAATTCAAAACAGGGGTAGACATAACAGTCTACCCCTTATTGTTGTTCACTTTGGGGTTGGGATCATTAGATAAAAGCGGTGCTTTCTGTTGGTAGAATCAAGGGTTGGTGTCAGATGTGAGAGGAAACCTCTAATCATGGAGAGTCCCATGACCTACCGTGTGATGTATACAGAAACTGTCTTCCAAGGGAAGGTCTTCGCGGTACGAATCGACCAGATAGAGAAACCTTCTGGTCAGACGATGCGTGTCGATGTCGTCGAGCATCATGGCGCCGTCGTCCTCGTTCCCGTCGATGAAGAGGGGAGGGTTTGGTTCGTCCAGCAATACCGTCATCCCACAGGAAAATGGCTGCTCGAGCTTCCTGCTGGTACGCTTAACCCGGAAGAAGACCCCAAAGCCTGCGCCGTGCGTGAGTGCCGCGAGG
>DUEW01000046.1 GCA_011174845.1 Anaerolineae bacterium | reverse complement strand
TGGACACCTGTCGGCTCCTTTGGGGAATCGGTTGACGGGAACTTCCGTTTCCCAAAGATATCACTACCGATAGGTGTCTACTTATGTCACGTTATGTCAACTTTCCACAGTATTTGGAGGAGATCCTTTTTTTAAAAAAAAGGTGAGCAGTGAGATTAAGCCGAAGGGGATTCCTTAAAGCCCTGGGACATGTTTTACTAGGTTTCCTTGCAGCAGGTATTGGCGCTTATAAATACGGTACCCTGCTCGAACCTGAATGGCTTTCCATCGAACATGTAACCATCCCAATAAAACGACTGAAACCTTCCTGCGATGGTTTTCGAATTGTGTAACTAAGCGATTTTCATCTTCATCCCTATACACAGATTGATCAAATAGCAGATGCAGTGGATGAAGCGAACCGTTTAAAACCCGATTTGGTGGTCTTAACGGGCGACTTTGTGTTAGAAACCGCTGATTCAATCTATGAGTTAGCCCCAGTTCTGTCTCGACCTAACGCCAAGCATGGTGTGTTTTCGATACTTGGAAATCATGATCTGTGGACCAATGCAAGCGTCGTGCGCGCTGGCTTAGAGGAAGCTGGGTTGTCCATTCTGTTGAATAGTGGAATCGGTTTGAATATTGGTCAAGATATGGTCTTTCTTGCAGGTTTAGACGATGGATGGAGTGGTCAACCCGATTTGAACCTTGCGCCTAAAGACCTACCTCAAGGTATCCCAACGATATTGCTCATGCATGAGCCCGATTTTGCTGATACCTATTCTCAAGACATGCGAGTTTCCTTACAACTTTCAGGGCACACTCATGGTGGTCAAGTTAGGATACCTGGTTTGGGTGCACCCGCCCTATCTGAATATGGTAAGAAATATGATTCTGGTCTATACCGCGTCACCGAAATGTGGCTCTATACCAATCGCGGCATCGGAGTCATTGGTCCACAAATACGTCTGAATTGTAGACCTGAAATTACAGAGATTATGATAGTAAAGGAAAAGTCGTAGAGTCTACCATGGAAGAAGAAACCCTCGCCTCGCATATGAACGAACGGAACTTATTGATTGCGTTTACAATTTAATAGTACTCCAATCAGGAACGCCCCCTCGGCATGATTTCCCTCATCGCTGCCAAGGAATATGTAGCCTGCAATTCATAGTCGTTAACCATCCGCCAATGATTTCTAAGGATCGATGATCAAATGGGATACAACTATCCACACCCAAAACTCTACCGCGAACTCGCCTCGTGGTGGCCTCTGCTCTCTGCACCCGAGGATTACGCCGAGGAAGCTGAGTTCTACCGGAAAACGATCTTCTCTTTCTGCTCTACGACGCCAAAGACCACCCTCGAATTAGGATGCGGCGGGGGCAATAACGCTTCCCATCTTAAAAAGCATTTTCAAATGACCTTGGTCGATATCTCACCAGATATGCTCGCCGTCAGCCGTTCTCTCAACCCAGAGTGTGAACATATCCAAGGCGATATGCGCAGCGTTCGCCTTGAGCGGGCCTTTGATGCGGTGTTTATCCACGACGCGATCATGTATATGACTTCCGAGACCGATCTTCAACAGGCGATCAAAACCGCTTTCGTACATTGCAAGCCGGGCGGGGTTGCCCTTTTCGCTCCGGATCACACCCGAGAGACATTTCGTCCCTCTACAGATCATGGCGGTCACGATGGACACGGTCGGGGGCTGCGCTATCTCGAATGGAATTGGGATCCGGATCCGCACGATTCAACCTATGTCGCCGATTTCGCATATCTCCTGAGAGAAGGAGAGGGCGAGGTGCGTTGTGAGTACGATCGGCATGTATGTGGTATCTTCGGGCGAGAGGCGTGGATTCGGATCATCTCTGAGGTTGGATTTCAGGCTCGTGCTCTCCTATTCGAGCATAGCGAAATCGAGCCTGGATCTTGTGAGGTGTTTCTAGGTTTACGACCGAACGACTGAGGATCCGTCGGGTAGAATGCGGCAGCATCTGCACCCATTCGATTGCTTTCACAAAGGAGATGAGTTCTACGGTCTTACTTAGCCCGACACGACAACTTTCGAAGCGGTATCCTAGAGTCTTAGAATCGCGAAATCGAACCAACCAGACGTGTTAGGAACTACTTACTGACCCGAATCATGGTGATTTACAAGAGATTGTTATTGTTAGCTGGAGCCCTTTGAATACTCTCAGGATAAATTCCGGGAAGAAGAATCTCGTAGATTCAATTGCAAAGCACTGCTTAAAGGAAAACGAGATTCTTCGTCGCGGAGCCAAAGGTTCTGAATGAAATCGAAGGGCTCCTCAGAATGACATTAACCCAAAATAGTTATATCTAATGTAGCACTAAGATAAGCTCACGTAACAAGCTGAGAGGAAACATGGATCAATTCAAGAAATGGGCTCAACGTGAATATGGCGTACGACAACGCTTTATCGCGCTGTTGGCAGCGGACATCCTGGTCGTCATCTTGCTGCCCATTTTAATCCTTCGTGAGGCCTCGGCTCTAGACCAACGCCTGATGCTACCCAGATTTTCTTACGGGCTGCCCAACTATCTCCTCGGTGGTCTTACCGCTGCGATCGGATGGTTCTTCTCGATGTGGTCCGTTCAGATTCAATTTACACAAGGACGGGGTACACCGATACCCGTCATGGCAGCGCAAAAATTGGTTGTCGATGGTCCGTTCACATATTGCCGCAACCCGATGTCCCTTGGAATTTTCCTCTTCTACGGCGGTATCGGGATTTGGGCAGGTTCGATATCCGCCGTTGCGATCGTACTCTTCTTTACCGTCCTGCTCGTGGTATACATCAAGGCCTTCGAAGAGAAAGAGCTCGAAGCTCGATTTGGCGACGAATATGGAGCGTATAAGCAGGAAACGCCTTTTCTCATCCCTCGTTTGTGGCACAGAAAGAAGTGATGGACCCTTGAGCTTTATGTTAGACGGTTTCGGTCTCATTCTCAACTCGGCTATATTCTTATATTGAAATGCAACCACAAAAATCCCCTCTAAGCCTATCGTTTCACCCTCTCGTTGCTTTAACCACATCACTTCTCGCGAGCCTTCTTTTCGCTCTTCTTGTCATCTTGCGCTTTGATGGCGAAAGAAGACACTATCTGCTGTATTACTTCGCTCCTCTAGTGATTCCTTTTGTCGCGTATGTTTTTGATAGACTGAGGAATTGGGATGAGATGCACAATACTCAGCGGGTAATTGATATCTTCGTACTGGTTGTTTCGTTGGTGCGAATGTTTATCGCCGTGCCACTCATTTCTGGCCACGCGCTTCTTTTAATATATGTTGCATTAAGCACACAAGGTTTGTTGGCGCGGGTCACAGCAGCACTCATACTGCTTGAAGTTTTTTACATTAAGATTTTTTTATGGAATGATTTTACGTTCTTTGGTGGGGCGATTATGGGTATACTAGCGGCCATTCTCTTTTGGCGTCTCCGAAAAAGGTCGTAATTCATTTATTTCTTGAGATCGAAGGATGGATACGTAAAAATCAATGGCCAGGAAAGTAAGCTCTATACCTCATCTGTAGATATGGTACTTCGGATGTCTTACTTGTATCCACTGGATAGATTTGAAATGAGGAGACAACCATGCAACCTAATCCGAGTAACCTCACCAACATCATCGATCTCCATCTACCCCTCATAGGTTTCTACGATGCGCCTGACGAATCTCCTTTCCACCCCTTGGTAGAACCCAGTTCGGACAAACGTTGTGTTTTCACTTTTTTCAACAATTGGCTTAAGTGTGAAACGCTTCATATCACCAAGGATAATTACGGCTGTGGAGGAGCCGGTCACTGGCTTTGTGGGATCACAACACGATCACGCGAGGACTATATTGAATTTCTCGTGGACAACGAAGGCCTGAAAGCTTCCCACGACCTCATGGATCAGTGGCTGGATCAACACAAACCCTATCAACAAGAACATTCCAACATCCTCATCGGCCCACTACGAGAGGGACAATACGAATTCCTCAAGACCGTCACCTTTTATGTAAATCCGGATCAATTGAGTGCACTCATGTTAGGCGCCCAATACAACAGCGCGCCGGAGGATCCTTCGCCTGTCATCGCCCCCTTCGGATCAGGATGCATGGAGATGGTGACACTTTTTGATGACTTAACAATCTCACAGGCAATCATTGGTGCGACGGATATCGCGATGCGCAAGCATCTACCACCTGACATCATCGCATTTACTGTCACCAAACCCATGTTTGAGCAGCTTTGTGGATTGGACGAGGCCAGTTTTCTTTACAAACCGTTTTGGGGCAATCTAAGAAAAGCGAGGGGAGGTAAGGTCGCATAAGCTTGTTTCGGGCGCTCACTCTCTCATCGGAGGTATGTGGTCCTGACTCGGCAATTGCTGTACTGTAGCCGCAGGCTTTTGCCTGCGCATCTAAACGCACCCTAAAGGGTGCGGCTTCATTTCTCACAAGTGCCGTGCTGTAGACGCAGGCTTTAGCCTGCGCACCGGAGCGCACCCTAAAGGGTGCGACTACATTGGGTTATAGAGCCACGCCATGTAGCCGCAGGCTTTAGCCTGCGCAACTAAGCGCACCCTGAAGGGTGCAGCGACATTGGGTTGTTTGAGGATTTGAGCGAGATCAATGTTTTTGTTATCCGGACAGAATAACACCCCTCCTTTTTTTGATCAAGTTAATGGGTTTTGGAGTCCAAAAGTTCTGCTTTTAGGCGCAAGCAGAGCTTGCGCCCACCAAATTTCATGCGCTCACGGAATTGACCTAAGAAACAACTCGTGTGGTAATGAGGACAGAATGCCCCCCTAAGAACTTCGCCCGAGAAGCCAGAAGAGGATTCCCATTCCCACCAATCCCAACCCATCAAAGACAATAAAGCGGGTTCCAGTGGCCCACAGCGTCGGATGCCCGGTCGGCAGCGAGGCCAAGAGCCATGTCTCACCTATTACGCCTATGGCTTGTTGGGCTAGCACGATGGCGAAAAGGGTTCGATATCGATCCGGATGGATCAACACCAGGGGATAGGTAGCGTTCCACATCAGAAAAAGGATTCCCATCGCTTGAGCCATGATACGTCCTTGAACCCCGGTCAACTCAAAACCTGCCGCATAGTTATTTGGACGCAGCAAAAAAGCGAGGGCGCAACTCACGTTGAGAACAAAAACCACGCCAACGACGAACCGAGCCAGCCAAAGCAAGCTCGGTCTTCTCGAGGGGTTATATCGAGATACCATCCACCTTTCCCTATGTCGATAGCCAGGCGATACCTCTCCAAGTTCCAGAACAGATTACTTATTTAACATATTGCTCACCGGTTGTCGATAACCTACCTATAGCACCTCTTCCAAGCTCAGACCACGCTCGGCAGCACGTTCGCTCATCCAATCATCCATGGAAGCGGGTACGGGTTCAACCTCTTCCGCGGGACGGCGTACCAAGCTCAAAGCGTGTTCTGGACAGAATGACACGCAGACACCACAGCCGACACAACGCATTCGATCAACGAGTACCACATCATCCAACGACAGCGCGTCGAACTGACAATGTTCTATACAAAGTTCACACGCGACACAGAGCTCCTCATCCACCTGGTTGACAAAGCCCGACCGTGCGATGGCGTTTGCGACACCGAGGTCGGCTATCCCTCTCAAGATTCCACATGAACATGTGCAACAGTTGCAGATGTAGGTCATACCTTGCTGTCTATTACTCACCGAGTGTACCAACCCCGCGTCGGCTGCACGCTGCAGTGTGGCCATGGACTCCTCGCGGTTTACCGCGGTGATCACTGGGTTGTTTTCAAAGGCACCAGGCGTTTGGCTGAACGCCATACAGACATCCACTGGATGATCACACGGGTCACCGATAAGTTCTTTCTGTTTACGGCAGATGCAGTCTAACACGCCCCACGCCTGGGCCTCGTTCACAATATCAGCCGCGCTCTCAAAGGGGTGCACTTCCATGTCCATCCGCACGGTCTCATTCACAGGTATGACGCGGTGATAGGATGGCTTCATGGTGAGAACTTGACCGAAGACCTTCATATAATAGTCCTCAAAAAGCCGCGCCAATTCGACGTCCAGGTTTCCGATCTGCATCTCGTAGATACCGACGACGAAGGGCATCAACCCATAGCCCAAACCCTCCCTTGTCCGTCCAGCCGTGATCAAACCTTTGCGGGCCATTCCCTTGAGCCGTTTTGACAGCTCTACGGGATCACCACCAATACGATCTGCGATCTGCTCCGGCGTCTCTTGGGTCAAACGTAATTGCGATGCTATCTCCGCCTCCTCCGGGGTGAAGATCTTGGCCAGCAGCCGCAGCTCAACACCCTCTTCTGTTGACGGAAAGCCATTGGGGAGCGCATCCAGTCGTTCTGCCAAACGTTTATACGGGCTGTTGTTCATCCTTTGACCTCCTCTACCTCATGCGCGAACACAATAGTAAGACTTCTCGTGACGGTAGACATTAAGCGAAGATTATAACGCAAGCCGTCGGACCTTTACGTCATTAAAACTGCTTCCAACAACATTGCATCACGCAGTCATTGGGATAATATATTCAAAATATTCGTCGGGGGCCTTCGACCCCCGACATCGTATTCCCTCCACATCTTCATGGGATGTGTTCTGATCTTTACCGCAACACAGATGACTTGAGACGGACTCCTATTCTTCACTCTTCGAGCAGATGGACCCACAGACATCCGGACGGAACGCCGTCGGGATATTTGTCAATCTCACTCTGACTGACCTCATAGGGCCCGAGGCTTAAGACATACCAAGCTGTCCACTCCGGTTCGAAGATCAGATAATCCGCCTCTTGGTTTTTAAACGAATCTAATAGGACCATCCGATAATCGAAGATAGATGTCTTACCGTAACGGAAATCGGTCTTGATCTCATACACATCACCCTCGCGTAAATAAACCCCGAAAAGGAGCTTCCCGCTCGTCGTGGTTATCAACAACTGTCGACATTTGTCGCCTACCCACATACCAGGCGCTTGAAAGGCCCGATACAAGAAGATCGTCTCACCAGTTTTCTCCACAGAACCAGCTACTGGGTATTGTTCAAGTATCGTGCCGAATGGCTGATCGAGCTCAAACACATCACTGTAAAGAAAAGTGAATCCTGCATTGAGCAGCACCTGCCTGGCGTCTAAGTAATGCAACCCGACCACGCTGGGGACGACCTTAAAACCCGCGGGCAACTGCGTTGCCGTTGCACTTGGCGGCGGAACCAAGGTCTCTGTCGCCGTCAGCGTGATCGTCGGTATCGGGGTATCTGCGGGTATCGTGGGGGGTTCTTCAGTTGGTATCGGAGTTATCGTCGAGACGTTGGTCGGCGGAATGATCGTCTCGGTAACCTCGATCGGCGTTTCCACCCCCCTCCCACACGCTACGATGAGAAGCCCCAAGAAGATGAATACGAGCGGTCTTACTCTATATTTTCTAAGCATCCGTATCCCTCTGCAACACCTATCCGGCAAGATGGTTTCCATCCAGCAAGTTTACGGCATTACCCCTACTATGTGCAACGGGGTTCGAGTCGACCGTAGAGAAACTTTAACGATATCAATATGATCACATTGGGCTCTTGTCATTCTGAGGAGCGCTTCGGTGAAGTTCGTTCTTTTGACAGTCCTTCGACGTGCTGCCCTTAGCAGCCCTTCGAMARGCTTAGGACAGGGCTCAGGACAGGCAGGACCTGACGCAGGACAACGTCCGAGTAAAGTCGAGGGGCTCASCARACGATGGGCTCCKGCTCAYATGACATTCCACTAGAAWCAKCATGACGGGGCACTAATCTACTCCTCGCCCGTGTGCATTCATAACCAGTATTTATAATATGCCGGCTAAAACTCAGRCGGAGATGGTTACCTTCCGCTCAAGGAAATGAGGTAGACTATCTGAACTTAAATTCCCTCCACGGAGGTTCAATCCTATGGACATCAGCGACCCCAAAGCGATGCTCACCGCACAGCTACAACCCTGGCACGATGCGGTAGCTGATCCGACCAACACTCAGGAGCGGGTTCTCAAGCGTCTCCTGTCAGATTACACGAAAACAGGCTATGGCGAGGAGCACGGCGCCTCGCAGGTCAACTCCATCGAGGACTATCGGCGCGCCTTCCCAGTGGCCTCGTACGAAGACTACAAACCTCTCATCAAACGCGTGATGGGTGGTGAGGTGAACCTCCTTCTGGCCGAAGATCCTATCGGTTGGGCGATCACCCGTGGCACGACAACGGGTGAGTCCAAGTTCATCCCCATGACCCCAACCGATCTTCGCTTACGCGTCAGCGCCGGTCGGGCGATGATGAACTATGTCGCTAGCTCAGGTCGTTATGACTTGTTCGCTGGAGTAAATCTGAACTTGAACTTCCCCTCCGTCGTCGGCACGATCACGGTAGGAGACCGGGAGGTGGAATACGGCTACAGCTCGGGGATATACACCAAACATGTATCGACTTTCACCCCCATCCACTCTCTCCCAACCCAGGATGATATCGACGCGTTGGGAGGCGGCAAGACGACCAAAGATTGGGAAGCACGTTTTGAGTTAGCTTACGAAAAATGCAAGGATGAAAATGTGACCTTGGTCGGTGGCGTAACCCCGACTGCTCTGCGCTTTGCGCGCTACCTGCGTCGCGTCCATGGCCAATACCCCAAGGGTCTTTGGCAGACCCAGATTATGACCCTAGGCAGTGTAGCTGGAATCAATACCAACTACCAACCCGCGCTCACCTCCCTCTACGGGCCGGTTGTCATCCGCGAGATCTATGGTGCGACGGAGGGGATGTTTGGCCAACAGCGCGACGAACGAAGAGCATGGGTCCCGAACTACGACATCTTCTTCTTCGAAGTCGAGACTCGCTCGGGGATCAAGATGCTACACGAAATGCACCAAGGCGAGACGGGCAGCTTGGTTGTTTCAACCCCGATCTTGCCCCGCTACAAGATCGGCGACTTGATCCTAGCGATGCGACCGCCCTATTTCCGTTGCATAGGTCGAGATCGTTGGTGGACGCCCCTGCTTTATGCTTGGGGTGAGCTTATGTCCTTTAATTTGGGTCGGTTGTAGCTGCTATCAGGTTCCTGATGCATGTCAAGCCAATTTGAGGGATAACGCAAGCTGCTCAATCTCGGCGGCGGAAACCTCCTAACAGAAAGGCTACGCCAAGGGCAATCAGCACGATCGGCCAGATAATTTCCGCTCTCACTATTTCCCTCAAACCGATTCCCAGGAAAACCAAAGCCAGGATCAGGGATCCTACAACTGGGCGACGGTAATCGGGCACGAGCAGACGTACAAGCACTATGCCTAAGAAGATCACACCTGCGCCAGCGAAGACCAACGACCAAGCTTCCATCCTATCAAATGGAGGGCCTAAAGTTCGAAGCCAATTTAAGTTATCTACTAAAAAGACAATCCCCGCCCAAATTAAGATTGCAGCCCAAGCGATGCTTCCTAGTGGATCGCGGCGCCACTTCTCGTCCCAACTTTTCTCCTCTTGCTTCTCGTGGGTCTTCTCCTCCTCTTTCTCACCCATTTGGGGTTCCTTCTCACCCTTCTCGCTTTGTTGTTTTTCAGTCATGGTATCTCCTCTCCAGTGGGATTGATCAATGCCAACGGATCACCGTGGAACCACCTACGCAATTACTCAGTCGTTATGAAAAATCATTAACCACCCGCCACGCCCCCACAGTGGCAACAACTCTATAGTTTACCAGATAGTTTAGCCGATTTTTCCTTCCAAACGGAGATTTTAATATACCTATTTAACTGCATGACACCGAAGGATTGGATGTTTTTAATGCTCGGCTTTTCGCAATAAACTTAAATGAGGAGACAGCATAAGGGGATTTTTGGTATAAAAGACTCGGTTATCACCGGGGCATTCGGCAGGATCTGGATGAGGTGTCTTGAGGATGACTCAACCAGCCCCATAGGGGAGGAAAGAATGTATCATCGTTCGCAGATCGCCGAACGAAAAGGGCTTAGAAACGAAGGCGTCAGCACCAGCCTCCTTCGCCGCGCTGCGTTCTTCAGGCAGTGTCCTTGCACTCACTACGATGGTAGGTATATCCGCCCAAATGGGTTTTGAGCGTAAATTTCGAATCAGACAAAGACCATCTATTTCTGGCATCATGATATCGGCAAGGATGATGTCAGGTGTGAGACGTTCGAGTTGTGAAAGGGCATGCGGAACATCGTAGGCTAAATGGACCTCAAATCCATCCCCCTTAAGGAATTCCTTCATAATGGCACAGAACGATGTGTCGTCATCCACTACGAGGATAACAAAATGTTCTCCGGACATTCGAGAATATGCCTCATTTCTTCTGTTCAAAGATTAATTGATGCAGATTCTATGCCACGTCCTCTCCATAGGAACCACGGGGAAACAATCGTCCTACCAGGAAGCTCATTCAGTGCGCTGGGATAGATTTTTAACTCCCTCCTTGGAATTGAATAAGAAAGCCACTCTCTCACAACCGAAACATCCGATCGTTGTCCGAATACCGATCCCATTCAGTCTTCGCGAGACCATTGGGGGCATCGACCGCGCGCAACGATCACCCCCGTTCCTTGAGTATCCATCCCCCTTTTGATCGTAGATCGAATATCCTCTCCGCGATCGAGGTCAACCACCCACACCTCACCCACTCCCGTATTACGTACCATCCCAACCAAATCAGCCGCACGCTGGGGAGCGCCTCTTGCATCAACTAAACTGGCAGGATGCGGCTGCCCACCCGAAAGAGCAGTTAAGCCATTATCCAGAATCATGACAAGGAGAGGTGCTTTCATACGAGCTGCATCTACCAATCCAGCGAGGCCAGAGTGGAAGAACCCTGAATCTCCACATAAAGCTATCACGCGTTTCTTGCCACTATTTTTATTAAGACTAAGTGCGATACCTGATGCAATTCCAACGCTGGAACCTAAACTGTGTTTGATGTCCATTATTTCATACGGCGGTAGTTGTCCCCTGACCATACACCCTGGATCCCCAACGACAACGACTTCATCACGTCCCCCGAGCTCCTCGATGACCTCCATGAGCGCTTCAAAAACTGGGACATACGGACATCCTTCACAAAGAGGCTCCCTACTTGGTCTTGGACGACTGTCCTCTCCCTCTGTGGAGAGATCCAAGCCTGACAGGAAACGGTTCAGGGAATCCGCGATCTGAGGTGAGAACAACTCGCCGACCCAGTTCACATGACCCGTCTCTCGACCACAAATAGGAAGGGTTATCCCGGCTCTCTGGGCAACTTCCCGCACAGCCCGTTCGATCAAAGGTGCGCTCTCCTCTAAGACCAAAACCGATTCCTTCTCCTGAAGAAAAGTGTGGATCAGGTCCTGCGGCAAGGGGTTGAAAGTCGTCAGATGCAGGATGCCTAACTCACGCGGAAGTTTGTAACTTAATGTCTTCATAAGCTTGCTGTAGCTGAAACCCGCCGCGATCACCCCGTACGACCCATCACCCTCCACGCTGTTGAAGGGAGAAACTTCAAAGCGTGACCGCACGATATCCATCCTTCCCCGTAACTCTAGGTGGTGTGACACGACATTGATCGGAAGAACCACCCAACGGTTCGGATCCCGTTGATAAGAAGGCTGTCGCTGACTCTGGAAATCCTCTGCCCTTTCCAAATTCTGAATGTTCGTCTCATCGAGGGCTAACGCTCGGATAAATCTTACCAAGATAGGCAGGCTCGTCTCCTCCGACAATCGAAAGGCCTCACGCATCACACCGCTTGTGTCGGATGCCGTGGTGGGTTCGAGCAGCGGAACCTCTGCGGCTAACGCCAACCCTCGACTATCCTGCTCATTTTGCGAACCCCAACCACCAGGATCGTCGCCGACAAGGATGACCAACCCCGCATAACAGCCAGAAAGGTTGAAAACCATCAACGGATCAAGGGCAATGTTAAGACCGACGCTCTTCACACATACCAGCGAGCGCTTCCCACCTAATGAAGCCCCAAAGGCTAACTCAAGAGCGACCTTTTCGTTGCTGGTCCACTCTACCTGTACTTGCTCTGAGGTTGTGAGTTCTAGGATGTGCTCGACCACGGCAGTGGTAGGCGCGCCAGGATAACTGGTCACCATCGAGATACCGGCCTCGAGCGCCCCGGCGGCTAAGGCATAAGCTCCGGAGATGGTTTTATTCATCGTTTAAATCCGGTATGCATTCATCCTGGAAGGGTAACAACCACTCATGTGCCCCAGCTACTGCGGATTGTCTTGGAAAGACTTTTAGCGAAAGAATCCCAAAGTCTTGTTGGTTGGCTAGAAACTTGCAACTATTTACGATGCTGCTAGGCTGCCCATCGGGGGGCGTTCGCGCTCCCCGGTGGGCAAACTCATAAAGACGGATTCTAGGGCTAAAAACTACCTGCAGCAACTTGTACCTCGCAAGAAAATCACCCCGCGCATTAAACACAAAGGAGATCCGCACGCGGATCCCCACGACAAAAAGGAAATACAAAACTTGAAGAACGACCTGCCAGTTATTCTTCTTTCACAGGTGCCCGGCTGCGCAGTGTCGCTAACTCATCTTCCAGTTGCGCCACACGAGTGGCGTAGGCCTCACGCACTTCGTCGCGAAAGGTCTCGATCCTATCACGAGTGCGAGTTCTGAGCTCTTCTCCGGCGTAGGGAGCCAGGAGTAGCGCAGTGACCGC
>DUEW01000045.1 GCA_011174845.1 Anaerolineae bacterium | reverse complement strand
GTTCGCTTTCGGAAAGTGAGGGTCGATCGGAGAAAATACTCTGCAGTACATCCTTCGAAGATCCGATGACAAACAGGTCATCTCCCACGCCATAGGTGAAGATGACGGTTCCGGAGTACATATCGAGTAGATCAAAGTAAGTGCCCCACTCGTCCTGGCTTTTTTCCACCTCTCCCAGGCCTTGAAGTTCGGCGTTGGAAGAAAATGCCTCACTCACCTCCAATAATCCATCAGGATCACTCGTTTCGGCAAGGAGCGAAAAACCAATTGGAACTTCAAGAAATTCAGATAAGAATCCTGCTGAACTGGGCATCAACGCAAAAGCCCATTCTCCATCCAATTTCGCAAACAGGTCATCGTTGATATCAAAGCCAAAGGTAAGCTCAAACATCTCCATCGACTCTTCAAAATCAGCATCTTCCATCGCAGATATGGCATCGATCATGCTCTGCCACACCAGATCGAGACGATGGCTGTAGATATGCAATAGCGTGGTTTCGGGCAAGATCTGAGCCGTTCTTGATTCTCCTACCGCAAATCCCTCAAGGGTCTCCTCGGAAATCGCTTCGGGGTCTAATTTGTATGCCATATCCATGCGTATGCCAACATCAGCGACAGAGAGCCCCATGGCGATATCCAACATCATACCTGCCGTCTCGCTGTATAGATCTGATAGGTCGGTGCCATACAGCCATGAGAATGTATCGGAGAACGTGTTGAAATATTTCTCCCCATTGATAAACATGGTAACGATGCGATCGGGAGGCAAACTCCCAATGACCTCGCGGAAGTTTAAAGTATCAGCCAAGGACTCTCCGCTCTGCGCATCAATCGCACCTTTGAACGCACTCTCGTATTGACCGAAGAGAATGAGGCCATCCGAGCGACAGAAAGCGATTTGCTCGTACTCATATTGGGTATCCAAAATATGGATCGTCACTGCTTGGTACGTTTCCTCCGAGAACCCCTCGCCAGATTCTTCCGCCACACGATCTTTGAATTTCATCAGGAACTCGTCTGCGGCGCCCTTATCTCGAACTTCAAAAGCGAGGATAAATTCAACCTCCTCTGGGCCTCCATACCTATCCATTTCTAGGTCGGTCAGTCCGAAGCCGATCGCCCCTCCAACCCACGGCATCACATCCTCGGTGAAGGACATTCCCAACCCATCTTCAAAGAGCTTGTCCAACTCCTCGTTCATCCTGTCGATCGCGCTCACCTGATCTTGCTTGAGATCCTCAGAAAACGCCCAAACAATGGGATCCAAATCCTCGCTCTGTAGATTCCTGAGGTCCATACCTAGATAGAATACAACCTCAGGAGGCATCGCCTGAGCGGGAATCTCCATGCCTCGTCCGAGGAGATTCAAGCCAAATGGATCAAGCAAAATGACGGCAGCTATGGCAAGGATCAATCCTATGCCCACTCCCGTAAGAATGATGATATTCCGCGTTCGATGATTAGAAACGCCCGTTGTTTCAATAAGCTGCTCATCCATCAAGAACTCCCTTCCGATAAGGACCGCTTAAGGCGGGAAATGGGGTAAATGGCCAGGACACAAGCTAAACCAGCGATGAGAAAAGCTTCGTCGATAACGGTAGCCGCAACCTCCATGGCAACTTCCGCCAAATCTGCCGTTGCGCTCAGCAAGCGGGAATTTAATACATCAGCGCGATGTAATCCATAAGTTGTAATGCTGGATACGCCGATCGTCATCCCCACCAGTCTGAAGATGATCACCAATGCAGAGGCAGTACCCCGATGCTCTGCTGGAGCTGCATCCACCACCGCAGCCGCGATAGGAGCCATGATCAATCCAAAACCAAGACCCGTCATCGCCAGATGTGGGATCATTGTGACATAAGTCGTGTCGACCCACCAATGGTTCATTAGTCCAAAACCTACAACAGCCATAGCTAAACCCACCAGGGCTGGCCAGCGATATCCCTTGCGAGCCGTCAGCCATCCACCTGGAAACGCCGCCAAGGCCATTGGAACCGTCAGAGCCAAGAGGATCATTCCGCTGTCTAATGCGCCTTGGTCCAATGTCTCGGCAACAATCGTGTTGATGAACAACGGTACATTGGCGATGGCAACAAACAAGCTGTAGCCAACAAGAAAGTTGGCTAAGCTCGCTGCAGAGAAGTTACGGTCTCGGAAGAGATTTAGCGGAACCAAAGGATGTTCAGCTCGAACCTGACGCCAGAGAAAAGCCCCGATTAGGAGCAACGCAAGGATCAACGATGGCACTGCATAAGGCGGCCAGGCAACCTGCCGCTCAAAACTCCCTCCACCGATCTCCGAACTCACACCCAAACCTAGGTTGAGAGCTGTCAAGCCGAGTGTGATCAACACAGCACCCAACCAATCCATGTGTCGTACGTGCGACTTCTGTGGTAAATCTCTTAACACGAAGTAGACTAGTAAGAAAGCAAGGGCGCATATGGGTAAGTTTAGCCAAAAGATCGTCCGCCAATCGAGATGGTAGGTGACAATCCCTCCATAATAATGTCCTACAGCCCATCCAGCAGTGTCCACCGCCGCGATGATCCCAAGCGGTTTAGCACGCTCACCAGCAGGATATAAATCTCCAACGAGTGCCATCCCAACGGGTACCATCGCTCCCCCACCGAAGGCTTGTATCATCCTAGCAATAATCAGCATAAGTAAGGTAACGCGTGCGGGATCAGGACGACCCGTGAAAAGCAGGTAATAGGATCGCAGGGCAACACGGGTTGGCCAAGCTTCAGCTACTGCAACCAAATAGGAACCTATAGCAAAGATCACCAGTGCCAGCAGATAGACCCTTCGTCTTCCGTACAAATCGGAGAGACGCCCCATGAAGGTCATCGCCACGCTGTAAGCCAGGAGGTAACCACTAACCAACCACGCGGCATCGTCGAGCCCAGTTTGCACAGGTATCTCTAAATCGTAGATGACGTGGGGAAGCACAGCCGAAACGACGGTTAGGTCGAGAGCCCCAATGAAAATTGGTACACTGATCAGAAGGAGAATAAATACCCGATTGGACCTGAGAGATTGATTAAACATCAGCGATCGTGACCTTCAGCTATCTGGTGGGACAATATCAACGATATGGTTATAGTTCCAGAAATCGACCGTCCATACGGTCGACTCATCCCCCGCCGTCGGTGCCTCAGTGATCTGCAAGCGGTACAGCTCAAAAGTATCAGGAGCGATCCAAAGCTTAACCGTCATCGTCTCAGGACCAATCATCCCGAGGCTCAATTGATTCAACCTCTCGCCATCGATTTTACCCGTAAGGGCATAGAGCGATACTCCAGGAACTTCCTCAATCTCTTCCATGCCCACCCATTGAAGCTCGTTCAGATCCTTCTCGAGGATGGGTTGGATACCTACCTCTGGATCAAACAAAGCCGCTGGATTGAAACCCCATTCAGGGGGTAGTTTTTGCCATTCTCCAGTCAGGAAATTGGTCTCCCATTGGATTTCGCCGATGCTGACGATCTGAACCTCAGCTACGAATCCCGGACCGATCACTCTGATTGTTGCTTGCGCACGATCGGGCGCGACGAAATCACCCTCCGCTCGTCGAAAAGATAAGGATTGTTCTACATTGAGGAATGCAGGTGCACCGCTGCGGTCAATTAAAAAATGGAACCCTGACAACAATTTCATCCGCTCTACAGATCGTAGGACGATCTCCTCGGGATCCATGATTTCAGGTGTGGAGCTACTACAAGACCCGACAAGAATCGGAAGTAGCATGAGTAATACTAAATTCCGCCAAGTGACTTCACAATTCATCAACATCGCGTAATCCAAAAAGGTTTATGGGGAAGATCACATGTCAAACTTTTCGATCCACAATGGCCTGGGATTGAGAATCGCACAGAAAATCCCTGTACCGATTAATATCCATTTTCACGATTAAGTTAGCGAGCAATTCTAGCAGTCCGGTGGTCGAACGCAAGCCAATGTGGGATTATTTCAATGGGAAAAGTTATTGCATCTGAAATCAGGCTATAACTTGTAGAAGTCTTCGGCTTTTATCCTGATCAGCTAGGAGCGGATTCTTCTCAATCCTGGGCAGGGTGTACCTAGACAGCCACCCTTCCAGTCGTCTCGAGAGGTAATTCAATCGTGAATACGCTGCCCACACCAAACTCTGAATCCACTATCACCCGACCTCCGTGTAAATCGATGAGGCCCTTACAAATCGCTAACCCAGAACCGGTTCCTTGCTGCTCATGTTTTGCGCGGTCAACCTGGTGGAAAACGCTAAAAAGAGAGGGAATCTCACGTTCCTGGATTCCCACACCCTGATCTTCTATGATGATCCTCAGTTTCCCAGAGTCGGCTTCCGCTTTCAACCGCACCCACTTGCTATCCACCTTCGAGAACTTGATGGCATTATCCAACAATCGACTAATGGCATCCCCCAGATATGATTCATCTGCGACAAGAGGAGGTAGCCGTTCTGGCACGTCCATGATGAGTTTAAGCCCACGTCTCTCTGCTGCGGCTTGATAACCACGTCCCACAACGCGCAGCCATGCGCTGGTATCTGAAATTTGATGACGGCGCAGCCGATAGGCTGTAACCGCCTCCCCAGTTTCAAGTTCTACTAGCTTGATGAAATCTTCAACAAGCCGATTCAGGCGTGAGGCGCCTTTACGAATACCCTGCATGAACTGGCGGAATTCCTCTGGCGTAAGCGCTCCGCTGTCCATTTCAAGCATCTCGGTGTAGTTGAGAATATAGGCCAAGGGTGTTCGAAACTCATGGCTAAGCGCCAAGAGAATCTTTAACTTGAGGTCAGCCATCTCCTCGTCACGGAGACGACGCAAGTCTCCCCAACGAGAAAGTTTCGCGCGTACCGCGATCAGCAGATCCTCTTCGTCAAAAGGCTTGGTGATATATTCATCGACACCCAGGGCCTTACCGCGGCGAATATCAGCTTGCTCTCCACGGGCAGTGAGAAAAATAAACGGTACTCTAAACAGATCCGGTCGCTCTCGAACCTTTGCATGGAATTGATAACCATCGATCATCGGCATCATGATGTCGGAAATGATCAAATCAGGTCGTTCCTCATCGATGAAAGACAACGCCTCTTGACCATTGATCGCCGTCCTCACCTGATAACCGGACATTTCCAGCAAGTCTCGGATACCTTCGAGCATGGCGAGGTTGTCCTCCACAACTAAAACGAGTGGTTGGGACATAATAACTTCGGCCTTCCCGCTTTCTCAATCGTCGAGTATGTGATTATTACGACCACTTAAGCAGCTACATGGTTGAGCTTTCCTGCCCATTGGAACAACCATGCTAAAGCCCCTGTCGTGATCTGCGGTGGAATCTCTATGGTGAGCAACACTCATCTCCCACCCTTCATCACAAAATGTAATATTATTTAGCACGCGGTATAGAGAGTAATTTGTACCCCCTCCCCCGTCGTGTGATCAAGTAGCGTGGATTTGCCGGATCCGATTCGATTTTGCTCCGCAACCTACTAACCAATTTCTCAACCCGTGCGTCATCGACCTCGCCCAGGTATTCCTCCCCCCACACGCTGGTTACAATGTGGTATTTATCCGTCAACTTGTCACGACGATCGTAGAGCAACGCCAGCAATCGAAATTCTAGATCCGTTAGCACTGGGATACGAATGCCATCCACCCAGACATCACCTGAATCTGGATCAAGGTAGACGCCTTCAGTTTTGACATCAGGCCCGTGTGCCTTTCGGTTCAGGAAATCTGCAAAAATCGGAGAGAATACATGACCCTGCTGAAGAAGAGAAAGCCTCTCAAGGCGGTTCATCTGCTGTTGCGGCAGACCAACCTTTGGGTTGAGCGTCAGTGTGATCAGATTGTTTCGCTCCTCGTCGGTGAGTTGACTCCAAATCTTTAAGCACTCTGCTCGAGGTTGTGGTTCTCGATAAACGATGGCTTCCTCAATCCCTTTCTGATTTTTTGTCAATCCAGAAAGCACTTGAGCTGCCGCGATCAACAAACCCGGGTGGCCTCCGGCCAATTGAAGACAGATCTTCTCTCGGTCTGAAACCATCGACGGTACATCTAACGATTGGAGCAAAACTTTCGCCTCAGCATCCTCTAGAAGAGACATTGGATAGGTCGAGTGAGAGAACATCTCAGCGAATTCATCAGCGAAGGCTTGACCACGTAATTCAAGTAGACTGCGTATAGTTGCTGTGGCATAGACAAGTTGAGAGCTAAAACGATCGCGCAGCGCACGAAGATTTAAAAGAGCTCTCTCATCCAATGAGATATAGATTTCATCGAATTCATCTAGTAAAAGACATAAATTGCCACCAAGCTGCTCACACAGAGTCGTTAACGCTAAATTAAATGAAAGGGAGGCAGAGAACGCGGATTCAGATTCCGTAACCGATTGATAATAATTTCGGAGAGCAGTCCCCAATTCTGATGGTGCTGCATCTACTAAACGTTCAAGTGCGGAACGAAGGACAATTTCATAGAAGGCTTGTGCCGAATTCGCCACGGCTCGATTGCAGTCGACATAGATCATGTATACAGAACGATCGCCAGTCGCTTTATAGATCTTCTCGGCTTCGGGGCTTGCCAGCGCCCGCATCAGGGTCGATTTGCCCGTATTACTCAAACCGGTGATCGCCACACAATTATCGGCAACGAGATCAACCAACAATTGATTTGCAAGCGATGAGAAAGGAAGTTCAACTTTTGGCATTACATCCCCTAATAGGCGAACAGGGCCAACGCAAGGTTGACCCTGTAAAGGGCGGGTATGTTCCCAAGAAGGACGCCAGCGGGATCATCCTGTGGCTGAACGCGTACGCAAGCCACGGGCGACGAAGACCACGACGACCAACAATACTGCAAAAAGCATCAACGTTGGTATCCCAGTTTCGTCAGCAAAGCCAGTCGCTGGCAGGGCAGTAGGCGTTGCAGTGGCCTCTGGTCCTCCCCCCTCCGCATCGGCCGTCGCCTGAGCAGCGGCTGTGGCTGTCAGGGGATCAAGCGTGGGCAGGGTTGTAAAGGGAGTCGGAGTATTTGACGGAAGCACCACTACCTGGGTCAGCGTGACGGTGGCTGTGGGCAGGGCCGTATTCGTTATCGTCGGAATTGACGTGGGAGTATCCTCCGCAGCCTCTGCTGTTTGCGTCTGAGCAACCTCAGTATTTTGAATAATAATGAGGGCTGCCTGGGTCGCCCGTGCTTCTTGTTGCCTCGGTGCCAAGACCAAGGCATACACCGCAAGACAAATCATGCTCAAGATTAACAGGCCTCCAAGGCCAGCAGCAGCCATGATGAAAGTACGGTTCGATGACTCCTCCGGTAATGGTCCACCCATCTCAAAGTCTTCTGCCATTGTCCCTCTCCTCGCTCTCTAGGCTGACGTCCGACCCTTGTTTAGCCATTAGCATCAGATGGTCGATCGTCTGCCTCATTGCAGCACTTCTAGATTCGCAACAGGTACCGTAACWACGTTRCCTCCMACCARTTCRATCTTCGMACTYATSGCGCGGATACCRCTYGGGTATTCAACYGCTTGATCAAGMACRYTCTKYACRWYACCTACYTCYCCCTGAWARGGCGCKCGTAAAACYCGAACCCTGACTCCCGAYTTWAGCGGGATGACATCGTCGGGGAGTTCRATATCGCGCGTCGCCGGMAGGGGGATGATCACCTCYGGGCGTTGYAGCTTGTAMGGAYGAGSCGGYTGCGCATCRATYGCCACTTCTCGCCCWACGTTRCCRCTCARYAGATTAAAKGTSGGCGRGTTGATCGGTCGTTCACCAAAACCYTCYARRACAACAAYYGAGTAKGGTAAYCGCTGTGCAACSGGGATCAAGTCGGAYGCCAATCCRCCAAGGAYCACTCCACGTACCGATAATTCCGTAGCTTGATGAAGGGGCGCTGGATGATCRCATATCCCRGCMACYARCACCGCGCCACGYAAATTCACGTCGAGYTGATCWGTTTTGAGRCGATCAGCAGGACCCWCMCCCACCATRCGCATCACGCCGTARTCCTGRCGKCCRTTACCCCAGACAGCTTGGATTAACGCTCCAGTGGCTTCAATGGTCACGGAACGGGTACCATCSGTGGCAATCACCACCCCAGGGAAGCCCGCACGCARCTCRWAAAGTTCTCCWCGAGCTTCAAATAAAACCCTACCKCGAGAGATRGCKACGATGCGACCGTCGGCTGGTGCCCGTATGGTCCTTCTAGCAATGCCAACGGGTCCAGCAATGACCGCACCCGCATCCACACGATCTCCTTCCCGGTGCACGATATATCGGCCTACGTTGCGTTCTGTTACCCCCAGCCCACGCACCACATCCAAGAAATAGTGGCGAGGCACGGTTTCCGCTTCCGCTACAACATGGGAAGCTTGAACCTTCTCATTCACACGCACGGTCACCGCTCCTGGCACGGGAAGAACCCGCTCTCGGCGGATGGTGGTCAAAGGGATGACGTGCGTCACCGGAGGGATATAGAAATTTCTCATCGCTCAACACAATCATTGTTGCAAGGTTGATGCCAAAACATCATTCCATCGCACCAATGTCCCACAACCATTTCTGGTTCAACTCTCGCCTTCGACTAGCATCTTTCGGGAGAAATATCGGTCGCCCACGAGCATCTATGATGAGCCCGATCGCGCCACCAGCAACACGCAAAGCTCCTGCTCTCCCAGGACCGCCGAAGCCGATGTCAATCCCTCTCTCAGGTCTCAGGGTTAATCGGGCTTTTTCACCTTGCGCGAGTGGTAATACAACTAACTGGCCCATCCGTATCTCACCACTCATATCCTGACCGCCACCGTCTCGTTCCAACTGGATACTCAAGATTCGACGTCCGAGTCTCGCTCTTCCTACAGGCGCGACGATGGTCCCTAGGCTAGCATAACTGCCGGATTCTAGCACTTGAACCGGAAGGACGGGTAACGGTCCAGCCGCTACCCCTAAAGCTGGTGTCAAATTATGCGGATCCAGTACTAATGTAGAAATACCAACCGGTTGTAACGCATCGAGAATCGTCAACAGTGCATATGCAGGTCGTGGAGCACGCGCCAACACGCCACCACTAACCACGATCGGCTCAAGTTGAGGCAACAAGATTGAAGCGCTGCTGCTTTTTCCAGCTGGCCATTCATGACGCGCGAGACCCAGTGCCAATCGGATCACTTCCCGAGCTAATGCATACTCAATGTACAAATCTTCCGTTTCAGCTGGTACAGTGCTAGGTTGGAGCGCCTTATTGAAAATATAATCCCGCACCCTATACTCCGGCACCTCCACAGGTAACCAGCGTAGAACGTCCGCTAGTTCTCCATGGCGTAACAAACCGGGCAGGGAATTCCCCATCCCTAACTCTGAATTAACCGCGATTCTCAAAATACCATCAAACGCCGCAGCAACCGTCGTTTGATTTGCCCCGAGGTCAATACCTAAGACCCCTTTGTCCGGTCCATAAATCCCACTGAGGTAACGAATTACACGACCAAAAGCGTCCGCTGTGGGCAACAGAAAACCCCGCGACCACCCCTCCAACTCATCAAAACCAGAAACGCGAGATGCGCGGACCTCAGCGATCACTTCAGCTAAATGCATCCGTGCCGGAGCCAAATCTTCTTGCCTCAAACTTGGTCGCACGTTCGGGGTCATCGTCACAGACAATCTTTCCCCAAAATATTCCATTACAGAAGCCCCTAGATGACGGTTGCCGGCGAAGACAATACGAGTTTGCTTACCCCCTGGCAGCAAGTTGGCGGCCAATCCGACTGTTTCAACCATCTGCAGGACAGAATCGATTGCCCCTCCGTCCGTCCCACCAGCCACCAAGATTAAATCCGGACGAGCGGCAAGGATCAGATCAATCCGTTCTGCCTCCCGACGTCGATCGGTCAAGCCGATCTCCCCAACAATTTCAAGAAATGATGAGGATGCCAACCTACGAACACTTTGTAAGGAGACACCCGGCATCAAACCGACCAAGACCGTTCGAACTTTAGGACCGGCACTGGTTGTTGAAACGAAAACATCCACTCCTGCCCCTTCATTTGTGACAGGAATGATCAACGAGTCGGACTCATCCATCAATGGTCGACCCGTGATCGTTTGGACTTTCTCCAAAGACATCCTCACACTTTCACTGACATCAAACAAGGGAGGACCTGCCGTCGAAGGAGCGCGGCCCGTCGCGATCAGTCGATACCGGCCATCGACCACATCAAAGAGGTTCGCACGCGTATTTACACTACCAACATCGACAGCCAATAGGGTGTCGGCATCCAAGATGGTGTTCATAACTCGGTCACGACCCCGATACCAGTGAGGAGACGACGTTCCAAAGGAATTGCAGTCGCTCCGCCAAGATGACGATCGTAGCTGCCAGTGCCCCGGCATACATCACACCAAAGGTCACGGCGATAAAAAGCCGGCCCACGATCGAGACCCACTCCATGAAAGGCGATAGATCAACTTTACCGGTTGGTGCACGTCGGGCGCTGAAGCGAAAATAACTCAACGTAGTAACTGTGCCGACCAACATGATCAGGACATTAATGACACGCTCAAAGCCGGTTTCCCCGGTCAATGGCGCAACCTCCGCTGGGCTGAGGCTGTCCATAGCTGCTAGGGATTGAGGGATTACAGTACCTGAGATTGCCCCTCCCACAACAACTGCCGCTCCTACCCCAACCATAAGCGCCAGAGATAGACCTCCGTAACGAGAAGTAAGCGGTGAGACTTTCAGGAGTAAAGTGATGACTAACAACCAAGGCACGATGAGAGTCACGATGCTGGAAGTGTCCAAGATCCCAGCCAAACCTCGAGAGATAAACGGTTCGATAAGCCCGGGCATGAGGACGTTATGCCACGCGATTGAACCCGCATAACCTGAGGCGGCGCCAATAAAGAGGTAGACCGCAAACCGGAAAAGCAAATTGTCCTTCAGCAAATAACTGAGCACCATAACTGTCAACAAAGCAGCTATTACGGTTCCTAAAAGGTCAATGGTTGACAGTTCAGCCATCACTTTCGCCTATCGCCTCAGTTGCGTGGTGAACGAAGAATCCATCCCACAACACCGTATATCGCACCTGCAAGGAGGATCAGCTCAACCGAGAGCATCCCCGCCCCAAAAGCGTTCCACCGAGCATGAGCACTGCCTTGAGATCCGAGGAATTTCTCGTAGGCCACTGCTGCAGGGAGACTGGTTAGGATGGCATCGACCTGAGGTTTGAGCGCCTCGTAATAAGGTCGTACCAAAGGCTCAGCCCCCGTACTTAGCGCCATGATCAACGGCGTTTCACCCTTCCATGGGTAGGCTTGTTCCGCCCATGTGCGAGCGCTTTCTGTACCGGCAGTGATCACCACGATCATACTGAAATGTGAAAGTTTCGAAACCCCCTCCAGAATCGGCGATTGCCAGCTAGATTGTCCTTCCAATTCCTCAGGCAGCATGAAACCCTGAGGGATAGCTTCGCGTGGCGAGGCAACGAATAATTGCACCGCGGTCGGGCCACCAGAGAGGTAACCCAAATGAATGTAATCTTGACCGTTTTCACCAAGACGGCTTAGCAATGCTTCAGCTAAAGCTGGACCAGTAGGCTGAGTGGAAAGGGTAGCCACGCGGAAGCCGCGGGAAAGAATATGCTCCAGTAAAGGACTTACAACCGCTTCCAGCTCTCCATAGTAACCGGGAGTGTAGTCGGAGATCATTAACACCGGCTGATCGATAGATGCTCTTTCCACCAAATCAAAGAGAGGATCGAGATCGCGCGGACGAAGAAGGGGTAAGGGAAATCCTTCTCCACTTTGCATAGAGACGAAGATTGGCAAGGCTACTGCCAAGACCAAGAGGATTCCAATAACCCAACGCAGGAAGGGCAATCGGGCACGCTCCGCACGGACCTCCGGAAGTTCACGGTCCTCCTCTTCAACCATCCGATGTAATATCTCAGCTTGAGCATACTGACGTTCTGTAACTTCAAGCCTAGCAGCGCTTACAGAGGCTGCGCGCGGCATCGCCACCACAGGTTCGGCCATGAGCGCGCCCCTCAAGCCAGCCAATGGACCCGCTGACTCCACGATTTGCTCTTCCTCAGGTTCGATCTCAACCACCGACCGGAACGTCTCAATCGGTCGCATCGCTTCTAACCACGAGGGCAGCGTTGCAGGCGCCAAATCAGGCGGAGCCTCTTCCACCGGCCCCTTTTCTGTAGGAGCTGTCTGCTTTAACTCTGCTAACCAATCAGGGAGTTCAATTGCATCTAAATCGATATCAGGCGCTTCCTCGCGTGGTACCTTGCCGCCCTTCTCTAAGATCAGAGCCGGTACGTGGGGAAGTCCTTCTTCGACAGGTTCAATGGCTTCTTCAATCTCCGAAGGTCTGGGTTCGGCCTCTTCTTCGACCTCAGATAGCCACTCAGCTTCCGGTAGCTCTAACTCAGGGAGTTCAGTGGGTTCGAAGTCCATTGGTTCAGGAGCCAATGGGGCTTCTGGTTCCTCCTCCCCAAGCGGCAACTCAACTTCTGGTAGCTCTAGCTTGGGGAGCTCAACGGGCTCAAGATCCAAGGGTTCAGTAGCCAGCGGGGGCTCTGGTTCCTCTATCTCAAGCGGTAACTCAGCTTCTGGCAGTTCTTCTTCGGGGATCTCGCTGGGCTCAAATTCCAATCGTTCTGGTTCCTCGATCTCCGGCTCTAAGAACTCGTCCAGCTCAGCTTCGGCTTCAGCGGCTGTCCAATCAAAATCAGGTTCCAAGGAAGTGACCTCCTCCAAGACCTCTTCCGCAGGTTCCTCATCTTCATCTCTGAGCCT
>DUEW01000044.1 GCA_011174845.1 Anaerolineae bacterium | reverse complement strand
CCGCCGAGTTGAAGGTCATTGTGCTGCCTGCAGATCCTTCAGTGGTGTTCATGTATTTCCCTGAGGGACTCACATCAGGATCATGGGGAGCCACAGCAATCAATACATGCGCGTTGCGGAGGGAGGTGGTGCTATGGGTTTGCTGCATAGAGGTAAGCCCGGCGGAAGCGACCAGCTTCCCACTCATCGCACCGGTGGCGCTGGAAGCGGAAACATCCCAGAATTCAAACTGGCCGGTTCCAGGGGTGAAAGTCCCGCCGTTTCCACTCCCGACTATGTCGATTACCCCTGCACCATCGGTTATCGTCGTGATGTTTGTGGTGATGGAAGCGCTGTTGAAGTTGGTGTTTGTGGCTGTAGCTTCAGGTGTGCCCGATCGGGCTTCGTTAATGGAGGCAGCACCGGCATTGATTTCGAGCACTGCGCCGGTAGTATTGACTTGGATGGTGTAGGTCCCTGAAGATGGAAGTTGCGCTTCATCCAGGTACCACATCTCCACCCGCTCCAGGTAACCTGTGCCCGCCGTAACAGCATTAGCATAGGTAAGTGAAGTGCTGTTATAAGTGACACTGGTCACGGGCTCGTGGCCTAGTACATCTTCCTCGATACAGACGCCCACGATAAGCTTTCGGTGATTGCCACTCCCGATGGTATGCGACCAACTGATCGTGGAAGTGTTCAGTGCTGTATTGCTACTTATCGCATCGAGGGATATCGCGGTGCCCGATGTATTGGTGTCATGTAAGTAGAAGGTATCCGGCGCGGCGCTTGAATCATCCACATCAACTGCCACTACACCTATCATGACAATCATGGCCATCAAAACGCTCATCAAATACCAGGCTAACCGTCTTCGCCGCCAAATGACAGACATCAGATAGGGGACGACTGGCATGAGTAGCGGAAATGCCAACTCCCACTCAGGAACCACCATGCTGGGGGTATCAAGAGAACTGGAGTTTGCTGTTGAATCGTAGGCTAACGTGAAGCTCCCCGAACCATTGACCCCCGTGACATCAATGTGAACCCGCAACCGTTGCGGATCGGACGAGGTAAAGGTCTGCTCGGCACCGTTGCCTATCAAAAGCGCATAAGGATCTGCGGTGTTCGCATCGATCGTTACGGTAGAAGAGGTAACGATTCCTTGGGGATCGCTTCCGTCGCCATCGGTCTGATAGACCGAGACAACGATCTGTACATAGGGGGCATCGACCTCAGAACCCAAGGATGATGTGGGTTCTGTATTGACATAGTTCCTAACTCGGACCCAATCCCATGTCTCCGATCGGCTATCAGCGTCAACCCAAGCAAACACACGTAGATTGCCCGATGGAACATTGGTGGTGATGTTTGCCATTTGGGTGGTATCCTGCGTGTATCGAACCCCACTTGTCCCCTCGCGATCGAAGATGTAGTTGTGATAAGAGGTAGGAGTCGAAGGCGAGATATTCGAACTGGAGCCATTATTCTCGGCGACATGCTGGCTGCCATTTGTCCAATACGTGATGTAGTTACCATAGTAATCAGCCTGATCCGATGCTCCCCAGTAGTTGTAATAAATCGCATCCGCATTGGAAAGCTGGATTCGAGCCTCCCATCGTGTATTGACCCCTAATGCGTAAGATGAATCCGCGAATACCCATGTATTGGCTCCAAGCGTTAGCGTGCCACTTGATTCCGTGCAAGATGATCCACTTCCTCCACACGACCATCTTCCGGTGTCGAAACTTCCATCGTTGAAATCGTCATAGAAGAGGAAGATGTTCGACCAACTAGCAGGGGGGCTCGATGCGCCGCTATTCCCGTAGTACATGTAGTAGTTGTTATCGCTTTGGGTGGCGATGATGGCGGCTTGTGTCTGGAACCAGACCTGTGTCGTCGATGTGTCCCACGACGACTGGTCGTCCAATCGACGGTCCAGCTCTGTCCAACCGTTTCCATTCCAATACACAATGCGTATATCATCTCCGTCGACCTGTGATTTGGTGGGTGTGAGGGATGCATGATCAAATTGAATCCGTATAGAGTAGTTGGTTGGAACATTCACTGATCCAGCGGTGATTGTGATTTGTTGGCGGTAGAGATAATCGGTGTCCCACCACGAACTTGGTAGTTGATCGAAGTACATATTGAGGGTGTAGTTTCCTGTAGTGATGCTTGCGTCATCACCACCTATTGGATAGGTATCCTCCGTATACCAATATGCCTCGTCGTCTGTACCGTTGAAGATTATGGTGTCTCCACTGGAACCCTGGGTGTTGTTCATGTCCTCACCAGCGGGTGAAGCACCGTTGGTAGTGGTATCTCGGAGGTAGAAGGTGTCCGGAGCGGCACTGACGAGGATCACCTGTTGACCAAGCAAACCGAACGAAATGAGTAACGCAAGGACAATGGATACGAGCCAGGTCGCCATTTTCCTCTTTCTCGTTACCAGCGTAGTTAAGATTGGGATAAACACCACTACCAATATCAGGAGTAGTGTTACATCGGCAATCGTCAGGCTGGGGGTGTCCAATGAACTTGGATTGGCGGAGGAGTTATACGCCAGGGTAAAACTTCCCCCATTGTTGACGCTTTCAACCTCGATAAAGACACGCAAGCGTCGTGGGTCACCTGCGGTGAAGGTTTGCTCTGCGCCCGAGCCGATGTTCAGAGCATAAGAAGGAGATGTACTACTGCTGATCCTGGTGATTGAAGAGGTGACGATCTCCTGTGGATCCGAGCCGCTGGTTTGAGTTTTGTGGACACTGACCGTGATGTCCACCGATTGCGGGGTTTCCTGCAAACCTAAACCGGTCGTCGGTTCAGGCTCTACCCAGAGCCTGTCAAAAGAGTCATCGATGTGGATCGTCTCTTCGCCGAACCCAGCCGGCTTGTAAGCAAGACCAACCACATTGTGATCGATATTCCCAGTACCGGTGTTTATGCCGGGCTCATCAACTTTCTTTACCCCGTCCTGCCACAGCTCTACTTTCCCGGTGAGATCGGAGATCCGTACCTTCATCTCCAAGCTGTGCCACTCATCCGTTGTGAGAATAGTGTCACTGTAATATCCGTCGTCCAGGATGTAGTTCCAAATGTAAGGTCGACGGATGGTGTCGATCGAAAGTGTCGCGATCTTGGTCGTCCAACCACCTGTGTAAAATTGGACAACGTCAATGATCGAACTGGCGCTATAGTCGGAAGGAAAATAGACCCAAACCGTGGTGCTAAAACCTCCCTGCCCGGTAAAATTGTTTTCAACCGCTGCCTCGGTACCATCGTCGACGTATGCCTCCGCAGCGTAACCACCAGTGTGAACGATGAAGTCATCGGCATCGATCATGTCATCGCTGCCTTCGACGGTGCCACCCCAAGCGCTGGTATCTCCGCTTTCGAAGCCATCGTAGAAGAAGAACACATATTCACTATCTTCAGGTGGCGAGGCCGCTGAACCATTGCCATAGTACAGATCGTAATCGCTGTCTGACGAGGAGGCTGATATCGCGGCTTGAGTTTGGAACCAGATCTTGGTCGAGCTGTTGTTCCACGAGGAGCCGGGGTCGAGCATTCGATCCAACTCATACCAGTCGGAGCCGTTCCAGTAGGTGATCCGAATATCGTCACCGTCCGATTGAGACCTGCCTGCGCCGACTAGGGCGGCGTGATCGAAGGTTAAAGAAACGCTGTAACCGCTTGGAATAGCCGAAGACCCCACCGTAATGGTTAATTCCTTTCGATAAACATAGGAGCTGTCCCACCAGGCGGTCGGCAGATCAGTGAAATACATATTCAGCGTGTAATCCCCAGCGGCAATGCTGGCATCTTCACCACCGGTGGGATAATCCATCTCTGTGTACCAGTAGGCTTCATCGTCGAGGTCATCAAAGGTGAGTGTGACCTCGCTAGAGCCCTGCGTGCTATTCATGTCTTGACCTGTGGGAGAGGCCCCGTTGTTGTTGGTATCACGTAAGTAGAAAGCATCCGGGGCTGCCGCCACAATGAGGATTCTAGAGGCGAGGATGACCAAGAGGATAAGGCTGATCGTCAGGCTGAAGGCAACACGGAAACGAAGACCCAATCGACCTGCAAGGTGCCTGAACCTGCGAGGGAAGAGGCGCTTGATACGTTCGAGCCACGGGTCGAACCAATCGATCGTACGTTCGATGAAGACACCAAGACGACCTGATAGAGCAAGTGAACCACGCTTCTTCTTTTTCGATGTTTTGGGTCGTGAGCGACGCAACCTCCGCCTCATACCAAGTCGGCCGAGAACCTCGGTGATGACACCGGTCTTTTGAGTACGATGCCAACCGCCCTCATGCGGTTCGAATAACCCTTTCAACGCGGCATATGCCTGGTATGGGACGAGTAGATAAGTAAGAAGGACAAACGATAATAATCCGCGCCAGTTCCTGCGTACCCCGCGTTCTAGGAACAAGCCGGCAACGTTCATCAATATCAAAGAGAACCCATTACCAAATACCAACGACCAACCGAGTGACCTCGTCCAGAAAGGCAAACGGGCTTTGAGGACGAAATCCGAGATCAGCCATGCCCCCGTGCCGAGGAGGAAGAAGACCGCCTGCAGATAGTAAGGCGCAAAATAGACCCACTCAAGTTTTTCTCGCAGGTTGATCTTGGTGGAACGCAACACCTTCATGAAATACTTCTTCACATTGAAGGTGTGCCCCTCGGCCCAGCGCATTCGTTGGTGGGTGAGCTGCTTGAAACTGGCAACACATTCAGCTGGCGCTTGGATGAAGGGCGTATAGAGGACCTTGTAACCCGCTAGATATAGTCTTATCGTGAGTTCCCAGTCCTCGGTGATCGAGGTCCGCCAACCGACCTGCTTGAGCACGTCCGCGCGGATCATGAATACCGAGCCTGAGATCATCTTCATTGATCCGAAGAGCTCTTGACCGGTTCGTTCGATCACATAGGAGCCGGAATACTCGGTGCGGATGCCTCTGGTGATCCAGTTCTCGGAGGTATTCAGCATATGCCACTGGTAACCCTGAACCACCGCCACTTGGTCATCGGCCAGACTAACATGGGTGGCATCTTCGCTGATATGATTCCCGTTTGACCCGTTGAGACCGTAAAAGTAAGCCAAGAATTGGTGCAGGATATCTGGAGGGGGAACGAAGTCGGCATCGAAGACAGCAACGAACTCGGTTCGTGGATCCATTCGTTGCATTGCTACATGCAGCGCCCCGCCTTTGAAACCGCTTCGATCGATTCGATGTGAGAGTTTAACCCGGGGATGAGACTCCCAACGCTCCTGCAGGATTTGGGTGGTCTCGTCCGTCGAGTCATCGGCGACGATGATCTCGTAATTCTCATAATCCAAGGAGGTACAAGCTGTCAGCAGGCGGTCGACAACTTCGGTTTCGTTATACAGCGGCAGATGGATGCAGATGAACGGTTGAAGGTGACTTGGAAGCCGACCGTTCCCCCCATTGAACCCTTTTACACCATTTCGGCCATTCCCGTTCTTCTCACCGTTCCGTAAACCGTTTAACCAACCATTAAGTCGGCCGTTAAGTTTGCCGTTAGCTTGGCCATTTTTATTTATATTTCCGCTCGTTGCTAAAAGGATAAGGGCTACGCTCAGGTAGTATTTCAAGCCATAGAGGAAGAAGAACAACCCAAAGACCAACGCCGTCCAAACCAACGTCATCTTGGGCGAGGCGATCATTGATGCCAGGAAAAGGACGACCGTCAGTATGCCTATCCCTCGCCACAACCAGCGGTTCTCCCACATCTCTCCAAATATGGGACGGGGTTTTGGCTCAGCGAGTGGTTGTAAACTGCTAAGCGGGTCTTGGATCGCCTTTAGCAGTTCATTCAGATCGTCATCTTTGAGGAAGAAGCGCTCCGCACCCGCTCGAATGGCATCATTTTCCCAGCGACCCTCGGCAGCGATGAAAATTACCCGGATTCGCGGTCGACTCGCTTTGATGCGTCTCGTTGCCTCCACGCCGGAGAGTGTGGGCATATTCTGATCCATCAAAACGACATCCGGGTTGCGGTGTTCGGCTAGTTTAACCCCACGCATGCCATTTTCAGCTTCACCAACAATCCTGATGTTGCCACTAGATTCGAGGAAGACGCGAAGCTCGCGCCGGAACGACGGATTATCATCGACAATTAGAACCCTGACACTCCCGTCGTTCGGTGGCAATTCCGAGGTGTCACTCAATGGTAATTCTCCAGTTTCGACAACCTATACGTTCTCCTCTAAAGTTCTTTCTAAACCTCATTTCGTGTGTGTCCCGTCATCTTTACGCGTTTCTCGCGCTGAACCCATTCACGAGCTCGCTCTTTGATACGCCCTATGATGGGAACCATCATTTGGCAAAAGTAAACTTTCATACGGATTGGTTCAGCGTATAAATCAGCGCCACGATCTGGCGTTGTTGTATATCGTTGGGCATGCGTCTCCGCAGTTGCAGTATCCATACCCATTTCCTTTTAAACGCAAACAGGCTGCAACCATGCTGCTAGGCGGCAACCTGTGTTCCCTCTCGTGAACATATCTATTCTTACATAAGTCCGCCCTTGGTGTCATCCACTAGCCGGACTATCTAAGGTAAACAAAAAGACCGATCTTCTTTATCGGTCTTTAGATGTAGAGGGAATGTGCGGATTTAGACCTTGGTCTTAAGACCTAGGTCTTAGGCTAGACGCTCACCAAGCCATGATGGATGGCGTAGATGATTGCTTGGGAGCGTCCATTTACATGGAGCTTGCCAAAGATGCTGGTGAGGTGCGTTTTTACGGTCTTTTCAGATATCACCAATTCTCTCGCGATCTCTTCATTTCTCAGCCCTCGAGCCAAAGCTTGAAGGACTTCTTTTTCTCTTGGTGTCAGGTGACCATGGACAGGATGGGGTTCTTCATGCCGATGGGTAAATTCATCTAGGAGTCGACGCAACAAGGACGGCGTCACTAGAGATTCGCCCTTAACGAGCCGACGAATAGCATCTAATAACTCTTCATGCGTTGCGTCTTTAAGCAGAAAGCCATGGGCACCCGCCTCCACGGCTTGGAGCAAGATGTTTTCATCACCGAAACCGGTGAGAATGAGAATAGCGATATTGGGAAATTGCTCTCTTATTCTTCGGGTCGCTTCGACACCATCCATCCCCTGCATGCGAACATCGAGTACGACCAAATCTGGTTCCAATTCCTCCGTCAGCTTGATTGCTTTCTCCCCATCGACGGCCTCACCAACAACCGTGACATCCGGTTCCATCTCCAGCACAATCCGCAATGCTTGGCGTACGACCGAATGATCTTCGGCGATCACGATCCGGATGGGAGTATACTCCTTCTCGCTCATAAGAGATTCTAGGTTTATCCTTCACTACTTCGTAATGTTGTTAAAATTCCCCTTAAATTTCGAAGCGTTTTTCTGAGTTGTTTTTTTATTCTATCAAATTCAGACTGCGCTGCCTTGGGATCTTTCTCCAGGATGCGCTGATAGGTCTCTAGCTGAAGGAGCAAAGCTGAGATCTCCTGTATGACCCCATCATGCAATTCGTTGGCTAATCGATTCGGGTCTAGAGGTGACATGAGTTATCCTTAAAACGTGAGGCATCATCATAGATTAGATGATCCATTATGTCAACCATCGGCAAGCCTAAACCTAACCTTCTTCGTTATCTTACATGAGGCTACTCGTTTTCTCCCTTGTTAAGCCCTTCCTTTCTTAGATCCAATCGAAGTATATCCGTCCTACATCATCGTCGTAAGCGACACGAGACGTAGACTTAAGTGAAGCTTACTTGATAAACCTATCATAATGTAAGTACCGTGTCTGTATATTTACAGCTACTCTACAATGGTATTCAACAACCAAACCCATACTAGCTGGTACAAATGTACTATATTCTTGAAGTTTATCAAACGCAGCTGACGAATTTAGGATAGAACAGTTATCGAATCCATTGCATTACAACAACTACGAATGCAAACATTGTACCAATTGACTTGATACACCGAAGGATCGATCTGAACCTTAAAAGAAAACATCGCCACATAGATATGACGATGGCATCTGGCATATCGCAAGTGCCCCCACGGGGGTTCGAACCCCGGTTTCAGCCTTGAGAGGGCCGCGTCCTGGGCCACTAGACGATGGGGGCGGCGGCGAACATTCTACCACCCACACAGTCCATCGTCAACGATAGAGTAATTGTTGGCTACTTGATGGACTTGTCAGAAAATAAACCCCTTGGTTGATCCTTATCCCAAATGACAAAATTTTGGAGTGCGCAAGTTTTGCTATTGATGAATCCAGATCGTTTGGAAGCAAGGCATTCTGGAGTGCGCAAGCTCTGCTTGCGCCAGAAGCAGAGCTTTTGGATTCCAAAACTCAAGGAGGCTATACGTTCTGGGAAAACTGAACGTTTTATCTGTCATTCTGAGCACCGTTAAGCCCGAAGATTCCCGTTGTTGGAACAAAGAAATACATAGATACGGATGAGGATGACATCTAGCTGAAGAAGTAGGGGCGACCGGCTGGTCGCCCTTACATCGTTTGGAAAGTGTATCATTCTGGGATTAGTTAGACACGAAGATTCCCTGTGAGTTAACGAAATCCATAGCATCACCATAGGAATTCCTCGTTCGTATAGCTCGCTCGGAATAACACAATTGAGGGTATCATCCCTCCAGCTTCCCGCGGACTTCAAGCTCGCGGGAACTTTCAAAGGATTGTTGGAATCCCTACGCGTTGAAGAAATGCTGATCTTCGCGTCGTGCTATAATAAACCAAACCAGATTCGTCCAAATTCCCAAGTTAGATAAAGTCGTCAGATGACCCCCGAAGAAGTTCAGCGGAAGCTAGAGCATATCCTACCCACGGTGCAGAAACCTGGCCGCTATACTGGCGGTGAGTATAACCAGGTAATCAAGGAGTGGTCACAGACTCCCGTCCGGGTCGCGCTCGCCTTCCCTGATATCTACGATCTAGGGATGTCCAACCTCGGGTTAGCCATCTTATATGACATCCTCAATCAACAACCAGGTGTCTTGGCGGAACGCACCTACGCACCATGGTTGGATATGGAGGACGCAATACGCAGGGAGAGGGTTCCGCTCTACTCCCTCGAGACAAAACATCCGTTGAGGGATTTCGATATCCTCGGATTTTCCTTGCCCTATGAGAAGATCAACACCAATGTGTTGAACATGCTCGACCTTGCGGGTATTCCACTCATGACCTCTGAACGAGATCATGAACACCCGTTGGTCATCGCTGGCGGTCATGCAACCTATAATCCCGAACCGATGGTGGATTTCTTCGATGCGTTTGTCATCGGCGAAGGTGAAGAAGTAATCCTAGAGATCGTTGGATGTGTACGAGAGTGGAAAAGGAGCAATGGGGCACGGAAGGATTTGCTCAAAGCGCTGGCCGGAATCCTGGGGGTATATGTTCCATCCCTCTACCAAGCACACTATCACGAGGATGGTCGTTTATCTCACATCGAACGATTAACAGACGAGGCACAATTACCGATCATCAAGCGCATCGTTCCGAAACTACCACCTCCCCCCTGCAATCATATCGTCCCTTTCATCGACATCACTCATAATCGTCTCCCGATTGAGATCATGCGAGGCTGCACCCGAGGTTGCCGTTTTTGTCAAGCCGGGATGATCACCAGGCCTGTTCGCGAGCGGACCGTCGAAGAGATCGTCGCAGCGATCGACCATGGGTTAGCTAATACCGGCTTTGAAGAGATGGGATTACTCTCGCTATCCTCATCCGATTTCAGCTCTATCCTAGATCTCGTCCGCGAAGTGAACGAGCGTTTCAAAGACCAACACTTGAGCATATCTCTTCCTTCCCTTCGCATCGAGACCGTCTCGGTTGAACTGATGGACCTGCTCCAAGGCAATGCACATCGCGGTGGCTTTACATTGGCTCCCGAAGCTGCCACCGAACGTTTACGTGATTTGATCAACAAACCTGTTTCAACCGAGCAGTTGTTGGATACAGCTCACGAGATTTACAAACGCGGCTGGCACACGATAAAGCTTTACTTCATGATTGGTCATCCTACCGAGACCTTGGATGACGTCCAAGCCATTGCTGACTTATGCAAGGCCGTTCTTGCCAAGGGTCGTTCAATCATCGGTAAACGCGCTCGTGTGAACGTAGGTGTAAGCACCTTCGTCCCAAAACCACATACGCCCTTCCAATGGACGACATGTGACACGATTGAGCAAATCGAGGAGAAACAGGGCCTGCTGAAACGCCAATTGCGCATCCCTGGACTGAAGCTTAACTGGAATGACCCACAGGAGACCATGCTCGAGGCTTGGCTTTCGCGAGGGGATCGTCGTCTCGGACGTGTAATTCATAAGGCATGGATGCAGGGCACTAAATTCGATGCCTGGCAAGAACACTTCAACTACCCGGCATGGATGGAGGCTTTCGAAACCGTGGGAGTAGATCCCAGTTTCTATCTGCATCGTGAGCGATCGCTTGACGAAACATTGCCTTGGGATCATATCGATGCCGCAGTTAATAAGCAATTCCTCGCCGAGGATTACCTATGGAGCACACAAGGTCGCACACGGATCGATTGTCGAGAACACTGTTATTCCTGCGGCATTCTACCTACATTTATCGATCTCCGCCGTCAACATCCAGGTAAAACATGGGAATGTCCCGAAGTTCACTCGCCAAGCCAGAAGAAGGTGAAGACGCTCCCCCTGATACAGAATTGAGCCGATGAATCAGAGTAAACGTCACCGCTATCGCATCCACTTCACTAAGGGAGACACACTTCGATTCATCGGTCATCTCGATCTATACCGCACTTGGGAGCGGACATTAAGGCGCGCAAGGATTCCGCTTACCTATTCTCAAGGGTTCAACCCCCGACCAAAGATGAACCAAAGCCCCGCCCTCCCCCTCGGATGTACCAGCGAGTGTGAGGCGGTCGACATCTGGCTTGAGCAGGAGCTTCATCCCGAGCGCATCTTAGAGGATTTAAGACAAGTCACCCCACAAGGGCTCCAGATTCAATCGGTCAAACAAGTGGATCTCCGGGCACCTTCCCTGCAGTCACAAGTTATCGCTGTCGAGTATGTTGTCTTCTTTGATCCGTCTACACCTTTGGATGATCTTCAGAGTTCGGTTCAAAATGTAGTAGAAGAAAAAAACATCCTTCGTAAACGGAGAGGAAGGGAGTATGATCTTCGTCCATTGATTGAGCACCTTGAGATTGATCATGGAGAGCCGGAAAAACCTATCCTACGAATGATCCTCTCCGCGCGCCAAGGAGCGACCGGTCGCCCAGAGGAAGTCATCGCCTCCCTGGGTCTGGATCCGACCTTTGCAAGCATTCATCGAACTCGATTGATCCTAGATACTGAATAAATCCGGATTAGTTTTAACGAACCTCCAATAATGGCTGTTGAAAGAATTCATCATTTTAAAATTCCTGGACGCTTATCCATTAAATATCAATTCATCTTACCTCCATCATGTCATTCCGAGCGGATGAAGTGAGCGAGGAATCCTTGTGATGAGGCTTATAAAACCGTTACCTCATAGGGATTCTTCGCCTGCGCTTTGCTTCGACTCAGAATGACATTGTCTCAGATTTCGTTCTCATTAAGCCCTTCGGCTACGCTCAAGACAGGCTCCGTGAAGCGAAGGATCTCGTTTTCCTATTTGAAAAGCCTCTTTCTCCCAACAACAATATTCTTCGGCGCGGAGTTAACACTGAGCAAAGTCGAAGTGCGCCTCAGAATGATATCTTTTTGTGTCATTCCGAGCGAACGACGTGAGAGAGGAATCCCTATGTTGGTTCTCATAAGCAGGTACACCATAGGCATTATTCGGTGTAAATCCCCCGGAATGACATTAAAAACCGAGCCCTCATGAAGGACTCGGCTTAAATGAACTTCCACCAAGCTTCCCGCGAGCTTAAAGCTTGCGGGAAGCTGAGCAATTAGTTCGCGCTGCTAATTCAACTTAAACATCTGCATCATCTTCATCGCCAGGTTGAGATCACCTTTGTACTTGACCTGCTGGTTAGCCAGCGCGGTCATGGGGTTTAATTTTCCTGTGACGATGTCGATATAAGCCTGCGCCTCAGCAGTTATGGTTAACTTTGGATCCTCAGTGACGCCTCGTTCTGCTATGCATATCCCTTCGCGGACGGTGACGACCCAGTCTCCTCCATCCCCGAGATGGAATTGGATCTGTGCGTCAACACCCTCTGCCTTCTCAGGGATGAATGCTCCTGGCATTCGCTCCATCAATGTCTCAACAGTTAATGGTGACATTTTTTCTCCTCTCCTTGGTCTTTACTTCCTCCTGCGCTCCTAGTCTTAAAAGAATTGGGAGTCGCACGTAAATGACGAAAGTCTTTCACTTGCTGCTAAATCTAGCGCTCGACTCAAGGATGCTTGATCAGGGATTGAACATCAATTCAGCAGATTCTCGAAAATCCCTGCGGCACCCATGCCTCCACCTATGCACATGGTTACCATAACATATTTAGACTTGCGACGTTTCGCCTCATGCATGATTTGGACGGTCAACTTGGCGCCAGTACAACCCAATGGGTGGCCTAGAGCAATGGCTCCCCCGTTGACGTTCAGAATCTCTGTATTCAGATCGAGGGTTCGAATCACTGCCAGACTTTGTGAGGCGAAGGCTTCATTCAGCTCGATCAGATCGAGGTCATCCAACTTAAAACCAAACCGATCCAGCACCTTAGGAACTGCCTCGATTGGACCGATGCCCATGATCTCGGGTGGAACGCCAGCCACGGCGTAGCCTGCGAAGCGCATCCACGGGATGAGTCCCAG
>DUEW01000043.1 GCA_011174845.1 Anaerolineae bacterium | reverse complement strand
CGCCCCTCCATGCCGGGCTGCTAATCATCTATTATGCGATGCGAGAATTGGGAGGAGGCGATCTGTGGTTTATTGACGCGCTCAGTTACATCTTGCCCTGGTTATTTCTCCCACTCATCATGTTATTACCGGGGATACTTCTGCTGCGTCGCACCCGCCTGAGGTTGATCCTCGTTGCTATACCCACAACGCTTTTCTTCTTGACCTATGGCGACCTCTACCTGCCTCGACCATCGGTGGATTCCTCCGGCCCAACCTTTACCGTGATGACCTATAACGTCCTCTGGTCGAATAAACAAGCTGATAGGGTGGCGGCTGCCATTGAGGAGCACGACCCTGATATCGTCGGGTTGCATGAGATCTTGCCATCGATGGGTACTGCTCTTGAAGAACGACTGGCCGAGCGCTACCCCTATCGCAGATTGGAAAACTCCTATGGCATCCTAAGCCGCTATCCGATCCATCAATATGAATTCTTCCAATTGGACCAAGGCGCGGGATCTTGGGTGCAGCAAATGGTGATAGAGATTGATGGGAACTACGTGAACTTTCTCAACGCCCATCCCCGCTCGCCACCTCTGGTGGGTTTCCATCCATTTGGTTTGCCTTTGGGTATCCCTACGGGGTTTATCAATCAGGGACGTGATGCCGACATCCGCGATGTGCTTCGCCGAATTGAAAGGTTAGAGGATCCGCTGGTTGTCATCGGCGATTTCAACCTGACCGATCAACAGGGCATGTACGCACCTTTGACGTCTCGTCTAAAGGACGCGCACCGAGAGAGCGGACGGGGAATGGGTTTTACTTTCACCCGCTTTCCCAACATTGGCATCCCCATGTGGCGCATCGATTATGTCTTTTACTCTCCGGATCTGGTGGCAATGAGCACTTCGACAGGGGATTATGGCGGTTCAGATCATCGACCGGTGATCGCCGAGTTGACTTTTCTCACGTCGCGATAGAGGTCGCCCATATGCGATGGATATCCGAAGGCCACCATTTTTTCTTCCCCCTATCGACATGATCTCCGAAGCGCTTGAATTCCCACCCCCACATATACCCCTCCCTTCTCCTCGCTGGTGGTTTTTTCCGTGCACTCATTAATACCAAATCAACCTCGGTCCTCTCTGCTACTTTGCAACTATTTTTATCGTTGGGTGTTTTGTGATTCACACCAATAACATACCTGATCGAGAAAATAACCTTTGACAATTGATGAAGGATTGGTAATAATTTCAAATAGGCGCCCGTTTCTTCATTATTTGGAATATTCTGTCGATCCCTCCGAAAAGCGTAAGCTCTCTTACTTTGTAAGTGGAGGGTGGTGTTCATTCCTTAGCGTTGCTTTTACGATGGCGTCCTCTTCCGAGAGTACCGTGTTATCTGCGGTGATTTCGTTGGGTTTATTTACCCAGTGTCGTAGAAATTCTGGAGCACCTCCATAATGAGCGATGCCGTTCAATTGAGTGTAGAAAATGTCCATCTGGCATTTGGGGGCACTCAGGCGTTGTTCGACGTCAGTTTTAATGTGTGTGAGCGAGAGTTACTGGCAATCATTGGCCCAAACGGCGCTGGCAAGACCTCGATGTTGAATTGCATCAACAGCTTTTACCGACCTGACAAAGGTCGGATTGTCTTTAAGGGGAACGATCTTGCTCGATTGCCGTCACATCGTGTGGCATATCTGGGTATTGCCCGTACCTTTCAGAACATCGCTCTCTACACAGGGATGAGCGTGCTCAATAACCTGATGGCAGCCAGGCACGTGCACATGAAATACGGCATGCTTGCTGGGGCTCTCTACTTTGGGCGTGCATCGAAGGAGGAGGTTGAGCATCGTATCGTGGTGGAGGAGATCATCGATTTCTTGGAGATAGAGCACATTCGTAAAGCCGTCGTCGGTGCGCTGCCCTATGGGCTCCGTAAGCGTGTGGAGCTAGGTCGTGCTCTGGCTCTGGAACCGGAACTGCTTCTCCTCGATGAACCTATGGCCGGGATGAACCTCGAGGAGAAGGAAGATATGGCTCGATTTATCCTCGACATTCATGAGCTGCAAGGGACCACGATCCTTCTCATTGAGCATGACATGGGGCTGGTGATGGACATCGCAGAACGGGTGATCGTCTTAGATTTTGGGATAAAGATTGCCGAAGGCACACCGGACGAGATCAAGAACAATCCTAAGGTGATCCAGGCGTATCTGGGGGAAGAATTTGGAGCGATCCCGACGGATATGGGTTCAGAATAACGGAGGTGATGATGAGAACCAGCTCGACCGGTGGAGAGCAAGTTTTCTTGGATACGCTACCTAAGAACTTCCTGGCTCGGGTAGAGCAGTATGGCGACAGAAAAACCGCCATGCGGAAGAAAGAATACGGGATCTGGAGGGAGTATACCTGGGCCGACTCCTTCCGGCGGGTCAAAGCATTCTGCTTGGGGCTGGTGAGTCTGGGTTTGGAAAAAGGCGATAAAGTCTGCATCATCGGCGATAACGATCCGGAGTTTTACTGGGCCGAGCTAGCGATTCAATCCGCAGGGGGCACGACCATCGGCATTTTTACCGACAGCATTCCCACGGAGATCGAATACATCGTCAATCATAGCGACGCTGTCTTCGTCGTGGCCCACGATCAGGAACAATGCGACAAGCTGTTGGAAATCCGGGATCGTGTACCGAATATCAAGCATGTGATCTATTGGGATGCGCGCGGTCTCTGGGGCTACGATGATCCCTGGCTGATGGCGTTTGAAGAGGTGGAGGCATTGGGCCACGAGTATGAGAAAGTCCACCCTGACTATTATGACGAGTTGGTCGCTCAAGGCTCGGGCGACGACACCGCCATCTTTTCGTACACCTCCGGCACGACGGGTTTACCCAAGGGTGCGATGATCGCCCATCGCAATTTCATCGGTTATATGCAGAACATGACGGAAGTTGAAACATGGTTTGACACCGATGATTATCTCTCCTTTTCGCCATTGGCCTGGATCACCGAGCAAGCCATGGGATTGACGGGCCATGTGGTCAATGGCATCGTTATTGACTTCATCGAAAGTCCTGAAACGATTCGTGAGAACATTCGAGAGATCGCTCCCCACTCTCTCCTTTTCAGCTCCCGCCTGTGGGAGAGCATGGTCTCCCAAGTTCAAATGCGCATAAGCGACACTTCGCTGATCAACCGCTTCCTGTATCGGGTTTTCATGCCGATCGGTTATAAGGTGGCGGATATGCGGTTCGAGGAGCACAAGCTTACTCTCCTTTGGCGACTCCTCTATGCCTTGGGGGAGATAGCTCTCTTTAAACCACTGCGGGATCAGCTAGGCCTTTCTCGCATACGTTTTGCCTATACCAGCGGTGCAGCTCTCAGCCCAGATGCCGTCCGCTTCTTCCGAGCCATCGGGGTCAAATTGAAGAACCTCTACGGCTCGACCGAGGGGATCGTGCACACCCTTCATCGAGACGATGACCTCAAATTTACCAGCGTCGGCAAGCCGCCACCCGGGATGGAGATTAAAATCGCGGAGAACGGAGAGATCCTTGTCAAAGGTCCAAGCGTCTTTATGGGTTACTACAAGGACCCCGAAAAAACCGCCGAGACGATAATAGATGGTTGGTTCCATACCGGTGACGCGGGTTACATCGACGAGGATGGACATCTGATCTACCTCGACCGGGTCAAGGATCTCTTGGAATTGGCCGGTGGCGGGAGGTTTTCGCCCCAGTACATCGAAGGTCGATTGAAGTTCAGTCCTTACATTCGGGACGTGATGGCGATCGGTGGAGCGGACAAGGCCTACGTCACAACCATCATCATTATTGACTTCGACAATGTAGGACGCTGGGCGGAAAAGCAAGGCATAGCCTACACCACCTTGGTCGATCTCTCCCAGAAACCGGAGGTATATGGACTGATCCGCGCGGACGTGGAGTGGGTCAACAAGACCCTGCCCCCAGCAGCTCGTGTGCGGAAGTTCGCGTTGCTGCATAAAGAATTCGACCCCGACGAGGCGGAGCTAACGCGCACGCGCAAGCTACGACGGACATTCATGGAGGATCGCTACGAGCAGATGATTGACAGCATGTACAGTGACGGTAGGGATGTGCGGGTACAAGCCGAGGTTAAATATCGGGACGGACGGATGGGAGTGGTCGAGACCGCGGTACGCATTATGACATTGGAGGAGACTGGAACGACATGAATTGGGTACTTGTGCCACAGGCTATCATTACCGGTATTCTCAATGGAAGTGTGATCGGCCTCATCGCGCTGGGTGTTGTCCTCATCTATAAATCCTCAGAGATATTTAATTTCTCACAAGGGCATTTGTTGATGCTGGGCGCTTTCGTAACATGGTGGTTTGCAGGCGCGAGTGAAGATGGCAACGAAATATTTAACTTCCCACTGGGATTGGCAGTCCTAGCAGCTTTTCTTGTCGCACTATTAATTGGTTTTCTCATCGAACGAATCGCACTACGCCCGATGACAGGACAACCGCTACTCTCTATTATTTTAATGACGTTAGGACTTGCTCAACTTATCGAGGGGTTGGTGAGCATCTTTTTCGGTATTCAACCGAAAAGCAATTTTCCTGCACCCATAGCACGCACTGAAACCTTTAAGATCCCTTTCGCTTTCGCCTTTCAAGGGAATATATTCATCAAGAAATTACTTGTTATCGCATTTCTCGTAGCAGTTTTTGGAATGATTTTAATTGTGATTTTCTTCAAATTCTCCCGGGTTGGTCTTTCTATGCGTGCGACAGCTGAAGATCATGAACTGGCTCGTAGCATTGGAATTAATGTACCGCGTATATTCGGACTTTCATGGGCTATTGCCGGTATCGTCGCCACTGCGGGGGGAGTACTCTTGGCGATGCTGACGGGAGCGAGTCTTAGTCTCTCAACCGTTGTGCTCGTAGCCTTCCCGGCTATTTTGCTGGGTGGATTGGAATCACTGCCTGGCGCAATTGTGGGAGGCATTGCTGTGGGGTTGGCACAAGAGCTTGTCTCCACAGCCAAGTTAATAGAAATACGTAACTCCTCTGAGATCGCACCTTATGTGCTGTTATTGATTGTTCTCATCATCCGACCTGAAGGGCTGTTCGGACAGAAGCGGATCGAAAGGATATAGCCAATGGCGATTTTGCGACCTGCGGGAGACTATGATCGCAGTTATCGACAAGACAAGAGGTACATCCGCAAGCCATGGCAATGGGTAATCCTATTTGCCTCCATTGGTGTCGTCGCCACTTGTCCTTACTGGGGAACGCCCTATATCATCACAACTGCCAACCGCATTGGGTACACGATCATAGCCGTACAAGGCCTAAATATCCTTACCGGATATACGGGTCAAATCTCCTTGGGTCAAGCAGCATTTATGTTGGTAGGGGGATATGTCTCTACCTTGGTGGTGACCCATTTGGGACTCTCAATGTTCTTGGCTCTACCAATTGCAGCAGTAGGAGCAGGGATCGTTGGTCTCATTTTTGGCTTGCCCTCTCTCAGAGTGAAAGGCTTTTACCTTGCCATGGCCACATTGGCTGCTCAATTTATCATCCCATGGCTGACCAAACATACCTTTCCCGAGTTTCTTGGTGGTACAGAGGGAAGAATCGCTACACCTGTTCCACAAATTGGGAGCTTCCTCTTTAACGAACCAGCCCGTTTTATCTATATCACATTGGGGGTGCTCATCATCACCACATTTATAGCAGCCAATATCACGCGAACTCGATTGGGACGTGCCTTTGTCGCCATCCGCGATAATGATCTTGCAGCTGAATTGCTTGGGGTGAATTTGTTTGGTTATAAGCTGCGGGCTTTCTTCATCGCTGCTATGTATGCTGGTCTTGCTGGAGCATTAAAGGCGCATTACCAACGTGCCATTGGTACTGAGTTTGGATATAGTCTCACAGAGTCGATTGTATTATTAGGGATGTTGGTCGTGGGTGGCTTAGGCACCAACATTGGACCATTCCTGGGAGCAACTTTTATTATTGTCATGCAGGATGTTTCTAATGTCGTGGGGAGCAATTTTGCGGCAATAATGCCGCATGAGATGACTGCTCGCCTACTGACTTCTTTCCGACCGATCTTCTTTGGTTTGATCCTGATGTTTTTCCTGATTTTTGAGCCCCGGGGACTTGCCCATCGTTGGCAACTCTTCAAAGCTGCTTGGCGTCTGAGGCCATTCTCGCATTAGAGCTGGGAAAAAGAAGGAGGTGATGCATTTCGATTTAATCTCATAGGATGAGGACCCATGGAAATCGCCGCAGTTCATTTCCAAGGAGGAGAAAAGATGCGGAAGAAATCGTACGTTTTGTTGTCTTTGTTTGTCTTGGCATCGCTTGTGTTAACCGCCTGCGGGGGAGGGGCGACCACCGAAGCACCAGCGCCCACGAAAGTGCCGCCCACTGAGGTGCCACTCACTGAGGTGCCACCCACCGAGGCGCCGCCACCTACTGAAGGACCGACAGTTCGCTATTGTGAGGACGGACTCGAAGGAGAGACCTTCACTTTCTACTCGCAGGCCGGATTAACTGGACCGCTGTCAACAATTCTGGGCACCGCCTTCGTCAACGCGCTCAATGATTCGATCCGAGATCTCAATGAAGCGGGTGGTATTTGTGGAGCAGAGGTTGTTTTGAAATTGACAGATACGCAATACGATGCGGAGCAGGAGATCGCTACCTATCAGCAAACCAAGGGCGAGGATCCAAATCTGATGTCCATTGTGACCTATGGTAGCGGCGCAACGATTGCCCTGGCCCCATTGTTGAGAGAAGATCACGTCGTCAATTTCGCCGCGGGGCTTAACGCAGAAGCCTTTTATGTGCCACGTGATGGTTGGACAGTTGGTGTGGCACCGATCTACTCCGATCAATTCGCCGGATTCGTCCAGTTCCTCTCGGAGAACTGGGCTGATGTTAAACCTGAAGGAGCTGGCGATGAGATTGTTGTCGGGGTGATCGGATGGGAGGGACCCTTCGGGGCTGGTGCAACCACAGCTGAATCGCTTGCCTACGCAGAGTCGGTGGGCGTTCAGGTCCTCGATTTAGAGACGTACGCTATCTCAGCCGAAGCCGATGTCGTTACACCCCTGCAAAGCCTGGCCTTACAGGGTGCGAATGTGATCTATATCCAATCCCTTGGTTTTGGCCCTGCTCAGGTGATCGGAGTGCTGCGCGTACTTGAGATGTGGGACAAGGTCGTTGTGGGTGGCTGTAACTGGGCCATGAACACAGACGTACTGATGATCTTGGGCGAGAGCGCTCCAGCCGCCATCGGCATGTACGGTGTTTTCCCCTACAACTGGTGGAACGATACCGAAATTCCGGGTGTGCAACAAGCATTATCAGCTTTTGAAGCAGGTGGCTACCCCGATTCTGATAAAGGCGTTAGTTACCTGACAAGCTATGGAGGCACCTTTGCCTGGGCGACGATCCTGAAGCACGCCATTGACATGGTGGGTTTCGAAAATCTCGATGGGGATGCTTTCTTCGACGCTTTTAAGGAGTTGGGTACAGTCAGTGCACTCGGCATCTTCGAGTATGATGTCCGCGATGGAACTCGCGCACCGCGTTCATCTCAAATCCGCCAAGTTCAATTGGTGGATGGGGCGTTGGAGTTTGTCATTGTTCAGGACTTCTTCGAACTACCTGACACCCGTCCACCCGCGGAATGACCTGGTTTAGAAACGGATGAGAATACGGAGGAGCGTTGTGGAATACGCTCCTCCCATCCTTCATAACCTCTGACAGGTTGGTTGTATATGCTGAAGGTCAACAACATTGAAGTGATCTATAGTGACGTGATCTTGGTTTTGCGCGGCATTTCACTCGAGGTCAAGGAAGACCAGATCGTTGCCATCTTGGGTGCCAATGGCGCCGGGAAGACGACCACCCTGAAGGCCATCTCGGGTCTCTTAAATGCCGAGGAGGGTGCAGTCACTCGCGGGAGCATCGAGATGGATGGAAGGAGGATCGACAAGCTCTCGGCGGAGACGATTGTCAGGGAACTGGGTATTGTGCAGGTGCTGGAGGGGAGGCGGCTGTTCCAACATCTTACGGTTGAGGAGAACCTGGTCATCGGCGCGACGGCACGAGGCCATCGTGGTACTATGATCGACCAGGATCTCGAGCGTGTTTACCATTATTTCCCTCCCCTAAAGCAATTGCGGAAGCGCGTCAGTGGCTATCTATCGGGGGGTGAGCAACAAATGCTCGTCATCGGCCGAGGTTTGATGTCCCGCCCCAGTCTCCTGCTGCTCGACGAACCTTCGCTCGGCCTGGCACCGCTACTGGTCCAGGAGATTTTCCGTGTGATCAACCAGATCAACGAGGAAAGTGGCATTCCCATCTTGCTCGTCGAGCAGAATGCTCGATTGGCTCTTGAGGTAGCCGATTATGCCTATGTCATGGAGACGGGCCGCGTCGTCCTCAATGGACCATCGGAGCAACTAACAGAGAACGAGGACATCAAGGAGTTCTATCTCGGTTTGACTCAACTTGGGGAGCGAAAAAGCTACCGGGATGTGAAGCACTATAAACGGCGCAAACGCTGGCTCGGTTGAGCAGCGGGATTATCTAGGGTAGAGATTTCATGCTTCTACTCCAACAATTATGGAATGTTGATATCATTTTGTGTTCCGTATGTTATTTACATTAAAATAAATTCATCCTATCTACCTATTCCAGCAGAGGGGGCTCCCATGCCGCCGACGATCAGGCGTGGGAGCCTGACCTGCTGGAATATTCGGTGAGAAACGTGTTGGATCGGGCGTTGTATCCTCCTTCGCTTTGATTGAGGTCAATGTAGAGAAATGATAAATATCCACATAATTTTGGGGAGAATCCATTTCAATTGGGTATATATCCATTGAAGGGGCGACTGACAGTCGTACCTTCGGCGAATTGGAATGCTGCTAAACGGGGCATCGGCTATTTTAGGATTGTCGGAGCCTAGGAGGAGAAGATGGGCTTACGTGATCTGACGCTCTACCACTTTCTGGAACATAACGCCCGTATATTTGGATCCAAACCCGCGGTGCTCACTTCCGACCGGTCCCTTACTCATGGCCAATTCCTTGACCGTGTCGACCAATTGGCCTCGGGTCTCCTTAAGCTGGGGATTGCCAGGGGAGACCGCATATGCATCCTAGCACAGAACTCTCCTGAGTACCTCGAGTTATACGGGGCGTGCGCGAAGATTGGAGCCGTTGCTTACCCGATCAATTGGCGGTTAACAGCCGAAGAAGTCCAGCAGGTTGTAACGCTAGCGGATCCTCAAATGATGACGGTGGGCATCGTACATCTCCCCCAACTGGAGGGGCTCGACCTGAGCGGTTTGAGAATCCGAGCCATCGTCGGTGCGGGTTCAGCCGACGGTTTCATGTCGTTCTCGGATCTATATGAGCCCCCTTCCGGTGAATCTGTGGAGGTGGGAAGCGACGAACCCTTCGTGATCATCTCGACCGCGGCGGTCGCCGGGGTGCCACGTGGTGCGGTCCTGACGCATGCCAACTTGATCACAGCTGGATACCAAATCATCCCCGTGCTTGGTCTAACATCAAAGGACCGTCATCTGGCAGCGCTCCCACTCTTTCACATCACCGGTCTCGGTTTATCGCTGGCCATGACCCAGGTGGGCGGGGCGAATGTCGTCTTGGAGACTTTCGACCCGGCCATGGGATCAAATCTCATCGACGAGTACGATGTAACCCTGATGGCCGATTTCCCCCCGGTGTTGTCCATGCTCTTAGACGCTCGCGAGGCAACTGGGGCTCAGTGGAAGAGCCTCAGATGGGTCCTCGGCTTGGACGCCCCCGATGTCATCCAACGTCTGTATACCGAGACCGATGCTAGGTTCTGGACAGGGTTTGGTCAATCCGAGACCTCTGGCGTGGTGACCCTGATGCCAGTGGAGGAGAAACCTGGCGCGACCGGAAAACCTTTGCCAGCGGCGCGTGTGCGTTGCGTCGACGAGTTGGGCGAGGAGGTCCCAACCGGTGAACCCGGCGAGATCGCGGTGCAAGGGCCCCTGGTTTTTTCAGGCTACTGGCGTGACCCCGACGCGACGGATTACGCCTTTCGCGACGGGTGGCATCATACCGGTGATATCGGCAAGTTCGATGGCGACGGCTACCTCTATTACGTGGGACGCAAGCCGGAGAAAGACCTGATCAAATCAGGCGGAGAGAATGTATACCCGGAGGAGGTCGAGCGTGTCATCCGTGAATTACCCCAGGTGGCGGCTGTGTCCGTAATTGGCGTGCCAGATCCGAAATGGGGTGAGGCGGTTAAAGCGGTTGTAGAATTGGAACCTGGGGAGAGTCTTACCGCTGACGAGATTATCGAGGCCGTCGCCGGTCGCATCGCGTCCTTCAAGAAACCGCGACATGTGGATTTTGTCGAGGAATTACCCAGAGGGCCTGGTGGTGAGATCGATCGCGAGGCCGTGAAAGCCGCTCACGGCTAATGGGGTTGAGCTAGAGACTCAGCCATCATCCTTTCGTCGCTTTGCTCCCCTTCTACGCAAAGCGGTGATCAGCGCCAGGCATCCTGCCAAAGCCTTCATGAGACCCGCAGATGTTGTGCGGGTCACTCTCGTTATTGGGTCAAACAGCCTCGAAGGAAGTGACAAACGCAGCCGGCTGATGGGTGTCGGCATGCTGGGCTCGCCGAGTTTTACGACCGCCGAAGCCCAAGTTAACCCTGCACCAAAGGCTACAAAAGCTACCGTATCGCCTGTCTTGATCCGACCCTGCTCCAATGCCTCGCACATCGCGATGGGGATCGAGGCTGCTGATGTGTTTCCGTATTGTTCAATATTGATAAAGACCTTCTCTCTGGGGAGCCCGACGTAGCGAGCGGCGCTCTCGATGATCCGTGAGTTGGCTTGATGGGGTACAAAAAGATCGATATCGTCTGTTGTTAATCCCGCTTGTTGAATAGCCTGGTGCAACGCTTTGCCTAATACGCGAGTGGCGAAACGGAATATCTGCCGTCCGTTCATGCGTAGGTAATGCAACCCCTGATCCAGGGTTTCTTGGCTGGGAGGCGCGACTGTGCCTCCTCCCGGAAGGATGAGATGCTCCGCGCCAGAGCCATCCGAACCGAGCACGTAGGAAAGTACCCCGGAGGGCTCATCACCCACCTGAAGTACGGCCGCGCCAGCCCCATCACCGAAGAGGACAGCGGTAGCCCGATCGTTCCAGTCCGTGTAACGGCTGATGAGTTCCGCGCCGATCACGAGAACGTTATCACAGGCGTCTGAGACGATGAACTGTTGAGCGGTAGCCAATCCATAGACAAACCCAGGGCAGCCAGCGACCAGGGTGAAGGCGCCTACATCCTTCGCTCCCAGAGCATGCTGAACTTGAGACGACACCGGCGGGGTGAGGTAATCGGGACTGGAGGTGGCGACGATGATCAATCCCAAATCGCGGGCGCGAACCCCTGCAGACTCCAAGGCCTCCTCAGCAGCAGCGGTGGCCATGGTAGAGGTGTACTCGTCCGGGGAAACGACATGACGCTGGCGGATACCTGTCCGGGTGAAAATCCATTCGTCGCTGGTGTCGAGTGTTTTCTCAAGGTCGGCGTTTGTGATCACCCGCGAAGGTACATATTTTCCCCAACCTATAATGTTTGCGTATCGCTGTGTCATACCGATCTACAATCCAGTCTTGCAGTATAAGAAGCTCAACTTGATAAACCCTCCTCGATGAGACGTTGCATCCGAAATGGACCCTTTCGTATTTTTATAACGTCGAGTGTTTTTCTATGTTAAGTTGCGTACGATCTACTGTGCGATATGTCAGGACCGTGCTTATCATGTAAACACCAAACGCTGAATTATGGTACGGAGTAAGAGTAAGAGGCATAGTGTTTGGAGTGACCTTAAATGCTTTTATTTAACCTTATCCAAATCTACGGCTACAAAGGATGGCATGATGTAGTTGCGCCCTTTAGTGTGCGTACAAAACGGTGTCCTTGTGATAGCGAGAGCCTTGTCGCGAAGCTGATTATGTAGATTGTATGAGTATTCGATCCGCACCCTTGACAAACAGGATTCCAACAATATAATGTCCACAACAATATTGAATTCAATATAGTTGAAATAAATGATTTTGAATTCAGAAGAGAAAGGAGGTGAGATTATGGCTGATAAAGTGATCCACGAAATGCGTTTGATCGAAACCGATGACGGTTTCCGCATCGAGCTTAAAGGGGACAAGGAACGTCTGAAGAAGATGTTCTTCCACCCTGGGATGATGTTTGGTCACAAGATGGGTTTCGGGAGGCGATTTCGAAAAGCCCGAAGAGGCCACGGATACGGCTTTGCCCCTCCCTGGATGTCGGGTTGGTGGGAAGAGGACTCCGAAGGCGAACCAGAGGATACGCCATCAGAGGAAGCATAATCCCGCTGAGTGACTGTAAAAACACGTGCAGGAAGCGCCTCTCGCCAGCGTCCTTGGTGAGAGGTATTCTTTTTAAGGTGGGACTAAGGAACTATGACCATCGTATTGATTCTCGATGCGCAAAATGCTACTATATGTTTCCTGAGAGAGAGCCCTTGAAGCCCAGAGGCGCTGGGGGAAAGGTCGCAGAAAATAAACTGAAGTTAGCAAGTGGCTACAACAATTATGGTGAAGCCATGAGCTGGAAGAAAGGTCGGAAGACCAGGGGAACCAGCAAGCGAAAAGCTCCGTTAGCGGAGCGGATCGGGAGCTAACGTAGGGTGCGAAAGGTTCTAAGAACCCATCGCAAGTAAGCGACCGGAAACCCAGATAGCAAGCAAGTTACTTGGGTCCTCTCCCAGGGTTTTTAATCAGACATAAAGATCCCGACCACGTTCGGATTTGGTCGGGATTTGTTTCTATCTTCCTTGATAGATTCATAGAGGGTTCAGGTATCCTTCTTAGGATCGAAGTAAGCGATGTAAGGCAATTGGCGGTGCTTCTCCCGGTAGTGCAATCCATAACCTACGATAAACTCCTCGGGCGCTTCAAAACCCACGTAGTTCAGCGGCACGTCAATCAATCGGTGCATTGGGCGATCCAGCAGCACACACACGCCCAACGAGGCCGGTTGTCGAGCTTGCAAGGTGCGGAGCATATAGCTGAGGGTAAAGCCGGTTTCGACGATAATTTC
>DUEW01000042.1 GCA_011174845.1 Anaerolineae bacterium | reverse complement strand
TCACCATCGACCGCTCCAAGTACAATGCCACCATTGCGCGCGATCGTTTTGATCAAATGAACAGGGACGATATCAACCTCGCTCCCAGGCCAAATAATCCTCTGAAGCTCTTCGACCCTCTCCATCTCCTCAAGGGAAGTCAAGGCACGTATCGTGATCTCCCCATCCATTATCACCCTCCCCGTCTCTCCGTGAATTGACGAGTCAAGAGTTCCCAACCCCAGTTTCTCTCTCCGAGATAATCGATTTTCTCTTCCATACGTGACGGCTGCAAACTAAAAATGTGCGGTAAGGTGTTTAAATCTGTGGTCCGATCCACCGCCAAATAATCAAGCCAATGTGGGTTGATCGGAGATCGAGGCATGAGCTTCTCCATTAACCATGCGCCGGCACGAAGGTAAGGTTGACGCGTGGGAAGGAGAATTCTAGGAGCGCTGGAAGCTTTCATGATCATGCGCACGATAAGCTTGAAAGAGATGTATTCCGGTCCTCCGATCTCGATGGTTTTACCGAGCGTTGAAGGTTCATCTAAAGCCCACGTGATGGCCGTCGCAAGATCATCTACCCACAAAGGTTGTAGGAGCGTTGAACCATTGCCTGGTATCGGAAAGAAGAGGGGTGAAATTCCTAACAACATCGCCAATGACGTGGTGAAATTATCGTGTCGCCCAAAGAGGATCGCTGTACGGAGGATGGTATATGGAACGTTGCAAGCTCGAATGTGTTCCTCTGCCATTGCTTTCATCTGCATTGTTGGATATGCAGAGCCTTGATCCGCCCCAATATGACTTAAGAAGATCAGGCGACGTATTCCAGCTTCAGAAGCTGCCTCTGCAATGGTATGTGTACCCTCGACTTCTGATGCCAACCAAAAATCAGAACCGCTCTGACCTTCGATACCTGCAAGGTGGATGACCGTATCGATGCCAACCAAAGAAGCGCGCACTCCTCGACGATCGGTAAGTCCAGCTAACGTTACATCGACAGGAACTCCTTTTGGCAGAGAGGGTGAGCGATTCGATGGTTGGAGCAGTGTGCGGACGGAGAATCCAAACTCGATCAATCTTCGTAACACCGCTCGTCCAATAAAACCCGCACCACCGGTGACTAAAATCATCGTTTCTTGCTACGATTTTCGATGTATGGATCACAGACAGTAATGCAAAATTCTTGTGGAAAAGTTGTTTCGATTTTAAGAAACACGCTACTTGATTCTAGCATACGTGTTCTCTCGATGATCTGTGCATACGTCGGATTGCATGTGAACTTTTACTGTCAGAGCTTCGGCGAAATACTGACCTACAAGTTTGATGATCCATTAACAACCTTAAGATAAGTCGCGCTTCATTTAGCAGGATATACACAATGGGAAAGTACGCAAGCGGAGTTAATCCACAACAAGGATACCTGAATGATGTACAGGTTTGAAGTTCAGAAGCTCTGCTTCTGCTGTGCGCTGAGCCCTTCGATACCCCTAGGATCAAATCATGAGAGGATGTTAGCTCACATAAGCATACCCTTCGACGAAATAGTCATCCTTCGACAAGACAGTCATCCTGAGCTCGTCGAAGGATGACCGTTCGTCTCAATGTTGCCTTCGATGAGCTTTGATGTGAGACTTTAAACTTCATCATAAGGTGAGCTTGTCAAACCATCTGCCGAATGTAAATGCGCGTCACTAGGTGCTGCAAGTAAAGTATGAACACTCCAAAATAAAATTGTTGAATGATTCGGAACCTGCTTCCATGCCAGGATGAATTACACGTATTCCAGAAAAAAGGACGCTTCGTAAGCGCCCTTATCCGTTCCTCTTGTTAATGGATACCTATGCGTTATTCTTCAACGATCTCCTCAATAGAGCCGAGTAACGCGTCAACCATGTCCCGCAGATAAATCTCAGGCACAGCCCCGACTTGACGATGGAGAATCTTCCCTTCCCGGAAGAAAAGGATCGTTGGTATGCCTCGGACCTCGTACTCTTGTGCCCACTTTGGGTTGTCGTCCGTGTTGATCCTGGCCACGATCAGCTTACCAGCGTATTCCTTTGCGATTTTATTTAACGCTGGTTCGATCATTTTGCAAGGTCCACACCACGGCGCCCAAAAGTCGACCACCACTGGCAAATTGGATTGAAGGACCGCCTTCTCAAAGGCATCATCAGTGACGTTTATCGGTTCCTTAAACATTTCCATCTCCAAAGATAATCTACACGCAAAGGATAATCATACCATACTGTGTTGATTCGGAATGGGAAATCTGCTTCAAGCTGCAAGTCACAAGCGGTAAGCTGCAGGCTTCAAGCTGCAAGCTACAAGCTTCAGGCCTCACGCTTCGTGCAGAAGGCGGCTTGATTAAAGCAACAAGCCATTGGATATGCTCCACTCAACATGCCAGGTGATACGTTTTCGATCCCTCGGGGCAAACAGGCAAAGGATCATGACGCAGATTCCGAGTAAACAAAAACGATGGCTCAGCATGATCTTCCTTCAGATTCGCATTTGCAACTGTTAGGTTAGGAGACGGTCTTTTTTCTCCGAAGCTGCTCGGTTGCTATCTATGGCCCTCCCCGAAGTGGGTGCTATAATCCCCTTCAATAACAACCCTTTCTACGGAGATCCGTCGTGACTCAACCAACATGCCCGGCTTGTACAGCCCCTGGTTTAGAGGCGACATCTGAAGGAAAAATCACTTGCGCCTATTGTGGATTCACGATTCCAAGCGATGCCAACATATGCCCGGCTTGTGGTCATGTGAATGATTTTGGTTTGGAAACATGTAGTCTGTGCGGCGAACCTCTTTCGTTATTGGCCCAGATCATGACCAGGCATAATGGCAGCGATCAACCGTACAAACTGCAACAGGTTCGCAGACAAGCCCCCCAAATTAAGGAACGCGAAGCTCGCGAGTCCCAGAAGCGTATGGAGGTCTTCCAGACAATCGACCAACGTCGTAAGGCAGCCGAAGCCGAAGCGAAGCAAGCCCAAGAAGAGTACCAACGCAAGGTATCCACCGTCGTACTGTTTATCGTCCCGATCTTTATCGTCTTCGTCATCTTGTTCGTAGTCATACTCAGATAGCCCAAATCGATGGACAGCGACACAGCTTACACGATTCAACTGCCAATCTACGAAGGGCCCCTCGATCTGTTGCTGGAATTGATAGAACAGGCTGAGCTCGACATTACAAAAGTAGCATTGGCTCAAGTCACAGATCAGTACCTAGCATATCTGAAGAAGATCCCCGAGCATCAATTGGATGATCTCGTATCCTTTCTTCTGCTCGCAGCCCGTCTGCTGCAAATTAAATCGGAAGCGCTTCTACCTCGCGCACCTACTCGCGAACCCGGCGAGGAGGACATAGGGGACGCACTCGCCCGCCAATTGATCGCCTATAAGAAATACAAACAAGTTGCTGTCCACCTTGCCAATCGATCAGATACAGGACTCAGAACCTACTTACGGCTTTCCGCCACTCCTGCACTCGAAGCCAAACTCGATATGTCAGGTGTAAACCTAGCAGATCTACGACTTGCCTTTATGGACGCCTTAGCTACTGCGCCTACCATCCCTGAACCTGGCAAAGTCGTTGTAGCACAGCGGGTCCGTGTTCGTGACCGGATCCAGATCATCGTTACAGCCTTGCGGAAAGCCGGCCGGACCACCTTTCAAAAAATCTTTAAACAATCACAATCAAAATTAGAGGTCATCGTCTCCTTCCTGGCTCTGTTGGAATTGATCAAACAAAAATTGGTGAAAGTTGAACAGCATACTCTATTCGGAGAAATTGAGCTGTCCCCAGGAGACGCTTGGCAGGGGGATCAAGAAATGGATTTTGAATTAGAGTTTGAGGAGTAAGGTGCAGCGATCATCAATGCCAGCGCTGCCCCGAAGCCATCGATCACGACATCGCCTAAGCTTGATGCCCTTCCCACGACGAAGGACTGGTGGAACTCATCGCTGAGCGCGAAGAGGACGGCCATCAGTAATGCCAGGAACCAACGATATCCAAAAGACAAACGTCTTGGCAAAGCAGAAAAGTAGGCCAATCCAAGTAATCCGTAACCCAAAGCGTGTCCCCCTTTTTTCACTATGACATCCCATAAACCAAAGTAAGGCATAGTATCCCCTGGCAATGATGAGAGGATGAAAATGATCACCATTAGGAGGAAAGCAGGTACCCAACGCAACGGAGCTGGAAGAGAAGGCAAGGTCATAGACGTCATTCTACCACCTCAAGGTCAACGTGGGGTTCCTGAGCGTGATCTAGGTTAATCAAGAAATAGCGGAGTATTAAGGTACAGTTTATGTATTATTGATAGGATATGGGCATCGAATAACGAGCACATAGATGACAAACCGACTTGATAACGAGACGTCCCCTTATTTGCTTCAGCATGCAGAGAATCCTGTGGATTGGTATCCATGGGGAGAGCAAGCCCTTACTCTCGCCCATGAGACGGACAAACCGATCTTTCTCAGCGTCGGATACGCCGCTTGCCACTGGTGTCATGTGATGGCCCACGAATCCTTCGAGGATCCTGAAATTGCGGCCATCATGAACGAACTCTATATCAACATCAAAGTCGATCGTGAAGAAAGACCCGACGTCGATTCACTCTACATGGAGGCTGTCGTGGCCATGACAGGTCAAGGTGGGTGGCCCATGTCCGTCTTCCTCACCCCGGAGGGGAATCCCTTCTACGGCGGCACATATTTCCCCCCAATCCCGCGCTACAATATCCCCTCCTTTCGTGAGGTTTTACTCCACATCGCCAGGATGTGGAGAGAAAATCGAAATAATCTGATCGAGACTGGCTCACGTCTTACCCAGCATCTCGTAAAAACGGTCTCGCTACAGCCCGATCAAGATACGCTCGATCCGGCTTCGATGGATCAAGCCGCGGAGAACCTCCTCAGATCCTTCGACTGGAACAACGGTGGATGGGGAGGAGCCCCGAAATTCCCCCAAGCAACCACGATCGACTTCTTATTACGCAGACATTTCCGCTTAGGCGATCGGTTGGCCCTTGATCTGGCAACGCGTACGTTAAAACACATGGCGGCAGGCGGAATGTATGACCAACTCGGAGGCGGCTTCCACCGCTACGCCGTCGATGCCAACTGGTTAGTCCCCCACTTCGAAAAGATGCTCTACGATAATGCGCTGCTCGCGAGGATTTATCTACACGCGTGGCAGATCACAGGCGAGGAGATCTTCCGAAAGGTTACCGAGGAGACAGTAGGATTTTTGCTGCGTGAAATGAGAAGTGCAGAAGGTGGCTTCTACTCCTCGTTAGATGCTGACTCCGAGGGTGAAGAAGGCAGGTATTACGTTTGGACACCGGATGAAATTAGAGAGGTCCTTCTCGACAGCACCATCGCCGAGGTGTTCATCACTGCATATGGTGTGAGTGATGGCGGGAATTTTGAAGGTCGCACCATTCTCTTCCGTCCCATGGACGATGAGGCGATAGCCCAGCAATTCCAACTGTCTCCAGAAGAGACCACACGTCATCTCTCCGAAGCTCGTGCATTGCTCAACGCGAGGCGGGAAGCTCGAATCCGACCTGCTACGGACGACAAAGTCCTTACTGCATGGAATGGTTTGACGCTTATCACCCTGGCTGAGGCTGCGCGGGCACTTGACCGTGAGGATTATCTCAGCGCCGCTCAATCACTCGCCTCGTTTCTACTCGATAACCTCTTCCTCGATGGACGCTTGACTCGTTCCTGGCGCGTAGGTCGCGCTCGTTATGATGCCTACTTAGAGGATCATGCCGCGCTCGGTCTAGGTCTCTTGAGTCTTTACCAAACAGACTTCAACCCAAAGTGGTATCAGGCGGCCGTCGAGCGTGCGGAGGAGATCTTGGCCCATTTCGTCGATCCAGAAGGCGGCTTTTTTGACACCCGTGATGACCACGAGCCATTAATCGCCCGCCCGAAATCGATCCACGACAACCCGACCCCGAGTGGAAATACCCTCGCTTGTACATTGTTGTTGGAACTGGGGGCGCTGACGGGTAAGGAAAAATATAGCATTCCTGCGGAATCTGCTATACGAGCCATGGGGCATCGTGCGGCAGCCTCGCCAACGGCATTTGCTGGATGGCTGCTGAACATGGACTTCTCTCTCGGCCCCACCCTTCAGCTAGCTCTCCTCGGTCCTCCTAGCGACAAGAGGATGGATGAGCTGGCCCGAGTGGCTAGCCAACAATACCTTCCCCGACTCGTGGTCGCTGCCGGGGAACCCGGGACACCATACGCACCTTCTTTACTGGAAGGGCGTGCTATGGTCAATGGCCTACCGACCGCTTACCTGTGCCAAGGCTTCACTTGTAAACTGCCGACCAACTCTCCCCAAGAGCTAAATGATCAGCTTGAAGAGACGCTCAAAAGGGAACACCTTCGCTAGTCTCAAGACAGGCATGACAGGCGTCAGGCGCGACGATAACGTACCCGAAGGGTGAGAATCCCTGTGATGGCTCGAATTCAAATGGATCCTCATAGGGATTCCTCGTCGCAAGGCTCCTCGGAATGACACAACCCAGTATGTCATTCTGAGCCGGAGCGAAGCGCAGGCGAAGAATCCCTGTGATGGCTCGCATTCAAATGGATCATCATAGGGATTCTTCGTCGCAAGGCTCCTCAGAATGACACAACCCAGTATGTCATTCTGAGCCGGAGCGATGCGCAGGCGAAGAATCCCTGCGATGACTCGAATTCAAAAGGATCCTCATAGGGATTCCTCGTCGTTACACTCCTCGGAATGACATAACCCAGTATGTCATTCTGAGCGCCCCCTCGGCAAGCTCCACTCGGCAGCCCTTCGACAAGCTCAGGACAGGGTTCGGGACAGGCATGACAGGCGTTAGGCACGACGATAACGTACCCGAAGGGTGAGAATCCCTGTGATGGCTCGAATTCAAATGGATCCTCMTAGGKATTCCTCGTCGCWASRCTCCTCGGAATGACACAACCCAGTATGTCATTCTGAGCCGGAGCGAWGCGCAGGCGAAGAATCCCTGYGATGACTCGAATTCAAAAGGATCCTCMTAGGKATTCCTCGTCGCAAGGCTCCTCGGAATGACATGGTTTTGTGATCTTCCGATAGACGTTTAACTGGCTTAGGACACATCTCAAAACACAACCCGCGCCAACCCGGGGGGCTCAGGATGACACAAATGACCCATCATCATGGGAAAGTCCAAGTAACGTAAACACCAGAAAATATGTTAGTCTTAAGATGACACCAGAGGAGCTCTTGTATTCATCCCTGGCTAGATGCTTCAACATGGTATGTGGCATACTGCTCTAACAGGGAGGAACACGATGAATGGGATTAAAATCGTCGTCGATAGTTGCTGCGATCTTCCCAAAGCGATCCTGAAGAAATTTGACATCACCATGGTTCCGGTCAATATCCACATCGGCGAACGGTCGTTCGAAGATGGGGTCGATATCAATAGAGAGACCTTGTACCGAAAGATGGAAGAAGGGATCATCCCCACGACCTCCCAACCATCGCCAGGCCGATTTATGGAGGTCTATCGTCGATTAGCGGAGAAGGCCAGCACGATCCTATCCATCCACATCACTTCCAAATTAAGCGGCACCTACCAATCGGCCATACTTGCCCGAGAGATGCTGCCTGACCTTGACATCCAGGTGATCGATACATTATCCGTTTCCATGGGAACTGGTTTCATGGCTCTGGCTGCAGCGAAAGCTGTTGAAGCAGGTAGGACCGTTAGGGAGATCTTGGAAGCGATCGAACGGCTCAAGGAAAGGATGAGCATACTCGCCACCGTGAGCACCCCTAAGTACCTCCAATTGAGCGGACGAGTCAGCAAGCTGCAGAGCAGCATAGCCTCAATGCTGGATGTCAAACCGATCGTTAAGTTTCAAAACGGTTTCATCGAAGCCATTGGAATCGTCCGCACCAGGGCAAAGTCGCTCGATCGACTATTAGAACTCACCAGAGCTGCCGTTGGCGAGGCGGAAGAAGTAGGCATTACCGTCGCTCACGCATATTCTCCCGAGGATGCACAGAGGCTCAAGGAAAAGATCCAGAACCTGTTTAAATGCAGAGAGATTTACACCGTTGAAGTGACCCCGGCCCTCGCGGCACTTGGCGGTCCTGGCTTGATCGGTGTCGTCTCGTACGCCAAAGAAGGAAACACGACCTGAGATTTGCTGATCAAAAAATACATAAATCTTTTGAAAACCTTAAATCATGAAACGCGGACCGTAACGAATTTATCACCATCAAACCGGCGTTATTTTTAATCCTAGGGAACGCTGTTGATACACCCGATCCTTCTTCCGAACTTCGTTAAGATGCTTCTGCACATCTCTGTTGCTGTTCATCCATTCCATAATCCGAATGAACGATCCACGGTACATGAAGTCGAACCAAAAACAAACATTCAACGCCTTCCATTACAGAGCCACGCGGGTTGCTCATCCTGGGAAAGGAGACCCTCTTGCAGGATCCCATTGACGCCGTTCTCATAGGTGCAGGTCAGCGAGGAGCGAACGATTACGGACCTTACGCTCTTCGATACCCCGATCGACTGCGTTTCGTCGCGGTAGCTGAGCCTATCCAAGAACGACGAACCCGCTTCGCACACCTGCATAAAATTCCTCTCGAAGAACAGTACGAAAGTTGGGAAGACCTACTCTCTACCCCGCAGAAAGCTCGTGGGGCGTTGATCTGTACCCAAGACCAGATGCACGTCGGTCCGAGCGTGACCGCATTGCAAAGGGGGTACGATGTTCTGCTGGAGAAGCCTATCGCTACCACCCCCGAGGATTGCGTACAAGTCATCGACACGGCTGCCGAAACCGGTCGGCAACTGCACATAGGTCATGTGCTTCGCTTTACGCGTCACTTCCAGAAACTCCATCAGGTCCTTCGATCGGGTATATTGGGAGAAGTCATCAACGTCGATCACCGCGAAAATGTGTCCTTTTGGCACATGGTTCACAGCTATGTACGAGGTGCATGGGCAAACCAAGCCGATAGCAGCCCGATGATCCTGGCAAAATGCTGCCATGATTTTGATCTCTTGCTGTGGATCCTGGATCGGAAGTGCAAACATCTTAGCAGTATCGGGCAATTGGTTCATTTCCGTCCCGAAAACGCACCATCAGGCGCTCCTGCACGCTGCCTCGATGGATGTCCTATCAGCGATACGTGCCCATATTTCGCTCCCTTCGTTTATCTTGACCTGCTCCCACTGTGGCGTGACGTAGCAGATACATCCACCGGACTGGTGAAGTTCGCAGCAAAAACGCAGCTGAGGGCGCCCGGACTTGTGAGGGCAGTTAGTAAGGTTGTGCCATTCTTACGTCAAATGAGCGATTACCGGGGTTGGCCTCGTTCAGTCCTAGCATTGGAACCCACATCTGATGCGATTCTTGAGGCTCTGCAAAACGGACCTTACGGTCGCTGTGTTTATTTCTGCGGAAACGATGTGGTCGACCACCAGGTCGTGCTGATGCAGTTCGAAGGAGGTATGTCCGTCTCATTGACTATGCACGGCCACTCTCACCTAGAAGGACGAAGCACTCGCATCGAAGGCACACGTGCCTCACTGAATGCCTTCGTCGGATTTAGGGGATCGTGGATCGAACTAAACGAACATCGGAGCGATCGATCCTTTCGCTACGACACGACAGGCGAAGTGAGGGGAGCACATGGTGGAGGGGACGTAGAATTGATGACCGCCTTCGTGAAAAGTCTGCAGGATGGAAGTAGTCAACACTCTCTGACGATCGCAAGACAAGCCCTACAAAGCCATCTACTGGCTTTCGCCGCGGAGGAGGCTCGGCTAGGTAAACGGGTTGTGGACATGGAGGAGTATTCGGAACGCTATCTTTCCTGATCGAGCAGACTTGAAAGGGATGATGGTATCCGATCCAATCCGTATACACATATTACATTGTCATCAGGGCGGCAGATTGGTATGTTGTATATTCTTTAGTGTAGATGTAGAGGTCGATCAAGCTACGAGTCTGAGTGTGAGTTCTGGGGATAAGAGATCAAGCTTGTGATCGTTATAGGTATGACAAGGCAGCTAGACCGAAGTCCTTATCGAGGAGAAGAGAATGCCAAATCGGTCCCCTGTAATTCCTGAAGCGGCTTGGAAACGACGTTTGGACCAGAAGCTGGAAAAGCCTGGTCGCCCATACAATCTCCTATCCCTGCGCATTCTAATTCAAGAAATACCCATGATCTTGCGGTTCCGCTCACAGCTCAAACGGGATAGGGCTGCCAGGCGTAAACCAGTGATCGACATCTTCAATACATTACGGACAGGCCCAACCATGGGGGTTCCTCTTGGTGGGATCGGCGCCGGCAGCATCACCCGTGGTTGGCGTGGCGAGTTCAGGCGGTGGCAACTCCGTCCGGGCATTTATCACTACCAACCTGTATTCGCCGATCAATTCTCGATCTTTGTGCAGCATCAAGGAGAAGAGCCGAATATCCAGACCCTCTACCCAGGACGACCGGAAGGCAAGTACTTATCGAGCTGGGTATGGGATATGGATCCCAAATGCGCTACCTATCATGGACTTTTCCCGAGAGCATGGACGGTCTACGAAGAACCGGTGCCGAATATTCGCTTGACCTGTCAACAGCTATCTCCTGTGATCCCTCACAACTACCGTGAGAGCTCTTTCCCTGTGGGATTGTTTGCGTGGAGGATCGAGAACCTCTCCTCGAAGCCGGCAAAGATCGGCATCATGTTTACCTTCCAGAACGGGATCGGATCGGCAAACGATCAAGCTGGTGGACATTCCAACCAATCCTTCCAACTTACAAAGACCGATACGAAAGGTCGAGAGCGTAATGTAGTTGGCGTCACCCTAAGAAACCTACATCGTCAGGTGAAAGGGGTCGAAGATCAAGATCGGTCGGACCCTCTCGAAGTCTTTGAAGATCCTCTAACCTTCGCCATCGCGACCGAAAGTAAACCCGACCAACGCACAAGCTGGCGTACCCGTTTTGTTACCTCCTCAGATGGCGGGGATCTATGGAATGATTTTGCTCAAGACGGTGAGCTCAAGGACATTAAAGACGATCGTCCGTCAGCTGCCGGGGAGACGATCGGCGCGGCGTTGGTCGCCACCATGGACATGGAACCACAGAGTTCTCGTGAAGTGGTTTTTGCCCTTTCATGGGACATGCCGCTGGTGCGGACAGGATATGGGACGAAGTACTACCGTCGCTATTCGCAATTCTATGGACGAGGCAGCAACGCAGCTCCCTCCATCGCAAGTGATGCGCTCATCCAATTTCCTGTTTGGGAAGAAAAGATCGCGTCCTGGCAGAAACCGATTCTCGAAGATGCCACACTTCCCCTCTGGTACAAGACGGCCCTTTTTAATGAGCTTTATTACATCGTCGACGGCGGGACGATGTGGTTATATCGAGCCGACGAAGAGGATCCTTGGCGAGACGCTATTGGACGCTTCGCGTATTTAGAAGGTCATGAATACCGAATGTACAACACCTACGATGTGCACTTCTACGCCTCCTTTGCACTAAGCATGCTCTGGCCACGACTGGAGCTGAGCCTCCAACGAGACATCGCGGAATGCGTACGCAACGACTATCTTGAAGAGCATCAGTTAATGACTTCGGGAAAATACAGCCCGCGTAAGAAGAAGAGCATCGTCCCACACGATATCGGATCACCCGGCGAGGATCCATGGACAAAAGTGAATGTCTATAACTTCCATGACTCGAGCCGGTGGAAAGATCTCAACCCAAAATTCGTTCTACAGGTCTACCGAGATTACATCGCCACCGAAGATCGATATTTCCTCGCCGATGTTTGGGATGCAGTTTATGAAGCCATCGAATACATTAAACGATATGATCAGGATGGGGATGGGTTGATCGAAAACGAAGGCATCCCCGACCAAACCTACGATGCATGGTCGGTGAGCGGGCCGAGCGCCTACACCGGGGGGCTATGGCTGGCTTGTTTGAGCGCTGCCGCTCGTATGGCTGAAGAGTTGGGCGAGGAGGAGATCGCGCAGACTTATCATGAGATGTACCAAACGGGTCAGATGGCTTACGAAGAGAAACTGTGGAACGGGCGTTATTATAACTATGACAGCAGCCACAGCGGGTATCACGATAGCATCATGGCCGATCAACTGGCTGGGCAGTGGTATGCGCGGGCATGCGCCCTCCCCCCGATCGTGGAACCGGATCGCGCGAGCAGCTCGTTGGAAACTATATTCAACTTCAACGTAAAACAATTTCGAGGAGGGAAGATGGGCGCGGTCAACGGGATGAGACCCAATGGCCAAGTTGATCGAACCAGCATTCAATCGCGTGAAGTTTGGACGGGCACGACTTACTCTCTTGCGGCAGCGATGCTCCAGCAAGGCTTACGAGAAGAAGCCTTTGAAACGGCAAAAGGCATCTTTGATGTGACCTATCAAGAGAGAGGATACTGGTTCCAAACCCCAGAAGCTTGGGACGAGGAAGGCAATTACCGCTCTCTGGCTTATATGCGCCCTCTCGCGGTATGGGCGATGCAGTGGGCGCTGGAGCGCCTCAAAGATCAAACGGACAGATAGGATGAACCATTGAGAGATGATCTGACATCAAGTACGAATCGTCATGTTCAGGGAGAACGATCCAAGACGGGTCTCCAAATCCCGAGACCAGAGGCGATATGAGATGAGCGATCCTCAAAGTTCAAAGGGATTCGTTCATGTATATACAGGTGATGGCAAGGGGAAGACTTCCGCCGCCTTAGGCCTTGCGCTGCGCGCTTCAGGTCACAAGATGCGCACCTATATCGGCCAATTCATGAAAGGCACACATTACGGTGAACTGGACGCTCTTCAGGGGAACCCCTACATCACGATCGAGGAATATGGAGATGTTCGCTGTATCCGTCGTGAGGAGGTAACCGCAGAACATGTGGCTCAAGCCCGTGAGGGTTTGAATAAAGCGAAGGAGGCGATGCTATCATCTCAATACGATATCGTTGTGCTGGACGAGGTCAACATCGCCATCTGGTTTGGACTGCTGACGTTTGAGGAGGTGGAGGCGTTCCTCGATGAACGCCCGGAACATGTTGAGTTCATCCTCACCGGTCGTCGCGCCCCTCAAGAGATGATCGAACGAGCAGATCTTGTGACGGAAATGCGGGAGGTGAAACACTATTTCCACAAAGGCGTGAAAGCGCGCGACGGAATCGAGCGTTGAAGTCCACAATGTAGCCGCAGGCTTCAGCCTGCGCTTCTGACCCTTCA
>DUEW01000041.1 GCA_011174845.1 Anaerolineae bacterium | reverse complement strand
CAAATGCATCGGATCTTCTTCCCAAACACCATGTGGCTGGTGCTGATCACGTGGGTTGTGCCGGCTTTGCCTGGACTGGGATTGGGTGTGATGGTCATCCTATCCACGCGGGCACAGGGATTCCAAGACGCCAACCAGATCGGCAACATTGTGGTATTGCCAGTGCTGCTCCTACTCGGCGGGCAGTTGTTAGGCGCGATGTACTTCAGTGTTACTATGGTGTTCCTGGTGGGCTTGGTAATCTGGCTCTTGGACGGATTGCTGATCTGGTTCGGCAGCCGAAGCTTCCGTCGCGGTCGGTTATTGGGTGCTTGATCCAAGACAGGAGAGGGGAAAATGATGCAACAAGAGACCTCTCTCAGGGAATCCTGATTAGGGGGCTCGGGTAGAATTGTTGAGTTTCCAAGGGTAGTTGAGAGATCAACAATCGCCTGAAACGTAGCGAGCTTCATATCGGACTCATTGCATATATCCGTTATTCTAGCAACAAGTTCTATTAGGGTGCAGCTGGGATCCACAGAGAATGTGATAGATCTCAGATCTCAATTACAAAATGTCTTCCATGATGAATGCCCCCAAGCTATCTCGTTGCGAGCTCGCTAACGTGACCAATCCTGCACATAACCTTCGATCCCTTCGAGGGGGTCAACTTCACAGGTGGCTAAGTCGATCAGCGCCGTGACAGCTCCCGAGGCGGGCAGATCCGTATTCGTGATGCCTACGATCAACCAAGTACCATCCGGCGACCAGCGCGGATCGCTGAGTCCCCAATGACCGAGCTGCGCGATCAAGCGTCGGTCGGAGCCCTCCAGTTGGGATATATACAACCCATAATCCATGCCCCCGGATACCCGCTCGACAAATGCAATCTTTTCTCCGTTTGGAGAGATCGCCACGTTGGCTCCTTTCGCGTCGATCACAAAGCCGTCGCGCCGAGTCCCGGTCATGATGTCCATGAATTGCAATTGCAAGCCTTCAGGCCCAGGGAAGACATAGGCCAGGGTCTGACCTTCGGGTAGCCAACCGATCAACAGCTCATACTCCGGCCCCTCGGTCACTCTTTGCATACTGGATCCGTCGGCCTTGACGAGATAAAGGTTAAGGTCGTCTATCCGCACAAAAGCGAGCTGCAAGCCATCAGGCGACCAGCGGGGGTTGTAATCGAAATCAGTAGTGCCAGGCAGAAGCCGGTTCTCACCCGAATCCAAATCGACGACGTGAAGACCATCCGTCCCGCTATAAGCCGCCCGGGCACCGTCCGGTGAGAGCGAGGGCCAGGTTCCCGGTCCGAGAACCTGACGACTTCCGTCCTCCAAATCTACAACGAAGATGCCAGCATTTGCGGGTGAGAGCGGTTGGCCGTCATCCTGGATGCGGCCGTAGGCGATCAACTTGCCTCTCAAACCCATAGGTTGTGGAGCAGGATTTTCCGCGAGCTGCGACCACAGCTCGAGCGTTAGGCAGGTCTGTGGAACTGCCAGGGTCGCTACGGGTTCACCGCCCTCGGGCGGTTCCCAGGTCAGCGTCCAAGGTCCGGGGTACCGGGCGATTAGTCCGGCGATCTGATAGGTGAGCAGTCCGGTCGGAACAGGAGGTGAATATTCGAACCCGACGGTGAATTCGCCGAGATAACCCCCACCGGAGCCGCTGATCGGCTCATACTCTGAGTCCCTGACTGAGACCATCGAGACTGATGGGTCGGACTCAAATCGGAACTCGTAGCCGTTCTCCATCCTCATCGCTGAGACGAGGCGAACCATATGGTCAGCGATGTCGAACTCCTGATTCAATGCCCATTCCTGGCCTACCTCGGGATCGGCCCCCGTATCGAACTGGAAGGTGGCCTCGGCCGGGAACTCCACATCCACGGCCTCGAGGGTCATCGTGATCGGGGCGGTGAAACCCTTCGGGATTTGATACGACCAGGGAAACACCCCCATCTCCTCGGTAGCCAGGTCGAGATCCGAGGGGGTTTTTAATGGCAGGGTTCGACCGTCGGCGTCCGTGATCTCTGGCCAGACTGAAATCCCCATCACCATGGAACCGGGTAGCTTCCCACCCTGGCGGAAGGTACCGACGAGAATGTAGCTGTCCTCCAACTCGATCACCCTCTCCAGATGCAGTCCCATTTCCTCCCCTTCGTCGGAACCGACGGTAGCTTCAGGCGAGGCGGAGACTTCAAAGACTGGCACGATGGTCATATCCGGTGGTGCAGGGACGAAGCGAAGGGCCATTTCCCAGTTCTCTGGAGCTACACCGGGAGATGTGTCGTTCAGACATGGGATGAAAAAGATGGCTTCACTCAATTCTCGTGGAACAGGAGGATATACCAGACGGGATTCGTAACCCGAAGCCCAGCCGCCCCCCTGACCCCTAACAATTTGAAGGACCGAGTCATCCGAGAGGCGCAATTGAGGGGACAGGTAGCAGCTCGGCGCATCTTCCGCCCGCGGATACGCGTCCGGGGGAATGCCGTCCGCCTGGTAGATAATCACAGTCCGCTCAGAGTCGAGCAAGGCCTGCTCGACGGTGACCGTGATGCCCTCCCGCTCGAGGGTTACCGGCGAGGCCAGTACACGCAAACCTCCCGCCTCATCCACCAGACCGATGCCGGGGACATAACCGAGCAACACGCGCAGTGCCGCCAACGCTCTCTCGGGACCTATCAGGATCAGCGAAATGGTTTAAAGAACCAACACGATGAATACGGGAAGGGCAACTCTCGTCGTCATCCGAGATAAGGGCTTACGTTGTACGAGTCTCTTTTTATCCAACCCATCCTTGATGCGCGACCAGAGATCCACCTTCTCGGGTGGGATCCCCTCATTGGCAATCCCTTGCAGGACGGGATGCAACGGTTTCTCGCTCATCGATTTCCTCCTGCACCACGCTCTGGGTTACCCTCGGAGGAGCTCGTACTTCCAGAGACATCCTCGAAGCCAAGGATCGACCGCAGGCGACCCTTGGCCGCGTGGATGGACCATTTGACCGAACTGAGTGGACGGTTTAGCTCCCTGGAGATCTCCCGATCCTTCATGTCCAGGAAATAACGCATGACGACAACCGCACGCTGCTTCGTGGTAAGCTGCTGTAGAGCTTCCCAAACCATGCGTCTATTTTCCGCCGTATTGGCCAACTCTTCAGGACCGGGGTCGGTATCACGGAGCCATGCTGGGAGATGACCCAATTCCTGCGGTGCATCCAGCGAGAGATGCCTCTTAGATCTTGAGGAGGCTTTGATCGCATCGTTGGTCACAATGCGCAGGATCCATGGTCGAAATGGCCGACCGTCCTTGAACTGATGGATTCTTTCCGCCGCCTTTAGAAAAGCTGCCTGGGCGATGTCCTCCGCCATGGATCGATCTCCCACGATCAAGTAAGCCGTTTGCACGGCTACCACTTGGTAGCGCAGGACCAGTACCTCTAAGCCTGCGAGATCGCCCTGCTTGAGCAGCGTTATCGCTTGCCCTTCCTCCATGATGTTCCTTTGATTGAAAAAATCTGCCCCCTCTATTTAACACTATCCCTTAGTGGTCCAAAAGGATAGGTGGGAATCGAGGGAAAGATTAGGGTTGTGAGGGGATCCAAACCGAATGAGTTCGCATGAAGGAGCTTATTCCTTGAGATGGAGCGTGTTCAGCCAACCGAAAACCTAACCGGCCCTCGTCGACTCGATCTGTGGCAACGGAGACCTAAGGAACCATGAGACGGTCTGTTTATTCCGGCTGTAAAAGTGCATTTGGTCAAGCTTATCCCCTTAGAGCAAATAAGCTCAGTTTTGAGTTCAACAAACCTCCTTGCATGCTCCGCAATAGACACTTGGGCGATCTCCCTCAGCTCTTCAATGTTCTTTCAGGTTGATGGAATCAGATGCGTAAGCGAATCAGGATGCCACGAAATTCATGGCTTCACCCTCCGTCGATGTGACAAAGAGCAGAATCATGTTGTGGACGATAGATGGAAGGTGATTGATAGCTCCTGGACTGATTCGAATGAGTAAATAGCAATCTTTATCCATATGGGTGGAGATGGAATTCGGATTGGCGAGGATACTTCATATGGCAGAAGTGATGGCCATCAGCACGCCTGCCGATAAGGAAAATTGTGCCAAATGGTAGGTGATCATCTCGAAGATACGGCCACCGCGGTGCGGTCCCACAAAGCGATTCCAGGCGATAGCGGCGTCGGAGGAAAAGAAGAGAGCCCCTCCTACGGTTACCAACCAGCCAGCAAGTCTTGGCCACTCTGGCCTAAGCAGCGTACAGGTAGTTGACCATAAGGTTAAACTCAGGACCATCGCATAAATCACCACGGGGGCGATCATGGATGTCCTGTTCGTTGTCCGTAAGCTGGTCACGAGGCGTCGCAGGATCATCACCGCAATGAATATCACCACCAACGCGATGAACAGTGAGGTCAGTGTGAGAACCGGACCGGTGAGGTTGAAGGCGATGACATAGCCGATATGCGCGATGAGGAAAACAATCAACCCTTTAAGGAAATGCTTATCAGGAAACAGAAGGAAGATGTCGCCCGCCAATGAGAAAGCCAATCCGCTAAGAAACCATAACCCAATCACGGGCATATCACTGGGCAGACGTGATACAAACCATACAATCAACAGGATCAATGTGGCGGGTTTGGCGATGTATTCCATTCGCCGATTTGCAAGAGCGACAGCGATCCAATTTAGCAAGGCGAAAATAATGCAAAGGAACAGAAGCAGGGTCACCTTTTCACCTCAAACTCCAGGGTCTTGATTGTGTTATTTGTTGCCGTTGCTTAGTTTGTGTTCAACACTGCTTATATTACTTGATATGATCACACAGCTACTTCAACGTACTGCTAGGTGGATTTGCATAGACAAAGAGCTGTTCAAAGAAAGAAATCATTTATGGTTTCGGTAAACGACGACATGAAAGATCTACATAAAAATCGTTAGGACAGGCTTTGATGTCATGGGTAAGTTACCCACGCCAAAGGTGTAGGGGCAATTCACGAATTACCCCTGCATTATTTCATTAAAATCCTTAACCTCGTGTGCTTCAGTTGCGAGATTATCAATGTAACTCTGGGATGGCAACTTATCCAGGCTTCATACGTTCACGGATACGAGCGGCTAACTCGCGCGCACGTTGTGGTGCCGTTCCTACATAGGAACTGGCATCGAGCAGGTTTCGTATCCGCGCTGGCTGTAAATATTTAAGCAGCATGGTGTCGCTTGCGAGTCGATCGGCCAGGGGGTTGGGCTTATCCTTTTGGACCGTCTCCCAAGCTGTCATGCTATGCACTCGGAGCCGTTCGTGCATTTCTTGGCGGTCGGCACCAGCACGAACCAATGTGGTCAGTACGCGTTCGAGAGCAGCGAAAGGCCCAAACGTGGCTAACTGAGCTTCAATCCCGATCTCATCTACCTCCAACCCAGATACGATCTCTACTGCCGTGTGGAGCATCTCGTCGCAAGCGAGAAAGGCTTCAGGGATGAGGCTTCTTCGACTAGCAGAGTCATCCAGTGTGCGCTCGAGAAGGTTGGAAGCTGAATTTTGCCAGGCGACACTCACACCGGCTGCCACCTGGCGGGCTAAAGAGCATATCTTCTCAGCTTTAACTGGGTTGCGCTTGAAAGGCATCGCGCTAGAACCAACTTGGCGATCACCGAAAGGTTCTGCTGCGGTTCGAAAACCAGGAGATTGCATCAGCCTTAGATCAAAGGCAAATTTGTGGAGGGAAGCCGCCAGACCGGCCAGTTGACAAAGCAAGGTGTAATCCTGCAGTCGAGGATACGTCTGGTTTGTGATCGGATAGGCTTCGATATCGAGAGCATCCATCACGGTGGCTTCGAGCATCTCGGGGGTGATCTGCGAATCGGTGAGCATATCGACAAAGGGAGCTGCTGTTCCAACGGCACCTCGGATGCCCTTGCCCCGTAAATGTAGGCGCAAACGAGCCAGGGTGTCGAAGTGAGCCAACAGGTCCTGGGCATAACCACCAAGGCGGTACCCGAGCGTCGTAGGCTCAGCTGGTTGTAGGTGAGTGTAGCCCATGGTGACAAGGTCTGCAGTGGCTTCAATCTGATGGGCGAATTGGAGCAGCAGGTCCCTGAGTGTTCCTAGCAGGATGGCAAGAGCGGCCTTTTGTCGGACGATGTCTGCGTTGTCCTGAACATCCGCAGAAGTCAGGCCCCAATGTAAGACCCTGCCCCCGAGAGGACATTGCTCGGCAAAGGTCTTAAGTTCAGCCATCAGATCATGGTCTATCTCTGCCTCGATCTCGATCGCTCGTTTAAGGTCGATGTCCAATGCGTGCGTTTTAATCTCGTCGATCTGCTCGGAAGAGATGAGATCAGCTGTGGCTTGGGCTTCGGCTACTGCAACCCAAACACGGCGCCAGGCGCGGCGTTTCGCCGTTTCAGACCACAAGGCACGCATCTTTTCGGAACCGTAACGGATGGTATATGGAGACTGATAGGTCATAGCTGCTCACAAAGTCTCATCTGTACGACGTGGGTTATTGGTATCGATCCTTTGCCCGTTGAATTGTTTCTCTGCCTCGAGCCGACTTTCTGCGAGGAGCAGGTACTCTTGGTTGATTTCATACCCTACGTAATGTCGATTGGTCTTGTAAGCTGCCAGGCAGGTGGTTCCCGATCCACAGAAGGGATCGAGCACAACATCATGATTATACGTATAAAGCTCGATCAAGCGACGCGGAAGCTCCTCGGGAAAAGGTGCTGGGTGGCCCACTTGCTTGGCCGAGACGGCTGGAAATTCCCAAACGCTTTTCGTCCAGTTTAGAAAATCATCCTTCTCGATTGAGCTTTGGCGATTTCTACTGGGACGTGAGAAGGACTCCTTTGAGAACACCAAGATGTACTCGTGCACGTCGCGCAACACTGGATTGCTTGCCGAAAGCCAGGACCCCCATGCTGTTGACGGGCTGGCGCTGCCGGCCTTGTTCCAAATGATCTCGCCCCGCATCAAGAACCCCAATCTGAGCATGTCCTCGATGAGGAATGTGTGCAGGTGGAGGTAGGGTTTTCGTCCAAGATTCGCGATATTAATGCAGGCACGACCACCTGTTACCAGCACCCGATAGGTCTCACGGAACACTCGAAGCATTAAATCACGGTATTCGTCGAGTGTAAGATCGTGATCGTATTCTTTGCTTACATTGTAGGGGGGTGAAGTGACCACGAGGTGAACGCTATGGTCTGGAAGCTCAGACATATCCTCAGATGATTTTAAATGCAATTGGTCAACGACTTCTTCAGGAACGGGATTTTCAATAAATTCCACCTGATCTTTCGCAAGACGACCTTGGTAGAGTCTGCTGTTGTAGAAGGTGGAGGAGTCATGGCTTATACGGCCCGGTGAGCCAAAGGAACTTGTGCTGGTTGATTTTGTTTTTCGTTTACTCACCGGGTTTCAACTCCTTTTCTTCAGTTCTTTTGCTGGGTTCGACCAAGTCCAAGACGTTGTAAAGCTTTCATGTCATTTCGCCACCCATGAAGTACCTTAACTCGTAGTTTTAGGTACACCTTTCGACCCGACATGGCTTCGATTTCTTTTCGAGCCAACGTGCCGATTTCGCGCAGCATTCCTCCACCTTTACCAATGACGATGCCTTTCTGCGATTCGCGTTCAACGAAGATCGTGGCGGAAATGTAGGCACCGTGTTCATTACGCTCTTTATACTCGTCGATGCGAACGGCGATGCAGTGCGGAACTTCGTCACGGAGCAGGTTTAACGCCGCGGCTCGCAACAGATCAGCTGCGATGTCACGTTCATAGGCGTCTGTGATCTCATCCTCCGGATAATAGCGGGGGCCGGAGGGAAGAAGCTCAAGAATCCGGTTCAGCAGTTCTTCACGACCATCTCCCCGAGTACTTGAGATGGCATGTATCTCCCTGTCTGGGATCAGACTTTCAAAGGCGACTCGGCGTTCTTGGATCTTATCTTGCGGGACAAGGTCGATCATGTTTAGGACTACCAGTGTAGGAGGTTTGGAGCTCAGCCCTTCTAGTCGTTCAGCAACACGATGATCATCCTCGGTTGGGGGCTGACTCATATCGAACATTACGAGCAGCAAGTCGGCGTCCTCGAGCACCTCTTGAGCTACGACGTTCATATGCTCGCCAAGCTTGTGGAGGGGTTTGTGAATACCAGGGGTATCAACGAAGATCACCTGAGCGTTTGGGAGGGTGAGGATGCCCAATTGTCGCAACCGTGTGGTCTGGGGGCGGGGGGATACCGCAGCGACGTTCTGACCCAGGTAGGCATTGATCAGAGTCGATTTACCGACATTCGGTCGTCCTGCCAGGGCGACAAAGCCTGATCGGTGTCCTTCTTGTGTAATTGAGCCTTCCACAGCCTAATTGTGGTCGTAAGCGCGCGCGCTGTCAAGCTGTTGAAATATCCAAGTTCGTGCCATGAAACGATGAACCACCGCGCATGTCGAATACATTGGATTGAGTGGAGACGGAGCCGCCTTATACCCCTTTCTTTCCCCATACCAGTGAGGAAGTTTGATTAGAGTTGAGATGCATCCACCCGCTCTCAAAATGAACGATCGTTCGTTAAGCGCTTACAAGCGCATACATTCGCGGCTATAATAGGACCGCTCAAAGGAAATGGACGAATGAAGATCTTAAAACGTAGTAAACAAAATCTTTTCCTCGAACTTCTTGTCAAGCAAGCCGAGTTCACGGTTGAAGGCATGCAAGCTTTACTCTCCTATGTCAAGGAACCCGACGAGGGTCTTGCTCAGAAGGTTACCCAGATTGAGAAGGACGCAGATGAGGTTCGGAGGATTTTGATCGACGAATTAAATCGCACCTTCGTCACTCCTTTTGATAGGGAGGATATCTTCGCGCTCTCGCTCACGATCGACGATGTGCTGGATTACGCGAATACCACGGTCGAAGAGATGTATATGCTCGATGTCACGCCCAATGTATTCATCGAGCGTATTGTTTCCTTGCTCACTGATGCTGCGCGAGAGATTTACATGGGGGTCTTACGGTTGGAAGATCACCCCAACGTAGCGAACGATCACGCCGTGCGAGCGAAGGCGTTGGAAAACCGAGTCGAAACGGTATACCGGGAAGGAATCGCCGATCTTTTTCGGATGCCGCGGGACATCGATCATGTCGTCGAAATGTTGAAGTTGAGAGAGATCTATCGACACCTCTCGAACGCAGCAGATCGAGGAGATCAAGCAGCGAATGTTATTGCTGACATCGTCGTGAAGCGGATGTAATTCCCTCGACAGTTATCCTGGATGAATAAAAGGATCACGCCGGACTTTCAAACCCAAGTCCGGCGTCTTTTTATGTGTGGAGAATGTGGGGCCATTGATGAAAATTCTAGATTGTTCCTCACAAGGCCTGCCATCACGAGCAACGCCTTCGAAACGAGRTGTAGCCGCACCCTTYAGGGTGCGYNATGAMANCGCARGCTAAAGCCTGCGGCTACRAAAAAAACAAAAGGCAGTGCCGGAACAGCATGAACTTACTCTTTTAACTGCTGGGGGAAAATTATTGACTTTATATCTGGCCGTTTTTGAGTGCGCAAGCTCTGCTTGCGCCTCCTTCGACCAGGCTCAGGATATTGGGCTACTTAAGGGTGCGCTTGAAGCCTGCAAAATCCCTTTGACAAACATTCCAACGGAAGTCATCGAGAGGACGATTCTAGGGCTTCCAGCCTACTGCAAAAAACACAAGCTGCTATTCGGCATCGCGCACACTTTGAACGCGAGCCATTTGGAACAGCTTCCAGCCTTGGATTAAGGGCCCCTAACGATCTCAGGCTGAGTTTCCCGATAAAGCTACATCTTTATCCACAGTGCATTGAGGTCGGGTCCACTCCAGCGAGAGTCTGTGTAAAAAGTCTCTCTCAATGCGATAATAGCTCCATTCAAACCTCTTGTCCAATGTGGGGTGATCTATGGACTACATCGAAGGCACAAACCGGGACCAACTCCTCCTCTTTCCCCAATCCCTGGACGAATACGTCAGCGACGACAACCCTGTCCGCTTCATCGACGCTTTCGTAGAGAGCCTGGATCTGGAAACACTTGGTTTTAGGCATGCCGTGCTTCAGGAGACAGGACGACCTCCCTACCATCCAAGTGTGCTCCTCAAACTGTACGTCTACGGCTACCTCAACCGTATCCGGTCAAGCCGTCGCTTGGAGCGGGAATCCCACCGCAACGTGGAAGTGATCTGGCTCACGGGCAAGCTCATGCCGGACCACCCTGGCCAGGACCTTCGGCAAGACCATCGCCAACTTCCGCAGGGATAACCGAGTAGCCATCCGCGAGGTCTGCCGCGCCTTCACCCGGTTCTGCCGAGAACTGGATCTCTTCGGCGGCGAATTGGTCGCCATCGATGGTAGTAAGTTCAAAGCCGTCAACAACAAGGGCCGCAACTTCACCGACCGCAGGCTGAAGCGGGCGATGAAAGACGTCGAGAAGAAGATCGACGCCTACCTGGATGAACTGGATGAGAACGACGCCAATGAGCCTGATGAACACAATCCCACAGCAGAGGAGCTCAAGGAAAAGATCGAACGCTTGAAGGAGCGTATGCAGGAGTACAAAGGGCTCAAGAAACAGATGGAGGATGCGGAAGAAACACAGATCTCGCTCACCGACCCTGATAGCCGCTCCATGCCTCTAGCAGGAGGGCCCAGAACGCAGGTGGGCTATAATGTACAGGTGAGCGTCGATGAAAAGCATAAGCTCATCGTCGACCACGAGGTCACCAACGAAGTAACCGATCGAAGCCTCTTGAGCCGGATGGCGAAGCGAGCTAAGGAGGCTTTGGGGGTGGATGAGCTTGAAGTGATGGCTGACATGGGTTATTACGACGGGCAGCAAGTGAAAGATTGTGTTGAAGAGGGCATTATGCCCTATATCCCCAAAGCGGAGACTTCTGCCAGCAAGAAATTAGGGCTGTTCGGGAAAAGCGATTTTCAATACGATTCGGAGCTAGATTGCTATTGGTGTCCCGCCGGGGAGATGCTGACCTTCCGCTTTCAACGCCAAGAGAAAGGTCGGATCAGACGCTACTACGCCACCAGCGCCTGCCGACAGTGCCCCATCAAAGTGAAGTGCACCCGGAGCAAGGAAGGTCGCCGCATTACTCGTTGGGCTTACGAGGAAGTGCTGGAAAAGATGGAGCGCAGGGTGCGAAGCAGTCCGGAGAAGGTGAAACTGCGAAAGCGCCTGGCTGAGCATCCCTTCGGGACCATTAAGCACAGCATGGATCAAGGGTATTTCCTGATGAAAGGGATACCCAACGTCAGGGCTGAGGCCAGCCTGAGTTTCTTAGCCTACAACATCAAGAGGGTGATTAATATCCTGGGGGTACCGAGAATGATCGAAGCCCTAGCTTGAGTAGGGCTTCTTTCTTCATTTTTTAATTCTAGTCGCTCAATTCGTTTATGAGATTGAAAAAGATCCTAAGTGTTGCGATATAACGCATTTCGTGTGCACTTTTTACACGGTCTGGCGAGGGGTTAGGCTACGATAAATTACTTCGCTTGCTATTTTTCCACTTGAAACACAAGGTGCACAGATACAACCATTTTGGTGGTACGAATTTCATTCATCTTTCTCTTCATGGTCAACATAATGGCACAAACCACTTCATCCGTTCTGCTTTTTTGATGTATGGTATTGTATACAGTTGCTGGTTGTAGGTATACTCATAATGTTGTATGCAATACCTGGATTAACAACAAGGCATTATTGGGGATGCGGATGAACTCCTTAATGAAGATCAAGGATTTGACGACCCTGTTTCATACTGAAGATGGGATTGTGCGCGCGGTTAATGGGATCTCCTACGAGATGCAAGCTGGCGAATGTCTTGGAATTGTCGGGGAGAGTGGTTGCGGTAAAAGCGTCCACGCGCTGTCTATCTTGCGTTTGATTCCCAGCCCTCCGGGGAAGATCGAAAAAGGGGAGGTGTGGTTCAATGGACGCGATCTGCTAACTTTGAGCGAGAGTGAGATGCGCAAGATACGCGGTAGTGATATCGCAATGGTCTTTCAGGATCCTATGACCTCACTCAACCCGGTGTTCACCGTTGGCTTTCAAATCGTTGAGGCGATCATGTTGCATGCCGATGTCAATGAATCCGCAGCGGAAGACAGGGCAGCGGAATTGTTGGACATGGTAGGGATCCCAGATGCACGCAGCCGATTGGAAGATTATCCCCACCAGTTTTCCGGGGGCATGCGGCAACGGGCGATGATCGCCATGGCCTTATCTTGTAATCCGCAGTTGCTGATCGCTGACGAGCCCACAACTGCCCTCGATGTAACCATCCAAGCCCAAATCGTGGATTTAGTGAGCAGGCTTCAAGAACAATTAGGCATGGCGGTGATGTGGATCACACATGATCTGGGTCTTGTCGCCGAAATCGCGGAGAATATTAATGTGATGTATGCCGGTTATATAGTTGAGCAAGGTGATATATTGGATATATATAAACACCCTCTTCACCCATACACAATTGGCTTACTGGGGTCAGTGCCCAAGCTGGATGAGGCACCGGGCACGAAACTCGATTCGATCCCCGGCCAACCGCCAGATTTAATTGCGTTACCACCCGGATGCCCCTTTGCACCACGATGTACATATGCCATCGACCGGTGTTTAGCCGAGAATCCCACACTAGCGCAGGCAGATAAGAAGAACCATAGCATAGCCTGTTGGCGCTGGGAACGGGTTGCCGAAAGGACGTTGTCGTGAGTGGTGAAAGAAATGCTTTGGTTCAGGTACAGGAGCTAAAGAAGTATTTCCCCATTACTCGTGGCACGATTATTCAGCGGAATGTTGGGGACATTAAAGCCGTCGATGGTGTGAGCATAGACATCTATCAGGGCGAGACGTTCGGTTTGGTGGGAGAAACGGGCTGCGGGAAAACCACACTGGGTCGCACCATTCTGTGGCTCTACAAGCCAACCTCGGGAAAAATCCTCTTCGATGGAGTGGATCTGAATACGCTGAAACACTCAGAACTGCGTCAAACACGACGCCGAATGCAAATGGTATTCCAAGACCCATACGCCTCACTCAATCCACGCATGACTGTGGGCTCGATCATCTCGGCCCCCTTGGTGATTCATAATACAGGGAGACGTCTGGAGCGGCAAGATCGAGTTCGGGAATTACTGGAACTCGTCGGTCTCAACCCGCAATTTGTCAACCGCTATCCCCATGAGTTCTCCGGTGGCCAGAGACAGCGCATTGGCATCGCCAGGGCACTGGCGCTCAACCCCGATCTCATCATCTGTGATGAACCGATCTCTTCATTGGATGTTTCGATTCAAGCCCAGGTTGTTAATCTGTTGGAGGAGCTGCAAGAGCGATTTGGGATTACCTATTTGTTCATCGCTCACGATCTCAGCATGGTACGACATATCAGCGATCGAATGGCGGTGATGTACCTAGGCAAGTTGGTCGAGATGGCTGACCGTGACGAGGTCTACCTCAATCCACTTCATCCCTACACTCAAGCTTTAATCTCGGCTGTCCCGATCCCCGACCCGGCGCTGAAAAAGACTCGCCAGAGGATCATCCTTGAAGGGGATATTCCAAGCCCGGCCAATCCTCCGTTAGGTT
>DUEW01000040.1 GCA_011174845.1 Anaerolineae bacterium | reverse complement strand
CGAGCCGGGCGTAAATTTACTGGTTCATAAAAATATCCATCTAGCGATCGTGAGTATCAAAAAAACCCCTCATTATTCATGAGGGGTTTTTTTGATACTCACGATCGCTAGATGGATATTTTTATGAACCAGTAAATTTACGCCCGGCTCGTTTCATGTTCCATGGACGACGCTTGCTCTTCGTCTTTGAAGATGAGCCCTGGTCTCCATGGCGTTCCCAACGCCGGAAGCAGCCACCGATCGATTCCCCACCACCCGGCTGTTTTCCAGGCCAGGATCAACAAAATGGCGATGGCGAGTAGGATCGGGTTTGTACTCACGGTTCCCGACAGCAAGTAATTCATATTCATAAAGCCACCAAAGAATGCGGCGATGCCGGTAAATATCCCCAGGATCAAAGCGATCCCTACAAGCAGTTCTCCCCACGCAACCAAATGGCTCCAGAATGCAGCGTTAGGCAGAACCAAGTTCTCGAGAAACCACCCATACCAACCCTGAACATCGGGATGTGCACCGCTGGTTTTTGCCAACGCGCCTCCCACGAATCCTGTCAATGCCGCACCCGCATTGCTGCCAGTCCACGCAGGGTTACCTAGTTTGCCCCAACCTGCTTCAAGCCATTGCCAGCCTGCATAAATACGCAATGGAAGCCAAATCCAAGCCCACTTCACTTCCCCGAAAAGTGCTTGTGCGATCTTCGGATCCTCTATTCTCTTCACAAGACTTCCTTGCTTCAAATATTTCGAAACTGTGGTCACGGTTCCCTCCATATGTGTATTCATGATGTTATTTGACTATATTGTACCATATTAGTCTTAATTAAAGATTAATATTTATGTAACTCCTTCTTTGGTATTTTCTTCCAACAGGGAATCCGCTTATGTTCCTGAGGTTCGGTCTGGAGGTAGCGAAAGGTGATTGGAGATGAGCCAGCATCGCGCCGCCGCTGACATGAACTCATCGCCTCGTTCGCTGTTGACATGTGTGTCGTGAGGACGCCGAAGCTGGCGGAAAAGAGGAGCGTATTTGTTGGCTTTTGAGAGAGAGTTTTCTGGGAAGCCGCGCTCGATGCAGTGGCTAGGAGTATTGTTTCCTAACAACCTTGGGGCATGTTCTGATCATCTTGATTACTCATGATCAACGCTAAGATTTTGGGCTAGTCGACTGATCTTTAATCCCCCCTATTGTCCCCCCACTTGCCCCTTCAGTTTCACTTCAGGGGTGCTTCTCTAGGGGCGATGGGGGCAGCCGTCTGCCCCCATCGCCCGGAAAATCGCTCCCGCTAACCTCACCGGGACGAACGGTCCCGTCAAGTCAATCTTGATGAACGATCTCGCTACGCTCGCGGGATGAACGACTGGCACCTTCGGTCCCCTAACAACGAACATGGTGTCTTCCCTTTCAAGGATCCGTCCCTCTGAGACAGTCTCAAATCACGTAATTGATGAATAGTTACTACATTCACCTAATTTCGACAAAGAAACACCCAGACCCAAAACCCCTAGACACATGGTAATCCTTGACATGGTTATAAATAAGGCTTAATATCGCACGTCTGATCCATGGATCATCATTTCCGAGGTTGAAGTGTAGGGGGCCTTTGCCTACCCTGAGTTTTATGCCTCGTTTAAGTATCAACAAGTTGTTTCTGAACTGCAAAAAACTCTAACCATCGAATGGAGAAAATTAGCATGCTTGAATCGTTCATCGATCGTATCACCCGCGCCTCGCTGCGTTTTAAATGGGTCACCATCGGCCTGTCGATCCTCGCTTTAGTCGCGGGCGTTTTCGCCTTGACCCAACTTAAACAGGAACTCATCCCGAGCATCGAGTTCCCCCAATCTGTTGTGATCGCCGTAAATCCAGGCATGGACCCAGAGTCTCTGCGTGATGAAGTGACAATCCCGATCGAGGACGCTGTCCGTGAAGTTGAAGGCGTGGTCAATGTTGAATCCACGACCTCCAGCGGGCTGGCGTTCATCGTCGTCCGGAACGAGTTCGGGCTGGATCAAGACGCGATCCGAGCCGATCTAACCAATGTCATTGAAGGGCTTACATACCCTCAAGGGATGGAGATCCCTGAACTGCTCACCTTCAGCTTGTCCGATCTACCGATCGCCATCTTGAGCGTGTCCTCACCCGACTTATCGCTCATCGAACTCAAGGCACTGGCTGAAGCAGAGATCATCCCGGCGTTGGAGGCGATCGAAGACGTCGCGGATGTGAGCGTAAGTGGTGGGCAGGAACTCCCCACCCCACCTCCACCTACACCAGAACCCACGGAGGAACCCGAGCCAACGCCTCTGCCCACAGCGGTGCCTACTGAAGTCCCAACAGAGGTTCCTGAAACCGAAGGCGTTGAACTCCCCGAATCATGGATCCAGGCAGCGGCTTCCCAGAACATCACCATCACGACGGTCGACGACCTCACCCCCGAGTTAGTGGGAGGCATCGCCAGCTTCGCCCCGCAACTCCTCGAAGATCTCACGCCAGAAATGCTGTTGGCCATGCCGATCGATGCACTGGCTGCTTTGCCCGAGGACTATCTAGGCTCCCTCGATCCTGAGTTAGGTGCTCAACTGGCCGAAAGATTGGCTTTGGCTCCTGCGCTTGTAGAAGCGGGCGAACTGCCCGCTGCATGGCAGTCGGCTGGTCAGCAGCAGGGTGTGAGCCTCGTCTATCCCGAGGACGTGACGCCGGAGGTGATCCAAGCAATCGCCAGCTTCGCGCCTTTTATGCTCGAAGAACTCACGCCCGACAACCTGCGCGGCTTCTCACCCGAGGTCCTGGCGTGGTTACCCCAGCAGTATATCGAGACCTTAGAGCCCGATTTGCAGGTCGAATTGAACGAACTGGCACAACCAGCAGGAGGATTGGGCGCTCTCGCAGCTCAAGCGGAAGCCGAAACGGCCGAACTCGCAACAGGTGCCCCTGAATTAAGCGGGCTATGGAGGGAGGCACCAGAAGAGGGTGCAGTCACAGGAATGATGCCGAGCTTCGAAACCGCGGCCGATCTCATCGACAGTGGCTTTGCTCCCAGCGCCGCTGAACTGCTCAATTTACTGGTCGAAAGCGGCCAGCCACAAACACCGCAGTTGATGGCCGACCTGACACCGGAGGTCATCGCTTGGTTGATCGAAAACGAAGTCGGTTTCCTCGAAAACCTCAATCCAGCATCGCTCCGCCTTCTGGCGCCTGAAGTATTGGTTGAGCTGCCCGAAGATTTTCTATCAACGCTAGACCCAGAGCTTCGTACCGAGTTGGAAGGCATTGCCTCCGGCACCGTGGAGGCTTTCATCCCAACGGAGACCATCAATCGCGTCAACGGCAACCCGAGCTTGGCGCTGAGCATCTATAAAGATAACGTGGCGAACACGGTCTCGGTGTCGCATGAAGTCTTCGATAAGCTTGAGGAGCTCGAAGCTGATACTACCGGTCTGCGCTTTGATATGGTCTTCGAGCAGGCCTCGTTCATCGAGGAGTCCATCAGCGGTGTCGCACGTGAAGGGACGCTTGGGGCGATCTTTGCCGTGATCGTGATCTTGATCTTCCTCAGTGGGCTTGTCAACGGCAAGTACCGCCTCTCGTGGCAGAGCACGCTCGTCACGGCGGTGAGCATCCCGCTCTCGGTGTTTATGGCCTTCGCTCTGTTCAAGTATCTGCCCCCGGTCGCGAACGTGGTCCTTGAACCCTTGGCAGGCGCGACGTCGAGTATCCCAATACTCGGCACGATCGTTTCCGTCACTCATCGTATGTTCCCGGTTGGGATCACACTGAACATCATGACCCTCTCGGGTATGACTGTGGCCGTCGGTCGGGTGGTGGACGACTCGATCGTCGTATTAGAGAACATCTACCGCCACATCCAGCGCGGTGAGGATATGAAACAATCCGTTTTGGTCGGAACTCGTGACGTGGCGATCGCCATTTTCGCCTCCACCGTGACGACGGTCGTCGTTTTCCTGCCGATCGGTTTGCTCGGCGGGTTAGTGGGCCAATTCTTCCTACCTTTTGGAGTCGCAGTGACTTATGCCCTGGGATCAAGCTTCCTGGTGGCCGTCACCATCGTGCCCTTGCTGGCGTTCTTGTTCATCCGCAAGGAGCATTTGCCTGAAGAAGGTGAGTCAATCCTTCAGCGGGGGTATACGCCGATCCTACGCTGGGCATTGAAATATCGTGCAGTTACGCTGGCGATCGCTGGCGTTTTCTTGGTCGGCAGCATGTACCTTCTCAGCCAACGACCGCGCGCGTTCCTTCCCGACTTCGGCGAGGTACAGATCACCGCCAGTGTCAAATTACCCAATGGCACAACCATGGCTGAAACGGATAATACGGTCGTCGAATTCGAGACCGCGCTGACCGAGATCGAGGGTGTGGGTACGATCCAATCCGAAATCGGGTCCAGTGGAGGTCTGGTGAGTCGTTTTCTGGGCGGTGCGATCGATCAGGCCGGGGCAACGACCATGATCAAGGTTGAGAATGCTGATGAGGTGGATCCATTAACGGCTGAAGTGCGGCAGTTGGCGGAAGCGATCTTCGGGGCGGAGAATGTGACCGTCTCCAGCGGATCGCTGACCAGCAGCGCCTTTGGTAGTTTTGCCTTGGTGCTCTCAGGTGACCCAGCGGTATTAGTAGATTTCAACGACGAAGCCATCGCTGCCCTGGATGAAGTCGATGGGCTGACCAACGTTTCCAGCAATCTGGCGGATGTGGATATGATCCTGCGCGTGGATGGGGAACCTGCCGTACGTTATACAGGCGAGTTGGAGACCGAAGACTCCTTGGGTGTGACGGAGGCGGCCAAAGCCAAACTCGAGTCCATCGTCCCGGCTGGCATCACAGTGAGCGAAGGCTTCGAAACTCAAGCCCAGACGCAGGGATTCCAAGAGGCGATGCGAGCGGTGTTGATATCGATCCTGGCGGTATACCTGGTCATGGTGATCACCTTCCGCTCCTTTGTCCACCCGTTCACCATCCTGTTCAGCCTGCCATTGGCGATCATCGGTGCGGCGGTTGCACTGTGGATCACCGATCGCGTGGTCGGTATTTCGGCCTTGATCGGGTTGATGATGTTGGTGGGCATTGTTGTTACGAATGCCATCGTGCTCATCGATCGGGTCCAGGCTAATCGGAAGAAGCGCGGCCTGAACGCGTATGACGCACTGGTGGAAGGTGGGCGTACCCGTTTGCGACCGATTCTGATGACCGCCATCGCCGCCATCCTGGCATTGGTTCCGTTGGCGCTTGGTCTCACGGAGGGTGCCATCATCGCCGCCGATTTGGCGACGGTGGTGATCGGAGGTCTGTTTACGTCAACCCTTCTCACGCTCCTGGTGGTGCCGGTGATGTATAGTTTGCTCGATCGTTTGACGAGGGGAGGGAAGGTTTAGGTTACCGCCCGTTGTTGGTAGTACATCATTGGATGACAGGCTCCCTGAGTTTATGAGGCTCAGGGAGCTTTTTATTATGTCCCATCTTTCCAGGCCATCATGACGCTCTTGTCTTGTGACTTTTGTCTTGCAGCTTGAAGCTTGCAGCTAATCCCCCTATTGTCCCCCCACTTGCCCCTTCCGTTTCACTTCAGGGGTGCCACGCGAGGGGACTTGAGGGCCACTGCCGGCCCCCATTGCCAGGAAACCACTGGCACATTCGGTCCTCTCGCAATGAACAAGGTTGATTTTTCGTACCTGGTTCCGTCCCTCTGTATCATTCTTAACTCTGAGAACTCAATCGCCAAGGTGCCGAAGTGCCCAAGCACCTTATCCCCAATCCCTGATCCCCGATCTCTTTTGACCTTCGAAGTACACCGATCCACTTCTAAGCGCCGAAGCGCCCACTAGCACAAACTACAAACCATAAATCTCACCATATTTCTTCGTCAGGTAGTCCATATAAGGCTCGGAAGAAAGGCCTTCCCCAACTGCTCGTTCGGCCATTTCCGGCAAGGTAAATTTCCCTCCGTGCGTGTGGACGCGCTTTCCAAGCCATTCGGTGATCTTTCCATACTCTCCTGCTGCCATGTCTGCAGGGGTCTTAGGAATATCCTCTAACAGCTTGTACCACAACTGAACTGCAAAGATGCTCCCCAAGAGATAGGAAGGGAAATAACCCATTAAATCTGTCCAGTGGACATCTTGGAGCACACCCTGAGAGTCATTTGGGGGGACTATGCCCAGGTATTCTTTCATCCTCGTCTTCCATAATTCGGGCAAATCTCCAACTTCGACCTTACCATTGATCATTTCATTTTCCAGCTCGAACCGAAGCATGATGTGGAGACCATAAGTGACTGGATCGGCCATGACACGGATCAGGCCGGGCTCAACTTTGTTGATCGCCCGGTAAAAACCTTCCATTTCCACGTTCTCCAACCATGGAAAGGTTTTCTGCATTTGAGGGTAGAAGTGGGCCCAGAATTCCCTGCTCCGCCCAATGATCATTTCATAGGTGCGTGATTGCGATTCTCCTACTCCCATGGTGTATTGAGAAAGGAGGGTTCGGTAAAGTGTGGGGCTGCATTGCTGTCGGTGAATGGCGTGCCCTGCCTCGTGAATAGAAGCAAGAATGGTGAACATGGGATAGTCATCTTGAAAACGTGTGGTAATTCGAACATCACGAAAAGAATTTCCCATGGTAAATGGGTGGACGGTCAAATCGAGTCTTCCTCGCTCAAAATCATAGCCGAGCTTACCAGCCATCACCCGGCTCATCTCGAGTAGGTCATCTTCCGTAAATACACCAAGAACCGGACCCTCATCCACCTGCTCGACCTCACTGATCGATCTCGTAAGCTCGATCAATTGTGGTTTTACCGCAGTGAACAGTGCATCGATTTCACTGGATGTCATCCCCGGCTCGTAGTATTGGATCAATGTGTCGTAGGGGTTCTCAGCGTCTTCTTTTAGGAACTCTGAGAGTTCGAGCTGAAGGTCAAGCAGCTTCTCAAGATGCGGTCGAAAAATCTGAAATGTATCCTTCTCCCGAGCTGCCTTCCACGCCTCGTGAGCAAGAGTGCTTGCCTCAGAGAAAGCTACCCATAAATAGGTAGGTATCTTGACAAACCACTGGTACTTGCGCCAATTCACCCGGATCATACTGGCATCATCCAAGTCGAAGTCTAGCTCATCCACGTGGCTTATTAGCTCCTCCAGCAGATGACCCAATTCCTCGTCAGACCGCATCTCGTGAGCCAAACCTTTCACGGTCGCGATTTGGTCCGCTCGCGTTTGGGTCGCTCCAGAGGGCATGTAGGTCTGCATATCCCAAGCCATCAATCGCCATGCCACTTCAATGTCTTCAATGCGTGCTAAGTGTTGCTTTAATTGCGTTAGCTTCTCTTCCATCTCACACCCTATTAGAAATAGAATAAGGGAACCTCGCGAACGAAGTCAAGGAGAATCATCCATTATCTTCTAAAGCTATCCGTTCAACGAAACCCTTATTCCTTAGCAAGAAATTCATCAATCGCCGCATAATATTCTACCTGATGTGTGAATGCGATCCCGTGCTCACCGCCCTCAAAAACCTTCAGCTCAGCCCGTGGATAAAGCGCCCTCATCGCCTCTCGCTTTTCCGGTGGCGTAGCGGGATCTTCAGAGCCGAACAGCACCAGCATGCTGCCGGTCCAATCCCTCAGATCGTCAGGTGAAAAGGTATAGTTCTGCGTCTGATCGACCAGACGCTGCAGCGCAGCGATCAGATCTTCACGCTTCACGCGGTAGTACATGACCTCTCTAAGCAATGCCCAGAGCATCGAAACATTCTGATCTCCGGTTCGATCACTCATCAGCCGGGAAAAGGATCGGTTGATCAATGCTCGTAGTAAAAATGTCGGCATGATCGGTAACCAGCGCATCATCTTAGCGATTTGTTGGCCGTTTTCAGGATCAGGCGGACCGATAGCCGTTATGACCATCTTGCGTACGCGTTCGGGGTAGTGCCGTACGAGAGATTGCACCATCCACCCGCCATAGGACCCGCCCATCGCGTAGAACTGGCCAACACCCAGGTGATTCAACATCTCGATGAAGCCCGTAAACAACTCTTTCAGGCTGTCAACTGGTGGGTAATCCGGTGCGATGACACGCCACTCCTGTGCAAAATACACTAACGACATGAAAGACACTTCAGCGACGGTTGTGCCGCCAGCGGGAATGAAGAGCGCGGTCTCACCTTCTCGGGTATCGATGAAACGCCATGGCCTCCCCTTGATCTGCAGAGTCTGGTAGGGGTAGTGTTCCCGGAACGCCTGCAAACGTCTGAGCGATTCCTGTGGTACATCCTTGTACAGTTTTTCGATTTTCGGGTCAGGGTTTGTTATCTTCGCCATCACTTCATTCCTCATCATCTACTGAGGTATTGAGACATGAGATGGGCACAATGACTCCTTGGCCAGAACCTGGTCCCTCATCGGTCTTGTAGGGCGAGTCGATAAAGCCTGAGCAACGTCGTAGCTCGTGAATCCTCCGGTAATGGATCAGAGGATTTAATTGAGGGGAGGATATAACGATCAAGGAATTGGTCGGGGATATAAAAATCTTCCTCGGCCAAATCGCTGACAAACACCACCACCAAACCCTCTTCCGGCACGACGATGATATATTGACCTCCGTATCCTAAAGCCATATAGATGCCCGACTCATCCACCCACCATTGATAACCATACCACTCTTGGAGGGTCCCGGGAATGTGCTTTTGAGTCGAATCTTGTACCCATGTTGAAGACACAATCTGCTCACCATCCCAGATCCCATCGTTGAGGTAGAGATAACCGATTTTAGCCATGTCTTTCGGCCGCAGTTCCAGTTCCGAATAGCCGATTGAGATCCCTTGAGGATTGGATTCCCACACCACATCAGAAATCCCTAATGGAGTGAAGAGATGCTTCTGCGCGAATTCAAAGGCGCTCACCCCGGTCGCCTCTTGAAGGATCGCGGAGAGCAGGAAAGACGCGCCGTTGCAGTATTTAAAATAGGATCCTGGGTCCCCCGCCATCGGCATATCCAACATGAATTGCACCCAGTCGGGGCTTGCCCACATCTTATGCAAGCCATCCCAGCCGTAGATATAGGAATCATTGCATGCAAGGCCTGTTGTCATAGTCAAGAGGTGTTCTAAGGTCATGATCTCTTTACGAGCATCTAAATTAGCCACGGACTTTTCAGGGAAAAAACTGAGGACGGGTTGATCCACTCCTTCGATATAATACTTATCGATCGCGATTCCGATCAAGATCGAGAGGACACTTTTGGTACAGGAAAAGACTTCATGCCTGGCGTCTGGGAAGATGCTGAACGGGAAAACCGTTGCATCCAACACGATGGAACCGTTGCGCGCCACAATGAGCGCATCGATGTCGATCTCACGATTTTCGATGGATTTCAACAACTCGACTAACACATTGGAATCCATCCCTAGCGATTCGGGGCTCGCGTACCGCCAATCTTCGGTGGGCCATGGTGGGGTTGGTGAGGACGTGGGGACTGTCGTAGGCGCTGGTGTGGCTGTTACTTCGACCGTGATTATTTGTGGGCTGACACAGCTCGCCAAGAGAAAACCAACAATGACAAGTAGGAAAATGTGTTTCGTTTGGTTGGTCCTCATGGCTTCTCCGGTTGTTCTAGATCATCTAGCTTACTTATATTTCTCCGGTTTATTACACATCTCCACAAGCTGGTTCGAATTGGCGCATTATCCTTCCAACCTTAGCCAACACAAATGATGATGCAGCAAGTTTAATGTATTACCGATTCTCGAACATCTCGGTTCAGCGTCCAGTGATCGGGTTAGCCCATGCCAGAATTCATCGACAAAATTTTTTTCCTTAGAACACTGAATAATTTCCATTTGTTGGGGGGTCTAATAGTTAAATCGAACGAATGATTGCCCCTTATCACTTAATACAAAAACGGTAAGGGAGATCGTGGAGGGTTCTGGTTCGTTGCGACTGTGATGTAACTTGCGTTGCTCCCTGGATCGAATGTTTAATGCAATGATGGATCAAATGGATACATGCTTCGCATGGAGACGGGAAAACATACCTCGTTCCGAATGTGCAGGTATGACCTCGGACAGTGGGATGAATCAAGTCACAGATTAGAGGTAATTCCTTATCCTTCTTGCCGACGGAAGAGGAATAAAATTACTGGAAATAGGAGGCATGACTATGTCAAGACAAGATGTAGCCAGAGTTCTCGGCGGATTGATAAGCGAGGAGACATTAAGGGCGGATTTGGCTCTTTACCACAAGCTGGCTCTCGATTGGGGGGCATCGGCAGCAGCGATCATCCCTGCCAGTGATGTCACGATCGATGAGCGAGTGCGGTTGAAATGTATCGTGCCACGCTGCCTTCGTGCTGGTGAGAGCCCCAATTGTCCACCCTATGCCCCGGAACTCGATCTCGTGCGTCGGGCTCTTGAACGATTCTCTTGGGCGATCTTGTTTAAGTGCGATGTGGAACCTCTTGAAATGTATGCCCCAGGGAGAGGAACGACCCAAGCCGAGAAGCGGCGTACGCTGGCTTTCCACGAAAAGAGCGGCGAGATCGTCTACAAACTGGAGCGCCATGCGTATAAGGACGGCTATTATCTCGCCATGGGATTTGGTGGAGGTTCCTGCAAAGATTACTTATGCCAAGGGTTGATCTGCCAGTATCTTGACAGCGGCAGATGTCGGTTCCCTCATCGCGCTCGACCAGCGATGGAAGCTGTAGGTATCGATGTCATCGCCTTGCTCAATAAAGTAGAGTGGAATGCGTATGCCTTATTGGACGATCTAAGCACAATCCCTTGTGCTGTCACCGTTGGAATTGTATTCATCTCTTGAGTGAGGTGTCCAAATGAGCAAAGACGTTGTGGAGATGTTTGAAGAGTTTCTCTCTGACGAGCCAGCGAAGTGGGCGAAGTTATCCAGTGACATCCAATGGCGCCGCTTGCAGCTTCTCTTACTACGAGAAATTCTTATCGAATTGAGAAAGTTGAACAGCAAAGGTTTACAGCAAGAAAAGGTGGGGGGATAAGATCTCGAGCATGCGCGATAACAAGGGTTATGTTTGTCCGCGGTTCAACACTTTGAGATCATGTCGCAATGCAATTCGACGTGTATAAATATAGTTTTCTACTATCCACATAGCCAGCATAAGCTGGAACAATCTGGGCTAAGATTATTCAACGTGACAATAATCCTAGGCCACCCGTTAAAGCGTTTCCAACTTCTCCAAAATCCTCACCATCGCCAAAGTGTCGAACTTGCAGTACTCCCACAGATCGCTGCGGATCTCCTCGATTCGTGTCGGATTCGTTTCGACTCCTAGCTGGTAATAAGCCTCCATGGCTTGAGTGCCTTCTGAGATCTCAAGAGCATCGTAACTCAACTCGGGCACAAGTGCTGGGAGAACCGCTTTAATGGAATACGAACCATGCATTTCCGGGAGATAGCAGTAACGTTTCTGGAACGGTAGCATCAGATCGACCAAGCGGGAGGATCGATCCTCAAGTTCCGGTGCAAACTCAGGAAATGCTTCCGTTAAGTCTTTCAGTATCCGGGCTTCAAAAGGTCGGTTATAGGCAAGGATGTCGCCAGGAGGTGGTGTGTCCCGCAGCAGCGATTCGAGGAGCGGTATACGAGGGTCCACGCCAGCCTCGGCCAGATACCCTGTATGGGTTAGCTCACCTTGCGGAGTTGTTTTCCGATGGAGCGAGTACTGAAAGGGGATCTGACTGTACGGCTTGGTGCCATCGAAGGGCGGGATCGCAGGGTTGAACGTCTCGAAATCCAGATAATACAAGGGATATTTCAGGGAATCGACGAAATCATGAATCACGCCCAGATCTATGATAGATCGACCATATTTATGACCCTCCACATGTACCCTTGAGGTTTCGTTGAGGGGAAAATCTTCTGGGATGTCCTGAATGTCTACCTGGCCAGCACGATACAATTCGAATTTATGAACTTTCTTCATCCTGGCGACGGTGAAGACGGAATATTCAGGGACATGACACCAACAGTAGCCCATAAAATCACATGCGTAAGGTTCATCACAATAAGGACCGATATCGATCTCAGGCACCAAGGACGCAGAAAGGAAAGCCTTCGCCTCCCTTATTCGACTGGAGACTTCTGGTTCCATTTCCCTTGCGAGTTCGAGCATCGAAACACCGATAAAGAGGATTCCGAGATCTAGACTACCATGCCGTACATACTCCTTATTTAAATGGAGAATGGAAAAGTCATCCAGTTTGATGCCGGTTTCTTTGAGGACATGATATTGGATCGCCACATCCCAATCGTAGGGATCCTTGACCGAGGTTGAGCTTTTGACCTCATACGCCTTCCTCTTGCCCCCCACCCTCTCCAAGATGTCTACGATCACCAACACCTGATCATGCTCGAATGCCGCCTCAAACAGCACTTCCACACCTTCCTTCAATAACGCATGCGTCCTTTGTACCCATGTCTTAGGATCATAGGAGTCTTCCTTGCTCGCAATGACACCTCCAGGAAAGAGCTCGCGTGCTAACACGTGAACTTCTTTACCCGTCCGGAATACGGCTTCCTGTGACGGGTCTGGAGGGTCGCGAAGTTCCGGCTTATACCGATTGAGGTAAAGCGACTTATGGCACTGAACGCTGCGAAGGAATGTTGTCTTGCTGAGAATGTGGTTTGTTTCCACCGTTTTTTTCCCTCAAGATGTTGTCCGTTCTTGATCACACTATAACATGCAAGAGATTAATTGCGGAAAGCCTATGAAAGATGGGCATTGCACACGAAGCAGTTTTCGCATGGGTAGTCTATAAACTGCACTTTCAAGGGACTTCACCCCGACATGGGATACCATAGGATCTTCGTTCCTATTAGAATGTATTGATTAGGTTCTCGAAAGTTTTTTGAGGAGGTTCGAAATGTTTCGAAAAATTCTTGCCGAAGAACGCCGTCCAAAGGTTGTGATTTTATTCCTGCTAGTTGTGCTCGGTATTCTTGCAAGCTGGTTTTGGTCCATTGGCTGGGATTATCTGGCGGACACATCAGCAGGATTCTCTCTTGGACCGGCGTTAGCGATCGTAATCCGTGTGATTTTAGCCTTCATCGCTGCTGCGCTGACTTTCGTTCCGACCTACAACAAGATCGGACAGACGAGCGAGGAGTCCTGGGTGCCATACTTTCTGGCATTTCAGAGCGGGTTTTTCTGGGAAGCAGCGTTGGATGCGGTGGTGCGATCGTTATAAATACCTACCTGTTGTCCCCCATCACACCGCTCCGTCCCACTCCGGGTGTGTTGCGCGAGGGAATATCGTTCACACCTGGTATGAATAGTGCAGCGTTCCTTGGGTCGTATGAGCAGCTGTTCTTCGACATCCTTTGACGGCACTCAGGACGAGCGCACAGGATGCAGTTACCTATACACCCTAACAACATATCAGGTACTACTCCATTATGGAGACCTATCTCCCCTGATTATCATTCCAAAAAAAAGCGATACGCTTGATCAAAGCGAGGAAATCACGTCAGGAGCGACTCGATGACAAATCAAGAGACCACATCACCACATGCTGGCGCTAACTACAAGATCCGATGGGGACTTAACTACTTCCTGTCGTTGATAAAAAGCCTACCTGATAGGATCGAGCCTTTCACACTACTAGCGGGTGCTCTTCCCGGAACGGTCCCCGGCCTCGATGTATCACATTGGCAAGGTGACCTCACCAAAGATTGGTGGGAAGCTGCTTACAACGAGGGATACCGATTTGTTTTTCTTAAGGCCACAGAAGGCCTTGACTACTCCGACCCCAACTACGCGATAAATAAAATGAATGCTAAAGAAGCTGGCTTTAAAGTTGGTGCTTACTGCTTCGCTCGTCCTGAGAAGAATGGAATTGAGCAAGCAGAATATTTTATCAGTGTAGCGGGGGAATTGGATATCGGTGGCGTATGGGATTTAGAGGATG
>DUEW01000004.1 GCA_011174845.1 Anaerolineae bacterium | reverse complement strand
TTGGGCACCTTTTTTCATTGCCTCGACCGCAGTATCGACTTCGGCGTATGCAGTGATCAGAATCACCGGCGGGGCCGGATTCTCCAGGATCAAGCGATCGAGCAAAGTGAGTCCTGATCCGTCCGGTAACACCACATCGAGAAGGACGATGTCTGCAGAACCAGTATCAATAGCTTTATTAGCTTCGGCAAGATCGCCAGCTTCGATCGCCTCATGGCCTGCATCGCTTAAGGCTTCACTTATAAAATTCCGTGCCGTGTCTTCATCGTCAACGATCAGGACGGTCGCGCTCATAGATCGCTTCCTCCGTTATCTGTGATCGCCGGTAATGAGATGGTGAAAACAGTTCCAGCGTCAGGGAAACTCTCGACCTGAATTGTACCCTTATGTGCAGTAAGGATACGACGACTGATGGCTAACCCCAACCCCGTGCCTTCTTTCTTGGTGGTGAAGAAGGGATCGAAGATCCGACCCTTTACATCCGGAGCTATCCCCGGTCCAGTATCGACGATTTTTAATTCAACCATATTCCCTTGTGTTGAAATCGCCGATCCAAGATTTATAGACAGTGTACCTCCATCGGTCATTGCTTGCAGGGCGTTGGTGATAAGATTTACGACTACCCTCTCGAGTGTGCGTTCATCGGCCAGCGCAGCGGGCGTATCGGGTTCATATGCAGTGTGGCATTGAACACCGACCTGTTTGAAGTGAGGGCTCCAACGGGAGAGAATGCGCTCCATCAGGTCGGCGAGGTTAATCGGTTTGATGTTAAGTTTAAGCGGTCTTGCAAAGAAAAGGACATCGCTCATGAGTTGATCTAATCGGTTGCATTCCTTGCGTACTTTTTCTAGAGACTCGTAGAGTGGATGGTCCGAACCAAGACGGGAGGCAACTAGTTGTACTCCGGTGCTGATGTTATTGATTGGATTCCGCACTTCATGTGCAAAAATCGCGCTTACTTCCCCTAAAAGTGCCCTTTGAGCCAGGATTTCTGTCTGATCTTCGATTTCTTGCTGTTCAGACTGATCTTTCAATACGATCAGCAAACGAGAATAGGCTTGATCGGTGAATGGGGAAGCACGTAAATGAACAGGGAAGGGGGTTCCGTCACGTCGATGCAAGGTTATGCGAGATCGTTCTGCTAGACGATGATGTCCGAGGGCGTCCAACAAGATAGACTGCACATCTTCAGGGCTGACAAGTACGTCCTGTATCGCAAGGCCAACCACCTCCTCTGGTTGGTAGCCAAGCGTTCGAACGATGGCCGGATTGGCATTGATAACCTTAAGGTCATGATCCAAGGTGATGAGTGTGTCGCCGATAGAAGTGAATTGATCAAACACTTCGGCCTGTAATTGTGCTATCTCCTTTTGGCTCTCTGCAACGGAAGCCCTCTGCAAGCTGAGGAGGATCGCTAAGTGGCATAGATTTGCGATGAGGGAGATCAAGAGATCGGTGTCATCTGGAATAACATCTTCGTCCTGCCAACCGACAACTAGAAGGCCAACCCAAGCTGCCGGATCACCGATAAGAGCTGTTTGCAACGCGGCAAAGCCGGAGGCGCGCGCCGCTTTATGGAGGATATGTTCAGAGCGTTGGCCAAGTGACCAGTGAGTAGTTCGTTGAAGGGGACTAAAAGATGTGCCTGGCAGCGTCTCGGGGAAATCAGGTGGTAACGATCCTTCGAGGATATAGCTTGGTGATGACGCGGAGACGCGATAAAGCGCGCTGGATGAAGAACATAGTAACCGCTTTGCCAAATCCAGCACACTAGGGAAAGATGTAACCATCTCCTCGATGATGAGGGCAGAAATTTGGACCAGCGTATCAAGGCGTTGCTCTTGGGTCCGTTGCTGGTCCATCATGTGAATTCGTTCGCTAGAAGGCGTTCCAAGCAGGATCAGCTCGGCTTGTGCTTTTCCGGTAGGTAAGACACGAAAATCGATGAGGGAAGTCGTACCTGATCGAGTTTGAATTGGGATTTCTTCTAAGGAGCCATCGGGTTTGCGAGAACATTCTAGGAGCTGGATTAGTAGAGTCTCGTCTTCTTCTGCGAGGAGATCGGGGAAGGTGAGCTCATCAAGCTCGTCACGGGAGTAACCGGTGAGAAGGAGAAAGGCCCGGTTGCATGAAAGAATGTTGAAATCGTCACTCGAGATTACGAGGATAGCTACATCAAGTGCATCAATGAGAACGTGGAAGTAGTCAGGATAACGACCAGGTTTGAAGAAGCGAGTAATGGGGTTTAAAAATGACGAGTCGATTGGCAAGGCTCAGACCTGTTCTCCATTTCCGACATTATTCCGATGACGAAGGCGAGCAGGGAGAATATTCTCGATGGATCGATATTTGGCAACGGTTCGCCTGGCAATTTGGACACCCTCATTCTTTAGAATCTCCGCAATTTGATCATCTGTAAGTGGGCGTGTTTCATGCTTAACAATTTCTTTGATACGGTCGCGCACGGAGAGACTACGGTCAAAGAAGCAGGCCACGGGAATGATCCGACCATCGGGTAGGGCTATGGATTTATGAGCGACTGCGCGTGAGATAGTGGATTCGTGAACCCCAATTTCGTCAGCAATTCTCGCGCGAGTCATAGGTTTAAGATGGCGATCCCCGTTAAGGATGAACTCACGCTGCTTAGTAACTAATGTTTGCAGGAGTCGACGCATCGTATTATTACGTTGTTGGAGGCATTTGACAAAGAGAGAGGCGCGTTCAATGTATTTCGACCACTCTTCAGTCTGGTCTTCATTCGTACTCGCGCGCGCTTTTGAAAACATTGGATTTACACGTAACCAGCCTGACACCGCGGAAAAGATTTCCACGACCAAGGGGCCATCCGTATCCGATGGGTTATGGGAGATCAAGATGTCTGGTGAGTGGTATACGTTGGGGTTACCGCTTTGCGGTCCTCGACCTGATCCCCAGAAAGCTCTAGCGGGGTAGGGGTTTAGGTTGTCATGGATAAAAGTTGCGGCTTGACGTACCTGAGACGGACTAATCTCCAGACCTTCAGCTATTCTTTCGATTTCACGACGTCCAAGCTCGGTGAAATATTCGTTTAAGATCTGGCGTGCTAAAGGTAGAATTGAACCAATTTCAGGAAGTAAGTCAAGTTGGGCAAGGAGTGCTTGTTTTGGACCAGAGGTTGCCAACCCAGGTGGATCAGCATGAGAGATCAGTTTTACAACACGCTCAACCTGGAAGTAAGAAGATCGAGTTGCGCGGGCAATAATCGCTGGAGGGTCTTGCAGGAAACCATCTTCATCAAGGCTTGAGAGGATATATGCTGCGAGCTTGCGATCGTCAGGATGCAGGTCCGAGGCTAATTGCTGCAGGACATAGGTTGTAAGATCCTCGGGTGCGGCTGGTTCTTGATCAGGTGGCTGCTCATCATATGTATGCGAGAGGGAGGGTCGGTATGATTCTCGTGGTGATAAAAAGACGATTGGGTCTTGTTCATTTTGTTGGATGCTACACGCAGGGCAAGGACCCGGGTTTTTTAAACGGCGTTGACAATTTGGACATACCGCCTCTTCGACAAGCTCGAGGGCTGGATTGGATGAGAGTTCGGTCATCACCGTATCTCTCAACTCCATATTCGAGAGAAGAAGCAGGCTCATGGTTTGTGCGAGGTGAGCAGTTGTGAGCGGACGTTGTGACTGTTCTTGTATTTGAAGCATTTGGTGCCTCGCGCGGTGAGTATACAATGAGAACGGATCCTGCGCAATTGTGTTGCAAGTTGTGTGCCATTGATATCATGCTAGAATCTAAGCCATGAATGAAACGGTCACAGTTATTGGAGGGGGATTGGCAGGAAGTGAGGCAGCTTGGCAAATAGCTGAGCGAGGAGTTGATGTTCGGCTGTTTGAGATGCGTCCTCTAAAGCAAACAGGTGCTCATCGAACCGGTGATTTGGCAGAATTGGTTTGCTCAAATTCGCTAGGATCCAAATTGACGGATCGGGCATCAGGAGTGCTTATGAGTGAATTGAGGATTATGAGTTCACTTTTGCTCCAATGCGCTGAGCAGGAAGCCGTACCAGCTGGTGGAGCGCTTGCAGTAGATCGAGACTCCTTTGGACGACGGGTCACAGATCATATTACCCAACACCCACGAATAGAATTGATACGTCAGGAAGTTGTAAAAATGCCGGAGGATATAGCTCTTATTTCCTCAGGACCGCTTACCTCTAAAAGGTTCTCAGATGAACTCGCACACTTCACAGGTGAGGATCACTTGTATTTCTTTGACGCGCTCTCTCCAATTGTAGAGGCGGATAGCATCGATCTGTCAGTTGCATTCCGTGCATCACGTTACGGTAGGGGCGAGAAAGAAGATGGTGACTACATCAACTGTCCCTTTATGAAAGATGAGTATGAAGAATTCATAGACGCTTTATTGAATGCCGAGCGAATTCCATTACGTGAGTATGAAAGCGCTATACGAGGAGGTGTCCGTGCTGGGTTGCACAGGTATTTTGAAGCTTGCTTACCCGTTGAGGTGATTGCAGAGCGTGGTAGAGAAGCACTTGCTTACGGGCCAATGAGACCGGTTGGGCTCGACAATCCTCATACTGGTACACGTCCCTATGCGGTTGTCCAATTACGTCAGGACAATCTTATCGGTACTTTGTACAATATCGTTGGTTTTCAGACGAATCTTAACTATAAATCTCAAGCACGTGTTTTTCGTATGATTCCTGGTTTAAAAAATGCAAGGTTTGTGCGTTATGGCCAAATGCATCGCAACACGTTCATAAATTCTCCTAAACTTCTTTTTCCTTCTCTTCAATCTCGAAACCGAGAAAACCTCTTCTTTGCTGGACAGATCACGGGTGTTGAAGGATATCTTGGGAACATTGCTACTGGATTGCTTGCTGGTTTGAACGCAGCGCGTCTGCGCCTAGGTGAAGATCTTCTTGTACTTCCTGAGACGACCATCCTTGGTGCGCTGTGCTCGTACATCTCATCTTCAGTTTTGAAGCGTTTTCAACCCATGAAAGCAAATTTCGGCTTATTACCACCTTTTGATGACGGTTTACGACGCAATCGACGGCAGCGAGCTCGTGCGTATGCAGAACGATCTGCTAGAGATTTGACGGATTACCTTATAAACTTTTCTGATTAATGCGCATAGTCACCAATATACGTAAACCAAACTGTTTTTTATATTTCTTTGATAAATTTCAGGCTATGCGCACTTTGGGTAGTAGAAAAAAATTTACTTATTTTTTATGGAAATGGAGAAGAAATAACTTGCAAAGCCACATCTGTCATAAGTTAGGGAGGACACAGACGAATAAGATGACGCAAGTATCAATAAAACTCCTATGCTAATGATGAAAATGATATAAATGTGGCATCAAGTTGTATAATTCATATATGAAAAAAGTTACTCTTCCAACAAAACTACCAACTGAACGTGCCTTTCTAGTTGGGTTTGATTTGCCGAACGAAGATAGGCTGTTAACACTAGAAGATTCTCTCGAAGAATTGAAGCAATTGGCATTGACCGCAGGACTCGTGATTGTAGGAGAGACCTCTCAGCATCTGAAACGTCCAAATCCTAAGACCTTGTTAGGATCAGGAAAGATACATGAAATACAAAGCCTTGTTCGAGAGACAGTGGCAGATATTGTCCTTTTCGACGACGAATTGTCACCGAGGCACCAAAGGGAACTGGAGCAGCTCTTCGGAGATGATGTGCGAGTGGTAGATCGTTAAGCTCTTATCCTGGATATTTTCGCTCAACATGCGAATACTCGTGAAGGCTCGCTGCAGGTTGAGTTAGCACAATATGAATATCGTTTACCACGTCTTACGCGAGCTTGGACACACCTCGCTCGTCAGGCCGGAGGTGGAGGAGGGAGAGCCGGCTCTGTTGGAGGTGTTGGATTGAGAGGTCCTGGGGAAACACAGTTGGAGGTGGATCGGCGAGATATCGGGCGACGAATTGCTCACTTACGAAAGCAACTTGAAAAGGTCCGAGCGCACCGGAGCCGATATAGAGCTCGACGAAGACGTGCCGCTATTCCTACCGTCGCTCTGGTTGGATACACCAATGCAGGTAAATCGACTCTTCTAAATCGGCTGTCTGATGCAAATGTCCTCGTCGCGGACAAGCTATTCGCAACCCTTGATCCTACAACGCGCAGAATTGAATTACCCGATGGACGGCAGGTACTTCTCACAGATACCGTTGGTTTCATCCAGAAGCTACCTACCACACTAGTAGCTGCCTTTCAGGCTACGCTTGAGGAGATCGCAGAGGCAGATTTACTGCTGCATGTGGTAGATATCACGCATCTAAACGCTAACGCTCAAGCACAAGCTGTACGTGCCACACTGGAGGAAATTCAAGTAATCAATATTCCAATGGTTACTGCCCTAAATAAGATCGATTTGCTTCCCGATCCCACATCTTCTTTGGATCGGGTAGACGAGTTTGAACGGGCAGTTCCCATTTCTGCTCTAACTGGTGAAGGGATCCCTACGCTACTCTCATCGATCGAATTTGAGTTGTATGAATCGATGTCACAAATAAAGGTGCTTCTGCCCTATAAGGCCGGGCGGCTGATAAGTTTATTCCATGAACAGGGGAGCGTGAACGAGATTCAGCACAACGAGAATACGGTCATGATCGAAGGTCGGATCCCCACGCGTTTAGCATCTCATTATGAGAAATACCATATCTAGCAAGAACCATTTCGTAGGTGACTGTAACCATTCTCAAGTGTTTACATAAAAAAATAATTAAGGGTCTCATTGTCTCAGCTCTCGAATTTCTACCAACTGAAAGGAAATAGCTGTGCCTGAAATCGCTGTGGTAACCGATAGTTGTGCGAGCATCCCCGAACCAATCCTTGAAGAGTTAGACATCAGTTGGGTCCCTTACTACATCCACCGAGGAGAAGAGGTCTTAAGAGACCTGGTCACTGCCAAACGAGATTCATTCTACCGTTGGTTAGCAACAGCGAAGGTGCTTCCTAAGACAGCTAATCCTGGACCTGGGGATTATCTACAGGTTTTTCAATCGCTAGCTGAAGATCGGGGCTTTCGAGAGATCGTCAGCATTCATATGACTTCGAAAGGAAGTGGAGCATATCAAGCCGCATGCGCAGCAAAATCGATGGTGCGTGAGATCCTTCCTAATTTGAAGATCGAAGTCATCGACACCTTGAATGTCTCAATGTGTCATGGCTGGATGGTGATCGAGGCCGCTCGAGCAGCGCTGGAAGGGAAATCGCTTTTCGAAATCGTGAACCTTGTAAAGAAAATGATGCCTATTACCAAGATGATCCAAACTGCGGACACATTGAAATACCTTTATATGGGCGGCCGTATAGGAAAAGCGAAACACATGATGGGAAGTGTATTGCACATTAAACCGCTCATCGGCATGAAGGAAGGGATCATCGTACCACTGGGTCAAGCACGCAGTCGTACGAGCGCCTATGAAAAGATGATCAAGATGGTGGAGGACGTAGTTGGCCATATGGGAAGAGTGAAAATCGCCTACGTTCACGCTGCGGCGATGGAGGAGGCCGAAAAAATTAAAGCTATTGCCGAGACAAAGTTAACGTGTGTTGAATCTATCTTCGCTGAGCTATCACCAGCACTTGGTGTACACACGGGTCCTGGCACTGCCGGTTTGTGCTATTTTCCCGTTTGATGGAACTCTTGCGCAGGTCATTCATCCCAAAGGGGATTGAGGATCTTCGTCTCGTAGGGATTTGTTTTGCTGGTCGACGCTTTCATCTTGCGGAAACGACAAATGGGAAGATGCTATGCTGGCTAAGGCCCTGAACATATCTGTAACCCCTTCGCCAGTCAGGGCACTCGTTTCAAGATACGACGCCGTGATTCTCTCCGCAAAGGTTTGCGCAGCTTCAACTTGTTCGACTCTCTCAAGGTCGATCTTGTTACCTACAACGATGAACTTCTGATCAGGGGTAATTCCTGAAATCTCTTGATGCCATTTTTTAAGGTTTGCTAGACTTATAAGATCGGTGACGTCATACACAAGAGCTGTCGCAAGGCTTCCACGGTAAAATCCACTTCGGACCACTCGGAACCTATCTTGTCCAGCCATATCCCATATCGAAAGTTTTACAGATCCAGCGGGTAATTCGACGACTTTCGTCTGAAAATCTACGCCAATCGTCGCCACTCGTGACGCTTCAAACTTACCCTCGCAATATCGTCGCACGAGAGAGGTTTTACCTACATTCCCGTCGCCAGCGATGACGACCTTTAGAACGGGTATTTTCCCCATGTTCACGCCCCCATACAGTTTAATACTAACGCTTGTTGCCCACAAATGATTGGTGAGGGAGGACCAGGGCGTTTGGATTGATGATTCTATTCTTCAACAAGTTGCGATTTGCCCTTTCGAAAAGCTGATGCACTTGATCTAGGGAATTGAGTTGTTTTGCTGCAGGTTCAATCGAAAAGAGTGCGATCAATGTTGTGATCTCGCCTGGCACGAAGCAGAGCCAGCGCCCGTTCTCAATTTGTGACGAGCGCATACCGGCACCAAAAATTTCTCGAGCAGCAGAACGATAAGAGGAAAGCATCGGTACGACCAGTGCAGCTCCAAACTCGAATCTTCCGATGGTTGCGATCGGCATACCGGAGTCGTTTTTATAGATCGCATACCCAAGAATTCGCGCCATATGCTGTCTTCGGATGACAACGCTTCTACCTTCTGTACGCGCGTCTCGCCACGCATTGGACTCCGGTGCAACGTCCATCCAAGTCTCAATGGTCCGAAGTTCTTTCTGGTAATGATCGTAGAGCTCTTGAAACTGCTCTCGATTAATTAATCCAGAAGCAAACTCTTCAGCCAGCTTATTGATCTTACGTTGTACCTTGGCGATGTATATATGAGCATCTTCTTGAGGATCGCTCACCGATGATGCCATCAAGCCTGATACCGGCTCCGCTTGGTTTTCAGTTAAATTCTGGGTACTTGAAGATTTGGTAGGAAGACATTGTGGCGCGGGATGAGACGAGCCAAGGAGGCTCGAAGATTGGCCCATGATGGGTTGGTGTTGGATATGACGCGAATTAGTTTCGAAAAGCCGCCGCAACTTATCGATTAACATCTAACGGTCGTGTCCTTTCCCAATTCAACAAACCAAGGGTATCACGATACCATGATGACCCGGCCTTACAAACCTCTATCAAAATGTAATCTCAACGCTTTTTATAAAATGATTAGAGAGGGGAATAGATACTCATTTCTAAGTTGCATGACGGGTTCAGGGGAAGGCGTGCGTATCTATCTATATAACTGGGAGGGGTAGATCAGTCTCCAACGGAGGGCATGAGTTCGATACGAATCGCGTCCTCTGTCAGAGGTGAGACTTGCCTAGCGATAAAAAGAAGTTGTGCTTTCTCCTCCGAAAGGACACAATTCTCAGGAATCATATCCCATAATGGCCCAACCTGGACTGTAGTAGGATCAAACATCAACACAGGAGAACGAAGGGACGAGAGCATTTCCGCTTGAAATTGAAGTAAAACATCTGGATTGTCTTTCATTAGCCTTTGAACACTCACAACATCCATTCCGCTCAGATTTCTATCTCCTACAGGCACCCCCCCCACAAAATCGACAAGCGCTTCAAAGAAGGTCTCATCCATGATGGCCCAATAATTTTGCCGAATGTGGGGCACAGCTTTTGCCAGGCCATCCATGAAGTCTTCTGAAATGCCTTCCTCGACTGTGTACGAGAAAATGGATCGGAGTGTAACCGCTTCAGAAGCATTTATCCGATGATCTACTGGGACACCAAACAACACCACTTCACCCTCGGGGATCCTGTGGATGATATACCATATGGCCATGAGCGTTGGGGCAGGTTCGTCAAATGTATCAATGCCCAAGATGAGAAGAGTCCTTCTAGTTTGGTCTGGGCTGGGTGATGGTTTGGGAGTAGGGGTAATCGTTGTCTCGCGGTCTCGATTAACTAATGTCGAGAGGATACCTAAGCTAAAACAGAAAAGAATGATGATAATGGCGATGAGATAGGCTCGATGCCTCATTTAATTTTCCCCAGACATTTTCACCTAATCAATCACGCTTTGGTGATCTTCCTTAAAATTCATTCTTCTCTGTAATCCCGTTAGGCGTCTGCTTAACGCGCGGCAAAGAATACCATTGAATCAAGGTTAGTCGCAATTGAGATTTATGTATCCGATTCTGAGGGCTCCCAGGCTCGCCAACCCGCAAGCCATTGTTTGATCAGCTCTACCAATTGGGTCCTGGTCTCGGGGTCGCCAGGGATATTGATGGGTTTCGCATTATCGACCTTCGTTGGTTGAGCCTCTTGTGAGATTTCACCAATTCCAATCGGGAGCAAAGGAAGCCCCTCCTCTCTCATCGCATCGATAGCCTTGATGTGATGCTCAAGAGCGGGATTGTAATATGTTAACAGCACCCCGAGCGTCTCGAGATCTGGGTTGATTTCTTGTTTGAATCGGTCAAGCTGAGTCAGAAAGAGCGAAACAGCTCGAATGTCAGAGACTTCTGGTCGGGTCGGGATGAGTACCGCCTGTGCTGAATTTAAAGCATTAACCGTCAACATCCCTAAACTCGAAGGACAATCGATCAATGCCAAATCGAAATCGCTATCTACCGTGTCTAAAGCATTCCTCAGGACGCTTTCCCTACCCATTCTGAAATTAAGTCCTAACTCAGATTGAGCCAACGACAGGTCGGAGGGGGCAAGGTAACAGTGATAATCAGGAAGGATCTCTATCAGGATATCCCACATCCCTAACTCACCTGGGCGTGATCCGCCGAGCACCTCTGCCAGACTAACGCCCTCTGCCTCTTCCACACCACAAGCAGCACTGAGTGCGCCCATAGGATCTATATCCACAAGGAGGACCCTGGTTTCGATCTCGGCTAACGCCATGCCTAGAGATAACGTCATCGACGTTTTCCCAACACCTGTCCTTTGATTCGCGATGGCAATTGTTTTCATCTTAGCACTATTATGAACGGACAAGACTACAGGCGATAGTTCGAATCACCACCAGATACGGAAAGAATCTCGCGTAGTGGTTTGCAGTTCATCGAGAGCCACTTGGAATTCAAGCACTACATTGCTACCTGGGGGCTGATTTTTAATCTCCAAGCTCAGTTGACTGATACCAAATTCGTCCGTTAACGGCATCAACCAAGTCTGTACATCATTATGGAAATGGACAGTTAATAGTGAAGCTGCTCCCTCAACGGGATTTAGATTTTGGTCTCTTACGATAAGATACACGAGTTGGTACCCGTTGGATTCTAGGACAGGCGAGAGCACAGAAGCCTTAGACAATATTTTTTGTACGCCATAATCAGCAGTTCTTTCGAAAAGGCGATGATCTCCCGCATAAGCAACACCTGTGAATGCCGAAATGACAATCGCCAGCGCGACAAGTTGAAATAAAGACTTCACCTGCTCTCCTCCAGATTTACAAACCTAAATTTCCTACCCTATATGTAAATCGGATTTCTGACTGATTAACCACTTAAGAGATTGGATGCCCCAAGTATAATTTTTATCCATCTGAAGGTCGAAGGTATTCAATGGTACATTAGGTCTATCTTGTTGGCAAAACCACTCCCATAAATGGAATATCTTTCCCTAGGTATCGAAAATCTCATAATATCCTTGATCGAGCTCATCATCGGAGAGGTGAGCATATCGCTGGGTGACCGATATGTTCCGGTGACGCGCAAGCTCCTGGGCGAGCTTAAGATTACCACCCGAGCCTCGTAACACTGTGGTCACAAAATAGTGCCGGAAGGAATGTGGTGTGATCACACCCTGATCTCTCTCTCCAAGGGCTTCCTGGGCGCGTTTGTGGACGATAGCGCGCCCAGTTGTCGTGGTGATCGGGAGGATCTTCGATCCAGCACCACGATCATGTCGGGCAAAGAGGGGCAGGGAGCTGAGAGGTCTTCCCGAGGCACCATCAAGCGTTCCTCGCACTGAAAGGTAATCTTTTATCGCGGAGATCGCCCGCCGTGAGAATCGAATGACGGATTCGCGGTCGCCTTTGCCGATCAATTGTGCTCTACTTTCGTTCCAATCGAGGTCACCTCTACGGAGGCCACATATCTCATGTACTCGCAATCCCGTATCCGCTAATGTTAGTAAAAATGCCCTGTCGCGGTAGTTTCGTAATCGCTCCCGGTTATCTTCTGCGGTCGTTCTGGCAAGATTTATTGCATAATCCACCATTATTTCAATCGCTGTACGCGGAAACTGTGGCAGCCGAAGTCCAGGACGTCTGGCGCGTTGGCGGATGAGCATTCTTATGCGTGGTAAATTTACTGTCGTAAGGTGTTCAGAGGCCAAGAATTCATACCAGCCTGTGGTTGCGGTGAGGTAAAGCCTTTCGCTCGCTGGAGAGTAGCTCTTAAGGTCTCTGGCGAAATCTATGATCCAATCTTCGGCAATCTCCGAGGCTGGTGTTGTCTCAGGGTCGATGCCGATCGATTCGAGGGTTATCTTAAAGGCCCGGAGAGCGTTTCGGTACGTACGCGCCGTGTTGGGGCTTCGCGCGAGTGAGACACCATCCAAGTAGGCTGTAATCGATTCGTCGATCGTCCTATGTGACATGGGTTGAAATCCTTTATATCGAGCGGAAATGAGCTTCCCTTATTGTTCAGCATTGCTTATGATAATAGTACTTATCATAAGTACTAATAGGATAACCGATATCAGGTCTTTTTGTCAACCCCCCTGCTGTGAAGACGACTACACATTTCTCTACTTATAGAAAAAGAGTGTTGATGTGCTCCAATCAAGATATATCTTATCCGCGAGTATGCAACCAGAAAACAAATTCCCCCTCCCCAGCCGTCCCTCTTCCCTGCTTTCTATCACAAGCTGGAGCATAATTGGCGCTGATACCTTGATCGCACCCCGTTAAAGAAAAACACCCTATGGAACCGAGCATAGGGCGTCATCCTTGACTTCTCATATTAGAACGATTGTTCGTTATTTTTTGCTCTCTAGCGCAACTGCTTAGCTTGGATAATTTCTAGTTTATCTTTCGGATCGTCGCGCAGCTCGTTCATGATCTTCTGTATCCGACCTTGTTCCCAACAGTGGATAAATACCTCCACCATTTTTGGATCGAATTGAGCTCCAGCCCTGCTCTTGATCTCCTCATACGCTCTTGACGCCCCAATAGCAGAGCGATAAGGTCGATCGCTTGTCATGGCGTCAAAACTATCCACAACGGCCAGCAGCCTTGCTTCCTCGGGAATTTCTTCACCTCTCAAGCCTTCTGGATAACCCGATCCGTCCCAGGCTTCATGATGGTAGAGCACAATGGGAAGAGCAGGAGCTAAGTATTCAATTGTCTCAATCATATGCACCCCATACTCAGGGTGTTTGCGCATCTCATCCCAATCTTTCTTGGTCAATGGATCCTTTTTCGTAAGAATAACTTTCGGCACATCAAGTTTGCCGATATCATGCAGAATGGCGCCGTATTCTAAAGCTTCCAAACGCGGCTCCACCCAAGCCAGCTCCTTCCCCATCGCGTGGGAGTAGGCGTTAAGACGTATAACATGCTTATGTGTGTAATGATCTCGAAGTTCGATCGCCTGTGCTAGTGCAAGCAGGCTTGATTTGTAGGCGATTTTCAATTGTTCAACCATGATCTCATTCGACCGGCGTAATCGAGAACGTACGGTCGTCAAGAGTTCATGACTGCTAATCGGCTTGGTAATGTAATCGTCGGCCCCTAAAGATCGACCAGCGAATACGTCCTCCCTGGTCCCGCGGGCTGTGAGGAATACGAAGGGAGTYTCTTTRCCYCCAGGYTGACTTCGCACGGCTTCATATAATTCGATCCCATCCATTCCCGGCATCGCGATATCTGAGAGGATCAGCGCCGGTCGTTCCCTGCAAAAAGACTCTAACGCAGCTTCACCGTGCGTGGCGGTACTAACCTGGAAACCAGCGGTCTCCAAGATATCTTTTAACGCAACAAGCAAAGCGTGGTCGTCTTCTACGACGAGCACAATCGCTTTATCCATCCTCTGATCCGACGTTCTTCTAATGGGATAGTATCCCAACCCTAGGCTTAAAACCATATGACCTTTGCGCTATGGTTTCGGATATCCTTTTTATCAGTTCCTCTTATTCATTGTCCTGCATTTCCGAACCCGAATTCTTCGCCACCGGTAGCCACACCACAAAGGTTGCTCCTTCGCCAATTTTGCTCTCTAGAGTGATCCTTCCACCATGGCGTTCAACGATCTCTTTGCTGATCGATAGGCCGAGACCGGTTCCTGGGACGCCGCTTGCACGTCCCGCAAGTCCACGGTAGAAGCGATCAAAAATCCTCTTCTTCTCGGATTCCGATATTCCAGGACCGGTATCTTTCACCATAACAGTGATCCAAGGCTGTTTCTTCCATAATTGTCGCTTTGTTTCAAGTACAATTCCCCCTCCTGGTTGTGTGTAGTTCATGGCGTTGGTAAGAAGATTTGTCAGCGCCTGGATGATAAGTTGAGGGTCAACTTGAGCAAGAGGAAGATCTTCCGCTGTCTTCACTTGCAGATCAAGGCCTTTCTCCCCGATCATGCGCGCTCGATCAACAACCAGTACTTTAACCAATGAATTCATGTCCGTTGGTCGAGGGTTTAACTGAACTTGTTTACTATCAAGGTGTGAGATCGCGAGCAATTGCTCAATCAGTGCACTTAGGCGATCCGTTTCACGCCTTAGGGTTGCCATATATTCCACATGGCGTTCATCGTCCCCCATCTCTATCAAATCAAGATAAAGTCCGACGTTCGTCAACGGTGTTCGCAATTCGTGAGATATTTCCTCGACGAATTTTGCTTTTGCCTGGTCAGCCGCCTGAGCTTGTTTCAAAGCCTTTTCAAGGTCGCTAGTCCTCTCCTGTACTTGCTCCTCGAGATGGATAACACTTTCTTGTACCTGCTCATATAGCATGGCGTTGTGAAGAGCCACGGAGACTTGATCGGCAAGGAGGATGAGCAACTCGAGCGCCCCGCTGTCGATCTGCAACGGGTCAGAAGTCTCGATGTTGATGACCCCGACAATTTCCTCACCCAGGCTGATCGGGACCGTCATTTCAGCTTGTGTCCCAACCAGGCCGGCCACATAATCAGGATCCTTACGCACATCCTCGACCAATGCAGGTTGTCCTGTTCGAGCGACTCTGCCAGTGATCCCTCGATCAATGCTTAAGCGTTCGACAATCGGCTTCGGACCGCAACACTCTTCAAGCACCAACTGGTCACCCTTACGTCGAAAAATCTGTACTGCAGGGAACCCAAGTTTGTTGTGTAACTGGTCCGCCACCTCCCGTAATAATGCCTCCACCTCCAATCTGCCAGCGATGGAACCAACGACACGCTGGAGGATGGTCATTTCGGCTAACCGTCGCTGTACCTGAGCGTGCTGGTCTGCGTTAGTTAAAACTAATCCAACTTGTTGACCAGCTGCACGGAGGACTTCTAACCAAGCTGTATCCCTTCCCTTGACGCTTTCCGTCCAGATAAGCGCGGACCCCCAAACTTGTTTCCCCGCAACGATGGGAAACGCGAAAACGGTATAACTTGCCGATGGATACACCAACGTCGCATGAACAGGAGTAAGTTCAAGGATCACATGCTCTGCTAACTTCATCGCTTGGGGATGATGTGAGAGGTCATCTTGTTCTGAGGTGCGGTTAATCTTTGGACCGTGCTTGAAGATTTCTTCATCACCATCGGTCGGGATGAACACTTGTGCGTATATCCCTTCGAATGCATCTATAGTTCCCTCAAGCAAACGGGTTAAAATCTCGTTTTTTTCTAAACTACCTGTCACTGCCCGTTCGATCTCGTAGAGCGTACGCAACATCTGGTGTTCTTTAGCTAATCTCCGGTACAATTCAGCCTTATGCATCGCTGCTGCTGCGTGAGCAGCAAAAGCTGTCAACAAGGTGGTCGTGACCTCATCGAAAGTGTCTTCAAGGGCACTTTCGAGGTTTATGAAGCCTAAAATGTCCTTTCCATATACTATTGGCGCACCAGCCCAGGATTTCAACCAATCCCAACCCGGGCGAACAGTCCAAGACGGCTCTTTCATCGTATCCGGCACAGCGAGGACCTCACCCGCCTGTAAGCGTTGCAGGTACTTATCTTCCTCAAGATCCAACATGAGAGATGACAGTGTTTCATCTGATAAATCGAAACGATCATAACCTCGATGGCGAATGATACGCACGCGATCCCCATCGATGTTCTGGATGTTGGCTGCATCGCAAGGAAACGCGTACATGACTTGCTCTAGAATGCGATCAAGAATCTCATCGAGATTAATTTGGTGACTTATCACCAAGGATGCCTCTTGTAAGGCTTCCGCCATTCGGTACTGCCTGCGCTCCGATTCGATAAGATTCGCGATACCTAAAGCGTTTGCTGCTTGATAAGCAACTGATTTTGCGAGTCGGATATCGGCTTCCGAAAAAGGTCTTCTTTCTAATTTTGCCGCCAGGTCCAACACACCGATCAGTCGCTGGCGCCACATCATCGGGACGCATAAAACTCGAACCGGTGAATGTCTGTCCGCCATCGCAGGCGTAATTCCTTCCCAATCGTGACATTCATCCAGCGCTATAGGCTCTTGGATCTCCGCCACCTGACCCGCAACTCCTTCACCATAAGGACACGTTAACACATCGGGATCACCTGGGATCCCGCGGTAGACAACAGATCTCAAAGATAGCCCTTCTTCATCGGCGAGATAGATGATCCCCATCTTGCAATCTAAGAGGGTAGTCGTTTGATCGATGATCTGAATGAGGAGGTAGGAGAGATCCTGCTTATACTCTACTGTCGCTGCCGTCTCGTAGAAAGCACCAAGCTCAGAAGCTTGACGTAAGGCGATATCAACTAATCGTACATTCTCCAGTGCTAGTGCTGCCTGCCCAGCCAATACCACCGCCCAACTCATGCGGAGTTTCGTCAAATGATGATGATCCGCGAACAAAAACCACAATCCACCTAAGAGATCACCACGCTGGGCTAAAGGCAGTACGAGGCATGATTCAACCCCCAATTGCCGTAACTGAGTAACTTCCGGATAGTCTTCCCCCTCTAGATTGTCGATCACCACTGCACCGGATAAAAGCTCGCGTGGAGCCCCTTCAAAGAGGACCTCAAAGGCCTCTTCCAGCATTCCGCCAGCATGGGACGGCAAGTCGACCAGAACGTGATATTCTGGTTTCCGATCCTCTCCCAATGCTAACGCTGCAGCTCCATTCGCCTCAAGCAGTTTCTGACCTTGTCGTAGAATAACATCAAGGATCAGTTCGGTGTCTTGGATTTGGCTGAGGTTAAGCGCGAGCCGTTGGAAGAGTGCTGCTATCTCAGTAGCAGATTGCCCGTCACTCTTAACGCGTGCCTCACTCATTGTAAATTATGAGTTAGCCTTGGTAATAACCACAATGTCTAAGTCGATTATACAGGTTGAGCACTTGACGGGTACATGAGCAACATCTCCCATCCGACTATCCATCCATGGAGAGAGTGTTGAAACAATGATGCTTATCATGCTTAGCCCACAATGCGACATTTGTTTATACTTAGGCCAGATGGTGAAGGAGATCGAATGGATAAGCCGAAAATTCTCGTTACACGACGGATTACGTCATCGGCGTTAGATCGCCTTCACCTTGAAGGTCAAGTTGTCCTTTGGGAAGAGCGGGTGCCACCAAGCTATGATCAATTAGTACACATGGTTAAGGATTGTGACGGGTTGCTATGCCTGCTTACAGACACCATTGATGGGGATCTGATCGCAGCGGCTTCTCAGTTACGCGTGATCAGCACCATGTCCGTTGGCTTCGAACATATCGATATGGAGGCATGTAAGAAACGCGGGATTCAGGTCGGTCATACACCAGGTGTATTAACCGAGACGACCGCGGATTTCACGATGGCCTTAATGTTGAGCGTTTCACGACGTATACCGGAGGCGGTTCTCTTCGCCCGGTCTGGAGAATGGAAAACCTGGGACCCAGGGCTACTACTTGGCCAGGATCTGCACGGTGCAGTTGTGGGCATCGTCGGAATGGGAAGGATTGGTCAAGCGGTCGCCCGACGGATTTACGCCTTCGGATCGCAGCTTCTCTATCACGATGTATCGAGGGTAAAGGATATCGAAAAGGAGCTCAACGCTGAGGCCGTAGCGCTGGATGAATTATTGCGTCGGGTGGATATTATCACGCTCCACGTACCTCTGACGGAGCGCACGTACCGTATGATCAGTGATCCCCAATTTGAAATCATGAAACCTTCCTCTTTGTTGATCAATACCTCCCGCGGACCCGTGGTAGACACCGACGCTTTGCTCCAGGCATTGAGGGAGGGGAAAATCGCAGCCGCTGGGCTTGACGTAACAGATCCAGAGCCTCTACCCAACAACCACCCTCTCTATGAACTACCAAATTGCTTGATTACGCCTCACATTGCCTCCGCCGGTACTGCAACGCGTGCCAAAATGGCACATATGGCTGTGGACAATTTGCTTGCTGGCTTGCATGGAAAATCTTTACCCCATCCGGTCATGTAGTGATTTGTCTCGTGAAGTCGTGCTAAAATCCATCCTCACGTGAGAGGTCAGATGAATAGAAAAACCCAACTGATCCTAATTAGCGGTATCTTGTTCTGCCTTATCCTCACAGCTAGTGCGTTGTTTGTTGGCTATCACATTCGAACGATATGGCCACCAGCATCGGAGGAATACGGGCTGTTAAAAGAAGCTCAGCGCTTATTGGATCGTTACTACATCAGCGATCTCCCCGATCAACTTTCGCTTGAGCGAGGCATGATCCATGGCATGGTTGCGAAGCTTGATGATTCATATACGATTTATTTAGAACCGGTTGAACATGAGCTCCAAACGGACGACCTGTCGGGCGAATACGGAGGGATAGGAGTCTACATATCCCGAGGTTATAATCTCAAGATCCATCTCATCCCCTTTCAGGATGGACCCGCAGCCAGAGCAGGTGTTTTAGAGGGAGATATTCTCATCGCCATAGACCACGAAGTTATCGAAGAGGACGCTAGTATGGAGTTGATCCAGGCGATGGTGCGCGGTCCAGTAGGAACGACCGTCATCATAACCCTCGCCCCACGATCAGAAGATGGTCATTCCCTCATATATGAAATCGTGCGCGAAGCTATTCCCATCCCATCCGTCACTGGTTATATCCATCCCGATCACCCCGATATCGGTGTGATCTTTATAACGCTTTTCAGCGAAAAGACCCCGGAGGAGGTCGAGCAGACCTATCAGAATTTAGTTGACCGTGGAGCAGAAAGGTTGGTGCTCGATTTACGGGAGAACGCAGGCGGGCTGCTTGATTCGGCTATCGAAGTTGCACGTTTCTTCCTGCCTGAGGGATTGGTTTTAATCGAAGAGAAGCGAGGTGGGTCCGAAGAACAATACCTCGTCAAATCCCCAGGTAAAGCTTCAGATATACCTATAGCCGTGTTGGTCAACCAGAATACCGCCAGTGCTGCTGAGGTGGTTGCGGCTGCACTTCAGGAAAATGGAAGAGCTCCGATTATTGGCGCGCGTACATACGGTAAAGGATCGGTTCAATTGGTACTCGAACTTCACGATGGCTCCAGTCTGCATGTGACATCGTCGAGATGGCAAACACCAACCGGTCTGATACTGGATGGGCGTGGATTACAGCCAGATTTTCCAGTAATTGCAGAAGATGGTGATGTTGACATCTACATGCAGGCCGCTATCGAATGGCTAAGATCTGACGGGTGATTTTTAGATGAAGGATTCAGGGATAAAGGTCATTGCAACCAACCGAAAAGCAGGTCGGGATTATTTCCTTCTCGATAAGTTTGAGGCTGGAATTGCCTTACAAGGTAGCGAGATAAAATCAATCCGTGCTGGTCAGGTCAGTTTGCGCGAATCCTACGTTCGCATAGACGGTCAAGAGGCGTGGTTGATGAACGCCCATATCGCTCCCTACGACCCTGCCAGCAACTTTAATCATGAGCCAAGACGTCCTCGTAGATTGCTCCTCCACCGACGTGAGATTTATAAATTAAACGATAAAATTCGTGTCAGAGGATTTACTTTGATCCCAACTAAGATGTACCTCAAAGGTGGACGAGCAAAGGTTGAGATCGCATTGGCGCGTGGTAAAAAACAGTACGATAAACGGCGGGAGATTGCCAAGCGAGATGTGGAACGGGAAATATCTCGAACGGTGCGACGAAGGGGACGAAGGTGAAACCGCATTCCATAGCATCCATCAACGATCTTCCAAACGACGCAAAAGAAGTCATTTATCGTCGATTCATCCCTCAAGTTTTGCTCGAGATGTTCTCTGTCCCGGCTACATTTCAGGACAGTCAGGGACGAAATCTGCTCAGATTAGAGTGTGAAGCGGGAACTTCGAATGTGATTTTAGATCTTCGCCATGAATATGACGCTCCTGATCCCCTGCTCTACGCCCACCTGACTGACACCATCTATGATCAAATCAATGTCCTCCTCTATGTTGTGAACGATCCCACCTCACCTCGCTTCGATGTCGATCGTATGCCTGATGGCACCCCAACTGAATTCGGTGTATTTCAGCGTAACATCCCTGCGGAGATCGAGGCACTAAATGCTGGCTTGGCTCCTGGCCAAGTACGTCGTGGGCTTCGAATCCTGCGGTATTCGATCTCTTCCTTCGAATCATTTGTGCTCTCGCTATCACACTCGTTGTACTTCATCGAGCCCTTGTCCTACCATAATGCCATCGTCTTCGAACGTTATGGTTTTAACTATCAACAGGGACTTCGTTTGATGGAACGTATACATCAAGGCTTTCAACCCTCGGGCGAGTTCTTTAAGCTCATGAATGGCTCCTCCCCATTTCGTGATCCAGAGATGAGCGATTCGATCCTCGGTCGAAGTTGGGCCATACATGATGGGATCCTTTCCGCTCCATATCAGGATGTCACAATGTATAAACGAGTAGGAGAACATGCTGGGATCAATACCTACCCGGACGGAGAATGGTGAGTAGCGATATTGCGCATAGCCTCATATTATTCAATGAAAATGAATAGAAAACAGAGAATATACGATTTATGGTGGCTATGCGCATTGTAGTTCCACCATTTTACACTTTGTGCTATACTTAACTATGGGGATGATCGGTTTCGACGGAGGTGGCTGGCTCAGAACTGCAAGCCGAGAGGCGCCGATCTCGCAAAATCAGCGCAACCAATAAGTGCCACACGCACTGAATACGCGGCTCTACCCCTCGCAGCCTAAGGCTCTGAAGGGCTGAGCTCGGCTCTCAAATGAGAGCCCACCCCCTCACACCTCCCTTGACCGGTGTGAGGTCAGGTGACAGAGTGTCGAGGTACCGCGCGGGAAGCCACTCAACGCGCGAAAGAGGAGTTTTCGGACTCCAGTGGCTAACTGGTAGGAATGTCCGTCGACTGGCAACCTACGAGTGAAATCGAATAAGCCGACTATGCTTGTAGATGTTCTGTGACCGAAACTTTCGGACGCGGGTTCGATTCCCGCCATCTCCACCTTACAGTAGGATAGCGCTCTAACACTAATCTTAAGTGGGCGCTATCCTTTTTTAGTTAAAGATTAGTTCCAGACACTTTGAAGCCAACAGATTCATGCGGGGTTATCAAGGCGAAAGCCATGGCCTCGCACCGTCACAACATACATGTGATCGGGATCAACGTCGGCCAGGCGGTCTCGTACCCGACGAACCAATGCGTCGATCGCCTGATTGGATACACCTATCCCCTTCGTACCTGGCCAAACAAATTCCGCGATCTCATCTCGAGACACAACCCGACCTGGATTACGATAGAGCAACTCAAGAAACCTGTATTGTGGAGGCGAAAGAGGCGGATCGACTTCCTGACCCCTAATCGTCACACGATGAGCTTGCGGATCCATCATCAGACGACCCAAAATCATTCGATCCGTTTCAGTTACTGTTAGAGGAACCGTTGCTTCAGTCCCGACAAAAGCAAATCGTATGGCCAGGGCAACTTGTACAATGTCCCCATCCTGGAGCAGGGCTGGACTTTGGATGGAGTTTCCGTTCAGATGAGTCCCATTTTTACTCCCAAGGTCCTCAAGTAGAAATCCATCCGAGGTGCGACGAATACATGCATGATGACGTGAAACCTGGCGGTCAGGGATGACCACATCACAATCTGCTCCTCGACCGATTAAGAGTTCATCTTTTTCCAAATTCCAAATCTGACCCTGAAGTTTACCGGCTTGGGCGATCAGCACCGGTAAGTCATTGGATTGGTCGGGCATTCGTGCACCTTCCCCACCCCCTCAGACTTTCAATAAAGAGTATAATCCAAATTACGCACCTATTCGACATTCCAAGAGTTGTTGTGCGTTGAAAATGACTTGAGTATAAAGAAATCCATTGTATAAATTCTAAATGAGGTTTCTCCATTGCCGGTGCCGCTCGTACCTGAACAGATCCTTAAGGATCGCTACATCATTCGGCGAATAATCGGCCGAGGAGGCATGGGTTCAATCTACCTTGGTGAAGATAATCGCCTCCCCGGGCGTCTTTGCGCGCTAAAAGAGGTTCAACAAGACGAAAGCCTCTCTGAAGAGACACGCGAACAAGGTCGTGAGCAATTCTATCGTGAAGCCTCGGTGCTTGCACGTCTTGATCACCCTACCCTCCCTAAAGTCTCGGATTTCTTCTCCGAAGGAGGGCGCGACTATCTCGTAATGGATTACGTCCCGGGCGAGGATTTAAAGCTACTCATGGATCGTGCTCGCCGTGACGGCACCTTTCTTGCGCAGGAAGATATCCTAACCTGGGCATCCCAACTTGCTGACGCCTTGGAATACCTACACAATCAACCATCACCTGTGATTCATCGTGATATCAAACCTAGCAATCTCAAACTGACACCCAGTGGTCTGTTGAAGCTTGTCGATTTTGGTCTAGTTAAACAAATGGCACCTGATGAAATGACGGTAACAGTCATCCAGGGTCGTGGTACTGCCTTGTACACTCCTTTGGAGCAATATGGCGGCGATGCTGGTCATACCGATGCTCGCAGCGACATCTATGCCTTCGGGGCAACGCTCTACCACTTGATGACAAACCATCCACCTGCTGAAGCAAAGCAACGGTTTTTAAGACCGGATGCGCTTCGCCCCCCACGGGAGCTCAATACAGACATCGATCCTGCTGTCGAGAGAGCCATCCTGTGGGCGATGGAACTCCACCCGGATGAAAGACCGCAGGATATGGAATCCTTCCGTCAAGCCCTGCTTGGTAAAGTTCCGTTATCAAATTTAATCCTACGTAGTCGCCCCTCGCTGTTGAACTCTCTCCTTCGATCAACGGCTCATCGCATTCTTGTAGCAACGGCCGCGATCATGTTCTTCATCGCATTAATTGCTACTTTTTTCTAAGTCTCAGARCCGATCCCATTCCATAYCATSGCGATCARCAATCCAACAATTCCCAGCCCTATYGAAAGYGTAATCCCTGCCACYACSCCCATCGATTGTAATAGYACATCGCTGCCCGGAAGGTTTAATGCCAGGTAGTTGTAACCTAGGAGACTACCAATGACGGGTAAAAGTGTAGAACGGATACGAGCGTCTAGTGTACCCACCCCTCGCTCGGCGATTAAATACCCCACGCCACCCACCATTGCCATGCTGAGCAGACCAAAGAATAAGTGGACAAAGCCAACCGTCGGTTGCGAGTTGTCATCTTGATCGCTCTTTTCACCCTCAACGGCCACTGTGGGAGTCGTTGTTAAGATTGTAGCTGTGGGTAAAAAACGGGTGGCAGTAGGAATTCTTGTCGGAGATATGACCGTGGCGAGCGCGGGTACGCCTTCTTGTACATTAAACTGAAGTGTCTCTGAAATGCGTGCCGGATCACTTCCGGCTGAGATCGTCAATAGCCCAAGACGCTCGAGGGGAATGCTGACGCGAGCCACACCTGCTTGAGTAATCGCTTTCAGCAAAAGGGTTGGATTGGCTTCCCCTTGCTGAGTTATGAAGAATTCAACGACAGTCCCATCAGGAACAGGATGGCCGTTCTTGTCAAAGATAACTCCTGTCTCCACCGGAACGAGGTCTCCAATAAAGAATTCAGGCTGAGTATCCTCCGTATCTGCTTCTTCACCCTCAATGGAGATGGATAAAGATATCACTTGATTCGAATCGGGTGATGTGACCTTAATCAGATCGTAACCTGTCCCCGGGACGCTCACCGGAGGAGCTCCCAGCGCTGAAAACTCCAAGAAGAGCAGATGAGCTGCCACATCAATAAAAGGATATCCCTGTGAATAAAGTGCGTAATAAACGTCCACCTTACTGATGTCGGTCACATCTAACCCATATGGGACATCATAGGCGAAGACCACCACTCGCTTCTCACGCGCCAAATCAGGTCGTTGATCTAGTAGGAGTTTTAAGGCATTCGAGCCATAAACCTGTTCCGAAGTATCCAATACTGAGAAGACAAGCCAATCTGCGAACAACAACGGTTCCTCAAGTTGTTCCGCGGAGGCCAAGGGGATGGCAGGTACTGTCGAAGGGGGTTCTCCTAAATAATTTGCTAAATCTGCCATGGTGAAAGATTGCATATTCCATGAACCTACTTCGCCTGCAGCAGCTTGTCCATAGAGTGAGTTTACGGTGTCCTCAAGCGTAGTGATATTTATCCCAGGTTGTGGGCTACAAGTTGAACATTGCTGGTACAAACGGATATCGGTGAAGAATAGGATACGCTCACTCAAAGTCGGTGAACCACCCAGGCGTTCTTCAATCTCCGCCTGCGAAGGGCTGATCAATGAAGCCGACTCTCTGGCAATCTCGAAACTTACTTCCGTTCCCTGACCGATCTCCGCGATGTCACCTTCGGAAGGACTGACGCGGGTTCGTGAGAAGCTCTCCCCATACAATCGTTGTTTTAGTTCTATGATCCGTAAGGCTGCATCATCAACGCGCTGTGCAAAGGCGGAATCTTCTCGATATTTCTGGACAAAGAAATTTATTGTGAAGCGCATCGTCGTCGCTTCGTCCGGATCCTCAGTGCTCCTGAAATCTGAGAGAAGTAATAAATCATTACCCGCTAGAAAAGCATCGCGCGCGACCAAATGTGCCTTGAAGGTGCGTTCCGATGGATCTCGAAAGCGGCGTACCGCTCTGGATCCCAGCGAATCACTCACCGTGATCCCCCCATTTTCACGCCACGTCACAAGGGGTTCGAGGGCCATTAATTGATCATGAGCTTGTGGGTCCAAACTAACTGGTCTTGTGGTAGCACGAATGTTACCTTGAAAACCTTGATAACGAATGTGAGAGATCAGCAAGCCATCGGCAATCTCAGGCTCCCCACCCGGATTCGATCCCGTCAATGCAAAAAATGGGGCTAACTCGATTTGCTTAAGCTGTTCAAGAGACTTGCGAACAGTGGCCACCTCCTCCTCAATCGGTCGGTCTGCGCTGCCTAATCCTGGAAAATGCTTGACAATGACGCCCAGTCGTCCTCGAGACCCTTCATGTAATCCTGCGACATAGGCTCGCCCCATCATACTCACCCAGAATGGATCTCCACCGAACGAACGCACTCCTAAATCACCCGGTCCAACGAGACGAGGATCACCCAAAATGTCGAGAGAAGGTCCCAGCAAAAGGTTGAAACCCAACGCTTCCAGTTCCTTTCCAAGGACTTCCCCCACGTTCTGTGCCATTTCTGTGTTCCATGTAGCGCCAATCGCCATTTGTGAAGGGAGCTCGGTGAGACCGGTTAGGATTTCCGAATATTTTGCTCCCCCACCCTCCTGACCAACCGCAATGAACAATGGGATATAGACCGGTGGGATCGATTCTCCAGAACTAATTTCATCTCCATTTTCGATCAGAGAAGCATCGTACTCCGCGTCCTGGAGTAACTCGATCAATCCACGCGCTTGGACCAATGTCTTAGGTGATTCAGCAAAATTATCATTCTCCTTTGTGAGAAGAACACCCGAGACATGATAGTTCACAATCAGGTCCATGATGGGATCATCTGGTTGGGGTGCATTTCCAGTAAAAGTGACCAAGAATAACTGACCAACCCTTTCCTCTGGACTCATCCGTTCAAGCAGGTCTTGAGCTTGCTCCAAATAGGAAAAGTTAGATTGGGCATTTCCAATCTTTAGCGGGGAAATGAAGATAACGAAAAGGATGCAAATGAGGAAAATGTGCCTCATAGTAAATAGTATACCTATGGCACCTAGAGGTCACAAGAGATGTATGGTTCGAATGTTTCAACCCCTATTGAAGATGCTCCATTTCTTTAATGAGAGCGGCTCGCAGCGCTCGACGACGTTCTGGGCCACTTAATAATTCCATTTTCCGCAATCCGAGCGGATCTATCACCTCACGCAGGAGCCGGATTTCCTCCTCGGTCGGTGGTTCTGTCGTCGTTAATTGGGACGAGATCTCTAGTTCAAACCCGGTCTTTGCTTGTACACGCTCGAGTTCAACACCTGGATGCAGATGCGTGACACGCATTCGACCGGCTGCAAAATCAAACTGGCCTAAATCCGAAACCAGATAGCAAGGTCCACTCCCCTTTCTCCTTGCGGGATGATGACCCATTCCTGAGAGGAAATCTAATTTCTTAACGAACGTCACACGCGAGTGCCTTGGTACATAAAGATAGATTTCTTCTAAGATATTGGTCACATCAGGTATTCCACCCGTTCCGGGAAGCCGAAGTCGAGGATGACGATAATCTTTGCCGAAAGCGATGTTGTTAAAGTTGCCTTGAGGGTCAACTTGGCCAGGACGGAAGAACTCCTTGGGACGTATCCTCGGCAAAATGTCCGCTGCGATGTGGACGAATCCCAAGTTATCCATCGCTTTATCCAACCATAGTGCCTCGATCGATGCAATACCTAAGGGCGCGCCCTCGCGACAAATACTTTGGCCGATCGCAGAAGCGAAGTAAAGGTTTGGCGCATGGGTATGCCAAGCAAGTAAGTAACCAGCGGCCACGAGCGGTGTAGCTATCCCCTGAGCTAGCCCCTCACCATCTTCAACCTGCCGGGCTATACACACGCAGATGAGTTCGTCGATCGTCCACTCTTTCTGATTTAAGATGTTTCCCTCCTCAACACCCCACTCTTCCAGTCTTGAATTCTTCCACCACTTCACGCGCTAAATCGGGAGCATCCGTGATCACACCATCAACACCCATATTCAGCATRTYTCGAATATGATCCTCATCGTTTACTRTCCAAACATTGACTYGATGTCCTAGCGTGTGCTCACGCTGGATTAGCTGCTTATGAACCATCGGGAAGGAAGGGTGATAAGYCTCATAGGATGTCATGAAACGAAAGAACGCAACCAGCCAAGCTGGTTCACCCGCCATCACGAGCAAGCCAATAGTGATCTCTGGAGCAAGTCGCTTCATCTTAATTAAAGCGATCGGATTAAAAGATGATATCAAGACTCGTCTCATTAAATCATATTCATGGACCATCTGAACGACAACTTCTGGTAGACTATTAAAAGGATGAGCGTAATTTGTCAACTCAATATTAATCAACAATCGGTTCCCAACATCCTGGAAGATTTGTTTCAATGTCGGGATACGTTCTCCGGCAAATTTTGCGTCTAAATGAGAGCCTGCGTCCAATCGCTGAAGTTCCTCGAGGGTTCTTACGGATAATGGACCTGTTCCATCGGTGGTACGATCAAGTGTCTTATCGTGGTGAACCACCACATGACCGTCAACAGTTAATTTAGCATCCAATTCTACCGCATCAGCACCCAGCTCAGCTGCCATGCGAAATGCCATCAGAGTGTTTTCCGGCGCAATAAGCGACGCCCCGCGATGTGCTATGACAAGCGGGGCGTTTATTTTCCACAAGGATTCTTGCATCATCATTAAAGTTCGACGAAGTACGCCTCAGCAGCCCGGTCGATTAAATCTTTCGTCATTTCGGGTTCGACATTTAGATAGCGCGATATATCCAAGATCTGGTCACAAATATCTCGTGGGTGAGAGGCTCGCAATTTCCGATTGCGTTTGATGTACCATTCCTGCAAGAGATAAGCTAGACCTTTGTCGGAGTAAGTCACACCTTTGTCTTTCGCGACCCGATCGAAAATTTGACGATAGGTCTCGTAAGAAGGATCCCCTACCTCGATTTTGTGCCGTAGACGACGGAGAAACGCCTCGTCAACCAGATCGCGTGGAGGAAGGTTGGTCGAAAAGACTACCAGAACGTCAAACGGTAATTCAACCTTCCGTCCCGTATGCAAAGTGAGGAAATCGATTCGATTCTCTAGCGGTACGATCCAACGATTCAACAGATCTCGTGGCCGCACCTGCTGGCGTCCGAAGTCATCGATCAGAAAAACCCCACCATTGGCCTTCACTTGGAAAGGTGCCTCGTAGAATTTGTTAACATCGTCAAATACGAGATCAAGACCGGCCATCGTTAACTCGCCGCCAACCACGACGAAAGGTCGTCGGATCTTGACCCAGCGAGGATCGCGTTTCGAGCCCGTTTTTATGGTACCGGTGCCGGATTCGGTAACGTCATCCTCAGGTGAAAGGGCATGGTTGACCGAGTCATACAACTTAACCACTTGACCATCGATGTCGATAGCGAATGGGATAAACATGTCCTCCAGAAGAAGAATGCTCCCAATGGAACGGGCGATAGAGGTTTTGCCGTTACCTGGTGGTCCGTATAAGAAAATCGAGGTGCCGGAATTAACTGCGGGACCAATTTGATTAAACGTTTTCTCCGAGAGAACGAGATCGGTAAGTGCTTGTCGCATTGTCCTCTGATGAACCGTTGGACGACCCCGACTCTGGCGAATGATGCATTCGTTGTAAACCGAGAGTGGTACGGGAGCCGGACCGGCGTATTGACTTCGCTCGAGCGCCTCCCGTGCGCGTGCGATCCCCGCTCCGGTGATGGCATATTGATACGAACCTTCGCCGAAACCAACCTGAGTTTTCACCTCTACAAATTTCTCCCGCTTCAGCGCTTCTAAAATCTGATCAACCAACCCCGCGAAGGGCAGCGACATTGCCTCGGAAACTTCGAAGCCGGTTAAGTACCCGCGAAAATAAAGGATCTTGAGCGCGAGATCTTGTAGCCATAATTGCGAGAGTCCGGTGTCCTCCACGCGACTGATGGGTGGCGGAATGTATCGCAAACTTGAAGTTGTGGGCATCGGCTCAGGATGGGCTGATCTTACAGAACTTCGGGGTAAAGACATCCTATGCCTCCAGCTGATCTGCTAAACCAATAGTCTCTTGAACGATTAGTAGCTATCCGATATTCCTCAATTGGATTATATACACGGCGCCAGGTGCGGGCAAATACCCATTTGTCCCAGTGCCTTCGACCGAGTACAATCCCCGTTATGAAACTTTCTGTTGTGATTCCGGTTTACAACGAACGAGAAACGGTTGAAAAAATCCTGTATCGAGTACAAGCTGTAAACCTCGCAGAAGAGATCATCGTTGTCGACGATGGTTCTATCAATGGCACACATGAGTTGCTCAAGGAGATCACCCCACGCTACGAAAATGTAAATCTTATCCTACATGAACGTAACCAAGGAAAAGGTGCTGCGGTTCGATCTGGAATCCAAGTTGCGAGCGGCGATCTAATTCTTATCCAAGATGCGGATTTGGAATACGATCCTCGCGATTACCCGGTCCTTTTAAAACCGATCGAAGAAGGCAGGGCTGATGTGGTCTACGGGTCACGCTTTCTTGGAGGCCCCCACAGGGTGACGATGTTCTGGCACATGGTAGCGAACAAACTCCTCACTCTCATGACCAACATTCTATACAATAGCATCCTTACCGATATGGAAACGGGTTACAAACTTTTTCGTAGCGAAATAATCAAATCCATCCCGCTCCGCGCGCGGCGCTTTGATTTTGAACCGGAAATAACAGCGAAGCTATTAAAACGAAATACACGAATATTTGAAGTACCGATCTCTTTCAACCCCCGAGAATATTCCGAGGGCAAAAAGATCGGTTTTAAAGATGCTTTCCAGGCAATATGGACACTCTTCAAATATCGGTTTGTGGATTAGCTCTTTACCTCTCCCAAACCGTCAATTTCGGATCACGGAACGAACCCGCTTCTCGAATATCCAGTACATTCAACTGTAAGCTAGGAATTCCCCGGTAATCATTTCGCTCAAAGTGGAAGGCCACATCCACCCTTTGCGGTAGGGTTTCACAAAGATGTCCCTGGCGAAACGCGATCGCATCAAAGACGCGTAATTCATCTCTGACGGTCAACTTTAAATGACGCCCCCCGGAACCGACAGATCGTTTATCGACAACCGTTAAGTCTTCTGCAGCGAATACGGGTAGCGGATTACCCTGTCCACACGGTTCCATACGCTCGACAAATTCGATCAGCTCCCCATCAAGGTCTGAGAGTTGGACTCTCGCGTCCACGTACAAGATCGGACTGAGTTCAATGCCGGATAGCTCACTTTCCGCAAGTCCCCTTAACCGTTCTAAAAATGCATCCAGGTTATCATTTCGAAGGAAGAAACCCGCCGCGACCGCATGACCTCCATATCGCTCCAACAAGTCTGCACAATGATCAAGAGCCTCTGTTATGTGGAATTCGGGAATGCTCCGCGCTGAGGCTCGAGTGAAATGTTCACCATACGTAGCAACGATGGATGGTCGATAAAACTCTTCCACCAATCGTGCCGCAACCAATCCAACGATGCCCTCATTAAAATTCGGATCCACCGCGGCAATAAGGAATGGCATTGGATCTTCGCCAACACTCAACGATCGTGCCTCTTCCAAAATCTTGCTCGTCAATCGTTGACGCTTGCGATTCATGTCATCCAAATAGCGCGCAATTTTCATCACCTCAAGTTCATCGTTTGAAGTCAATAACTGAAGAGCAGGATCGGCGGACTCCAGTCGACAAACAGCGTTCAATCGTGGAGCGAGCCCAAAGCCAATTGAGGTCGTGTTGATGTTCCCAAGTTCATAACCAGAAACCTCAATCAAAGCCCTCAATCCAACCCGCTCAGTGTGGTTCAATTTATCCAATCCTCTACGCACAAGGTTACGGTTCTCTCCGACTAGAGGAGATAAATCGGCCACCGTACCGATTGCTACTAGATCTAGGCATTCAATGGGTTCTTGTTTACCTAAACTTTGAAGCAAAGCATGGGCAAGCTTATACGCTACTCCGACTCCCGCTAAATCCTCAAATGGATAGGAATCCTGCAATTGCTTTGGATTTACCACCGCAACGGCATTGGGTAAATCCTGACCGGGCTCATGGTGATCGGTGACGATCACATCTAGGCCTATGCTCCTCGCATACTCAACGTGATCGATCGCTCGAATGCCACAATCAACGGTCACGACGAGCTGGGCACCCTCTTGCTTGATCTTTGCCAATGCTTCACGATTGACACCGTATCCTTCTTCAAACCTGTCAGGGATGTAATATCCGACAGATGCACCTACCTTTTTCAATACCTCAAAGAGCAGCGAGGTTGCAGTGATACCATCAGCATCGTAGTCACCGTAGATCACAATATGTTCTTCATTTCGAATAGCTGAGGATAGTCTCTCAACAGCACGCTCCATCCCTGTCATATGAAATGGATCGAAATCACTCAACGAATCCGATGCAAAATAGACATTCGCTTCACCGCGTGTGCGGATCCCCCGGTTGAATAAGATCTCACGCTCAATGGGTCGGAGCTCAGATAGTTCCCGATCGATATCAGTTGGCAAAGGTATTGGAAGGGTCCAACGCTTCTTCAAGAGTTTCTCCTGATAGGATTAGGCTAGAATGGAACTCGCACTGATCAGAATTGAGATTACCGCTGTTCGGATCATTTCCGCCGGTGTTTCTTCTGTATGGCGGGATGGATTGATGAATGACGATTAGCCCGGGACGCGCGATGAAGGACATCTGGTGAAGGCCACAACAATCATGTATATATACCATTTCGATCGTTCACGCTCCTAAGAATTCTACCTGTGTTCAATTATCCTGAAAATGTAACCGATAAAACTCTTTCCCAAATCCATTTGATGATTGGGTTTAAAGATCTACCTATACTCTGACAACAGACATCAACTCTTTCGTTTGTTTCATATCGTGATAGGATTCGGACATGCGCATTGTGTTCATGGGATCACCAGAATTTGCCATCCCCAGTCTAAAATCATTAGCCGGTGTCTATTCTATCGTTGGTATCGTTACCCAGCCTGATAAGAGAGCAGGTAGGGGACGGAAGCTCAGTCAATCGGCTGTAAAGATATGGAGTTCTGGACATGAGCTTCCGATTATTCAGCCACAAAGAATAAAGAACCCCGAAGCTGTCGAACAGCTTAAACATTGGAACCCAGATATCATCGTGGTTGCTGCTTACGGTCAAATCCTGCCTGCGGAGGTGCTAGAGCTTCCTCCATGGGGATGCTTGAATATTCACGCCTCGCTGCTCCCTCGTTGGCGAGGCGCTGCTCCAATCCCAGCGACCATACTTCATGGTGATACTGAAACAGGCATCACCATCATGAAGATGGATAGCGGGTTAGATACTGGTCCTATCCTTTCCCAGCGGTCCACGCCCATAAACCCTGAAGAAACCGGCGGTCAACTTACCGATCGTTTGTCCGTGATCGGTGCTCGTCTCTTATTAGACACGATTCCTTCCTATCTTGAAGGGGATAGTAAACCAGTCGAACAGGATCACGCCAAAGCGACTTACGCACCGATGCTGAAGAAAGACGATGGTGCTCTCGATTTTGAGCAAACTGCTGAGAGATTAGCTCTCCAGGTACGAGCTTTTGAACCATGGCCAGGGTCCTTTCTGACATGGAGTGAAACGCGGATCGTCGTTCGAAAAGCGCACGTGATTCCAGGCACCGATGTAAGACCCGGAGTTATCACTCAGGTCGAAGGGCTACCGGCAGCTGGCACAAACCAGGGTTTGTTAGTGCTGGACATTCTTCAACCCGCTGGCCGGAAACCAATGCCTGGAGACGCATTCATGCGTGGGGCAAGGGAATTCCTCGGCGCAGAACTACCAACAACCCCAAGAGATTGATTCCTTCTGAGGTTTAGATGACCAAAGATCATATCCTAGCGTTAGACCAAGGGACAACATCGTCTCGAGCGATGATCTTCAATCAGAAAGGCGAAATCGTTTCTCAAGCGCAAAAAGAGTTCGCTCAACTCTATCCCCAACCAGGTTGGGTTGAGCATGACCCGGAGGCGATTTGGGCTTCCCAACTCGAAACGGCACAAAAGGTTCTCACAGACTCTGGGCTAAAACCACTACGAATCGCTGCCATAGGTGTCACGAATCAACGTGAAACGACGATCGTCTGGGATCGAGAGACTGGAGTGCCCATTCACAACGCGATCGTCTGGCAATGCCGACGAACGGCGCCGATGTGCGATCAAATAAAGGCTGATGGTTTCGATCAACTTATTCGCGACAGAACCGGGTTGGTTGTCGATGCATACTTCTCCGGAACAAAGATCGCTTGGCTTCTAGATCATGTTCCAGGTGCACGAGAGCGTGCAGAGCGCGGCCAACTCGCCTTCGGCACAGTAGACACGTTCTTGACATGGAGGTTATCAGGGGAACGGCTCCATATTACGGATGTATCAAATGCCTCACGTACCTTGCTTTATAACATCCATAACCAATCCTGGGACGATGAAATCCTGGAGTATCTGAAGATTCCCCCTACTCTTCTTCCCAAAGTTAAGCCCTCTTCGGAAGTTTATGGAGAGACGGAAACGGATCTATTTGGCATTTCTGTGCCTCTAGCTGGTATCGCTGGTGACCAGCAGGCGGCCACTTTTGGTCAGGCCTGTTTTCGACCCGGGATGGCAAAAAACACTTACGGGACCGGCTGTTTCCTCTTACTCAACACAAATGGTCAGGCTGTTCCATCAAACTCTGGACTGCTGACGACGATTGGCTGGAAACTTGGGACTCTGCTGCCGACGACATATTGTCTCGAGGGAAGCGTTTTCATCGCCGGAGCAGCCGTTCAGTGGTTGAGGGACGAGTTGGGTATGATTTCCCAATCGCATGAAATCGAGGATCTGGCATCGACCGTCTCAGATAATGGTGGGGTCTATATCGTGCCTGCTTTTGTCGGGCTTGGTGCTCCTTATTGGGATCCTTACGCGCGTGGCACGATTCTCGGTTTGACAAGAGGGACCACTCGAGGTCATTTAGCTCGGGCTACATTGGAGGCGATCGCTTATCAAACCCTCGATGTACTTGAAGCAATGCGATCGGATTCTGGTTTATCTTTGGAAGCGCTACGAGTCGATGGTGGCGCTGCGCGGAACGACTTGTTAATGCAGTTTCAAGCCGACATCCTCGGCGTCCCGGTGCAAAGACCGACGATCAACGAGACTACGGCACTAGGTGCAGCTTTCCTCGCAGGGCTAGCAGTCAAACTGTGGCCTTCTCTGGATGCCATATCTAAACTTTGGCAAAGGGAGAGAGAATTCGTTCCTGCTATTTCCGAAGACCATCGCAAGACCTTGCACGCTCAATGGAAGCGTGCGGTTGAGAGAAGTCGTGCTTGGATCGAGGTGTAGGAAAGATACAAATTTGTATTGGCACGATTCAGAAGTCAATAAATCTGAATAAGTCTCTTTTGAGTACAGCTTGTTAGCACTCTTGCTACGAAACAGGTAGGGGTAACACAACACCTCCAACTCACAAATTTAATACATGGATTGGCGTGCAATCTTTGGTTCACCCATCGCTCACAATCCCTTCAGAAAGAATAGGTTCGCCCTTCAAAGTTGACACTACCCAATTCTATGTCAGAATGGCTCCGCAATGCCTGAAATCTCTACCCAGCTTCTCGTCATTGGTGGTGGGGTCACCGGTCTAGGTGTAGCTTGGGACGCATGCCTGCGCGGTTTGAAAGTGGTGCTTATCGAACAAAACGACATCGGCCAAGGCACCTCCGGTCGCTACCATGGGGTATTACACTCGGGTGCTCGATATGTCATCTCTGATCCGAAATCTGCCAAGGATTGTGCGACCGAGAACCAAATCCTGCGCCTCATCGCACCCCACACAATTGAAGACACTGGCGGGTTCTTCGTTGC
>DUEW01000039.1 GCA_011174845.1 Anaerolineae bacterium | reverse complement strand
CACCTGCAAAAACAATGATCGCCACACGGGATATCGGAGCCAAAAGATGTGCCTGCGGTCCTGCGGTATCGCGGACCACGCGATCCGCCAGCCCTGCCAAATACAAACCCAGGCCAAAGATGAACAAAGCCAGCAACACGCCACCAGCCGCCACCAGAAATTCGGAGACCAACTGGGCCAAAATCGTAAAACCAAGCAGGTTGGCCGCTTCGATGACGGCAAACAGCATGATCGCCACCGTCGAAAGGTATCCAATGATCTGAGATGGGGTCCGTCGACCCTCCCCCACCACGCCACCTAAACCTATCCAGCTTAGCACTTTGTCGAAGCCAATTCCTGTCAGGACATTGGTGATGAAACTGCCCACGATTCGGGCGACAAAGTAAGCAATGCCGATCAGCAAGAGGGCACCGAAGATCGCCGGTAAGGCATTGAGCAGCGTAGTTAGCATTTCGGAAGCCGGACGAGAGACGGCCTCGATTTGCAAGGTGTTCAAAGCCGAGATCAAGATCGGGATCAGGATCAATACGTACACGACCGTCCCGATCACCTCAGAAACCTTCCGCCCACCAAGCGCACCTGTTATCCCAGTTTGGTCTCCGAGCCGGTCGGCTCCGAAACCTACCAAGAGATTGGCCACGATCTGACGCACAATCCGTGCACCCAACCACCCAACCACCAGGATCAAGAACGCGCCTAGAATGTTGGGCAGCACACCGAGGATCTCGTTGACCATGCCCTGGACCGGTACAAGTAACCCTTGTAAGCTCAGCGCGTCAAGAACGGCGGGCAGGAAGAGCAGGAAAACCAACCAATACACAACGTTGCCGAGTGTGTCGCTAATCGAAACACGCTCGGGGGTCTCGATATCCGCTTGGCTGGATAGCCGCTCATCCAGCTTTGCCGCTCTAAGCACGCGAATCACAACGAATTTAAGCGCGCTTGCGACGATCCAGGCTACGAGCAAGAGAGCGCCGGCCCCCAAGAGCAAGGGGATATAGGAGAGTACTGTGTTGAGCAGCTCGTTGATCGGTTCGGCAACAACAGTTAGATTGAGGGCTTGAAGGAAGGCCACGACCACAAAAAGCATGATCAAATAGTAGATCACCCTCGAGATCCAGCGTGTGACATCGATACGCTCAGCTTCGATCTCCTCTGTCCCCGCGATCATGCCGGCGATCCTCTCATCGAGCTTGGTGCGCCTAAGTGCGCCCCGAACGATGGCAGCTACAACCAGTGCAATCAGCCAACCACCAACGAGAATGCCTACCGCCGCTAAAGCAGTTGGCAGATAGTCACCGAGGGTTTGTATGAACTCTTGGATAAACTCAGTCATGATAATTTCCTCCGTTTTACAGGTTGTACTTCAATTCCGTTATCCAAATTTCGGCTTTTTTGTTCCCCAGCAATAGAAGCTCCTTTCATCTCTTTGACTTAATAGACACCAAAAACGTACAAAAGGTCACAATCAATCTATGGAGGAACAGGATCGAGTTTTCCAATCAGCCGAGTTCAACCCGGCGAGAAGGCGTCGCATCGAGACCGTCAAGGCTTTTTTCATCCCCCTTCTTGAGGTTCGAGAACAATCTATGAATCCGCTAAAAAAGATCAACCGCGAGAGGAGGAGGGATAGATTTGATCAAAGGTGGAGAGTTATCGGCCAAACGGTCAGCCGCGTTCAACTTACCGAAACCCCCGATCTCACGAAGTGAACAAACGCCTCACTTACGTCAAATGGAGCGCCCTTGGTGTCGCACCATCTTCAGGTTTTGAGAAGAGAACTAAGGACCTCGGCGCTCGATCTCCTCTACGGGAATGCTCCGTAAATGTAAGTCAACCGTTCGATCCAAGGCTTTGCTCAATTGCTCACGCGTTGCATCCGCCCATGAAGCGGGAATCGGGGTTTTGGCATAAACTGTAACGGTCACATAGAAGATCTCCTCACGTTCTTCGAAAATAAAGTTAACCAATTCATAATCGGAGCTCTCCCCAAGTTGAAGAGCCAGCGTTCGATCGATCGTCTGACGAAAGTGTGACTCCTGGACCGAGCCCACGAACACCACCCCCAGAGGAATGGCAATGATCGTGAGTAATGCAAGCGAGACCACCAGTCCGTAGCGAAGGCGTACCTCTCGCTCAGCCCGAGCCGTGGGGCGGAAACCAAGCAGGAGCAAGGTCACCGAACCCGCCAGTGTGATGGCGATCAGGTTGGTGGTGAAGAGCAAGCCGCCCCCCCCAGCGATCCCCGGATCACCCATCGCCAAGCCTACACCGACTACTCCCAATGGTGGGACAAGTGCTGCGGCGATGGCCACACCAGGCAGCGACGCAGCGACGTCCTTTCGTGCCACAGCGTAGGCGCCTGCAGCACCTGAGGCGAGAGCCACGGCCAGGTCAAACAGGTTGGGTTGCGTGCGGGAAGCGATTTCGTGCGTCACTACCCGCAGTGGGGAGAGAGCGGTGAGAAAGACGGAAAGGCCTATGGCCAAAGCGACACCCTTGAGAGCGGATTCCAAAGCTAGCCTCAGAAGCCGTATGTCCCCCTGCACGATGGCCAAGCTGAAAGCCAGAATGGGGGTGAAGAGAGGCGCCACGAGCATGGCCCCGATGATCACCGCAGTGCTATCTTGTAAAAGACCATAGGTAGCGATGATCCCTGACAGCCCGATCATGATGAAGAAATCCACATCGGGTCTGGCACCACGACGGACTTGACGATAAACCGTCATCTGTTCTTGGCGCGAAAGCGTCGGCAATGCTCCGAACAACGCGTTCCAGGCACGCTGCAGCCAGAAATGGCGCAGGCCGCGGAAGCGTTTCACCATCACCACCGGCGAAGGACAGGCCCACGCGACTTGCTCGGGCAAGGTCCCAAACAGCACTTGATCGATCAGGCTCTCGTCGGATGCGCCGACAAACACCAAGTCGCTCTCGGCTCCTGCCTGGGCGATCCCCTCCACAACGCTTTCAGCGGTGACGACCCTACTCTCGATTGGAACGGCCTCCACCCTATCAAGTCCGCCTACTTGCGTAATGTCCTTCATTTGTTCGCGCATGGCGTTCAGGGTTTGGTCAATATAAACGCGACCCGTGGCCAGGTCCTCCTGAGTGGCGTCGGGGCCAGCGACATAGACGGTTTCTGTGGTCGCTCCAAATTCGCGCGCCAAGAGCAGGGCCAATCGGGTAGCGAGCGGCGCATGGGGCCCACCTGCTGTGGGGACCAGAATACGTTTCATTCGAAGCAGCGGTTTGCTTTCAACTGCCCCTTCACCTTCTTCGCTTTCCTCCTCGGGGGGAATGAGGGGATCTTCTGCTTCAGTTAAACGGTCGGGATGAATGGCAACAACTGCCACATCACAAGGTGCCTGGCGTACAACAGGGTCAAGCACCCTCCCCATACGAACATCTTGTCGAGCTGAACGGATCGGCCAAGACATGAGGATCAAATCGCACCGCTCCTCGTCCGCGGTATCAAGGATCCCTTCATGAACGTTGCGCGCCAATCTGGTTATGGGGAAAGTTGGCACGCCGCTCCTGGAAGCCATACGAGTTGACCATTGGAACAATGTGTTTCGCTCGCGAGCGATGCGACGGCCCTCTGCGATGGCCAACGGGTCAGCGATGGGAATGATCTGGAGGGGGACTACTTCGCCGTCCGTCTGGCGGGCTAACGCGGTCGCAAGACCCAGGAGGAGGTGCCTCTCGATACCTCTACTGAGGGGGACCAGAATTCGGTAAGCCCCCTCCTTTTTCTCGCGGTCCGGTTCGGGACCGAAGATCAACACACCCTCCTGAGCTTCCATCAGATGGATCCGCCCATAGGTCAGATAGACGACCGCCCCCAGCGCGATCCATAGACCTCCGCCGATCATCCCCGGGGTAGGCAAAGCCATGAATATCGCAACACCGATCGCCAACGCCGCCGCGGGTATGAGGGGGAAGAAAGGCACGACGACCAATCGCCGCCTTTCCGGCTCATCTACCCTGCTCCGGATGGCGGCTAGATTAAGGAGAAGCACTGGTATCAGGAACATGGCCGCAGCAATGTCCATCAACCAATCTGAAGGGACCCATAGGATCAGAGGCGTCGTCACGACGAAAATCAGGCCAAATAGGAGAGGTTGCACTCGAAAAGGAGGTCTGAGGCGGCGCAGGATTTCTGGCAAGGCGCCCTGCCGGCTGAGAGCATGTAATTCGCGGGCAGCCGTCATTAAACAGGCATTTGCAGCTATCAGTAATGAAACCGTTGCCACAACATAGATCACCCACTCCGGCAGCGGACCAAGTTCTCCAATCGCGTGAGCTAAAGCTGTGCTTCCTGAATACGAACCCGGGACATGGAAGGCCGCGGCTACCAATTGGGCCACCATCAAGATCAATCCACCGGCGATAAGGGTCGCGATCAACCCGCGTGGCAAAGTATGCGCTGGATTCCTGACTTGTCGGCGGGAGGATAAGACGACCTCAATGGCAACATAACTTATCACCATCAAGCTTGCCGCACGCATGAAGTCACTGGTTGTGATCGTTGAGGGGGCAGTCTTGAATCGCAGATCGGCAGATAACAAACCGCCAAGACATAGGACTACCAGAGCCATGATCAAGACCAAGAACACAGGCCATAGCAGCTCTTGGCGAGGGAGCAGGCGAAAGAGTTGGATCATAACCAGAACGGCGAAGAGTCCAAGCGACAGATAAGGGCCAATCCGCTCCACAGCTGGCAAAAGCAGGGCAAGATGGCCAGCCGCTGATTGCAGAAAAGCTGCCCCCAGAACGATGTTGCCTGCCAGTAGGGACCACCCGGCAAAGAAGCCCCCCAATCTCCCCAACGTCTCGTGAATGAGAGTATAAGTTCCTCCCTGTTCGCTGCTCCCTCCGAGTAACTCAAGGATGTTGAGCAGTGTCAATCCCAAGACGACAAAAGTTAATAAGGAGGCGCCAGCTGCCGCCGGACCAACCAAAACCACAGTCCGGCTAGATAGCAGGAAACTCACCCCCAGCACCACAACCAGTCCCCTGGCAGCGACAAGCCCAACCGTTGTGAGCCTCTTGCCTAAACGAAGCGTGCCGAGGAAATCTTCCGTTTCGCCTTCCATATTCATCCCCGTTCTACGGTGTTCACGATTGTCTGAGGATCCTATCCACCGGGCTTTTCACCGACGAAATGGGAGCATCATCTTGTGGATACGAATATCCATGATAAGCGTCAACGTCCAGATTTGGGATTCTATTCACCTGTTTCCTTGTTTAGAAACCATCCTGGCACAACGGCTTCTGCTGACGATTTCAATAACAACCCATGAATGTCGATTCCTCGGATTGTACATCATCATAATTCCATTACTTTCGAAGATCAAACAAAGGAGCCATCGTATCGCTGGTGCTTGATCCTTGTGGGGATGTCGGCATGATGACAGATTTCTACGATAACCCATCAGATCTCCTGATCATCGCCTAAAATTGGGCCCTCCGGAAAAAGACCCTCTTCGCCGATTCAGTTGTGATGATGTACAAGATGGTGATGCCCATTAATGCCAAGATCACGGATATAGGCAGCGGTGTGAAACCTAGCGGCTTACTTATTGGAGAGTAAGGAAGCGCGAGCGTTGCCCCTGCAACAATCAAGATTCCAATGATCAGGGATGTGCTCGGCCTGCTCTTGAAGAAGGGTAATCGAGTTCGAATCACGAGCATGATCAATAATTCTGTCATTACCGACTCAATAAACCATCCCGTTCGAAACTGATCGGTTGTAGCATGCAAAATGAGGAGCAGGAATCCGAAAGTGAGAAAATCGAATGCCGAGCTTACGATGCCAAAGGTGACCATGAAGTCACGGATGAAATGAATGTCCCAACGCCTCGGCCTATCAAGGAACTCCTGGTCAACGCGGTCGTTGGCGATGGTGAAAGCAGGAAAATCGGTGAGAAAATTGGTGAGAAGGATCTTCATGGGCAACAGCGGCAAGAAGGGCAAAAAGAGCGACGCCCCAGCCATACTGAACATGTTGCCGAAGTTCGCGCTGGTGGTCACAAAGACATATTTGAGAGTATTGGCAAAGGTAGAGCGACCCAATAGGACCCCCCGACTGAGCACGGCCAGGTCCCGCTTGAGTAAGACTAAGTCGGCGGCTTCCTTGGCTACATCCACCGCCTTGTCGACCGAGATGCCCACATCGGCGGCATGCAGAGACGGCGCATCGTTGATGCCGTCGCCCATGTAACCCACGACGTGCCCCCTCTTCTGTAGTGCCAGAATGATGCGCTCCTTCTGATTGGGATCTACTTCAGCAAAGAGATTGGTGGTTTCAACCTTCTGCCAGAGCGCTTCGTCGCGCATTTCCCCAAGCTCAGCCCCGGTCAGAACGCCTGTGGCTTCCATTTCAATCGACTCCGCAGTGTGCAGCGCCACCAGCTTGTTATCGCCCGTGATGATCTTGAGCTCGACCCCCATTTTCTCCAACTCGTCGATGGTCTCCTTCACGCCAGCCTTGGGTGGGTCGAAGAAGAGTAAGTACCCTTCGAAGACCATATCATGCTCGTTCTCGCGTGAATAAGAGACCTGCCCAGCGCTCAACCTCGTCGCTATCCCCAAAACACGGAAGCCTTGTCCACTCCACCCCACGAAACGCTCCCGAATCTGTTTCCGATGCGTGTCATCCATCGACACCGCGATCTCACCATCCCGAACCTGCACGCACACCGTAAGCACGTTATCCAATGCCCCCTTCGTAATAAGTCGATGCTCGGCACCTTCCTTCACCACCACTGTCAGCCGTTTGCGTACAAAGTCATACGGGACTTCATCTACCTTTTCCACCCCGCTGATGTCCTGATGTGCATGAGCTACGATGGCCTCATCCAATGGGTTGGCGAGCCCCGTTTGGAGACGTGCGTTGAGGTAGGCGTGGTTGAGAACCTCATCCGAGGGTTGACCTTGAATGTCCAGCGCTCCATCCAACTGAACCACACCTTCGGTCAAAGTGCCGGTCTTGTCGGTGCAGAGCACGTCCATGCTGCCAAAATTTTCAATGGCATTGAGCTTGCGGACGATGACACCCTGCGCCGCCATGGACTGTGAACCTTTGGAAAGATTTACGCTGATGATTGCTGGAAGCAATTCCGGCGTCAGGCCTACGGCCAAGGCGATCGAAAAAAGTAGCGAGTCGAGAATCGGCCTGTGGAAGAAGACATTGATGGCAAAGACAGAAACCACCAACACCAGCATCATCCTGGTCAGCAGGTACCCAAAGCGCCTTACCCCACGCTCGAACTCCGTCTCTGGAGGGCGCAGGGATAAGCTTTCCGCAATCTGACCGAACTCGGTCCCCTTCCCGGTCCGGACGATCAAGGCTTGGGCGGTGCCGCTGCGTACGTTGGTGCCCATGAAGACACAATTGAGGCGTTCCGCCATGCTGGCGTTTATTGTCACAGAACCAAGCTTTTTCTCCACCGGGAAGGTCTCCCCGGTGAGCACCGCCTGATTGACGTAGAAATCGTTGGCCTCCAGCAAGACCCCATCGGCGGGTATCAAGCTGCCGGCTGAGAGTATCACCACATCCCCCGGCACGATCTCATCAGCTGGAATCGATTGCAATTCTCCGTCACGAAGAACTGTGGCTCTACTTTTAATCTGGGCACGCAACTTCTCGATCGCGGTGCTGGCGTTGTACTCTTGGATGAAGCTGAGCACGGCACTGCCAAGCACAATCGCCAACACGATCAGGGCATCGACCCAATCCTGCGTCGCWGCGGAKAYMMCRGTGGCAAARAGYAARATRAGGATGAGCGGGCTCTTGAAYTGGTTGAGGAAAAGYTTGAAAGGCGWGGYCWTCTCGCGYGCTTTGAGYAGRTTRTGWCCGAACYGCYGCAAGCGATTGMTTGCCTCAGAAGTTRTCARTCCCTCGGGAGARCTTGCCAGMGCTGCCAGCAAGCTTTCGGAGGTCTGACTCCAATAGTGATCAAGRGYGGTTGSTTCCATGSWATYRYATCTCCAAAATGAGCACSTCCATGATCATCGCGCATTACTGGTGWCGCAGAAACTTCAWTGGGCGCTTKACCCGCTTGGTCATCCCSCCGACCGGCACCACGCTGATCGAGCCGTCGATCTCGAGGACAGCCATTTCCACATCGTCGAGGTCTTTGACGCCGTGTTCTCGTAATGCAGCTTCCAGTGTCTCCTGATCGATCCCTTCACGACGGAGGTGATCCGCAATGGCCTCACCTCGCAGGACAAGCAGGGTCGGAGTCCCCTCCACCAAACGCCGCAATCGTGGCCAGCGCATGCGTAGTCGAGCTACGACGGCGTTGATTACGAGCAGGATGATCGCCGCTAAGAGTCCTGCAGTTAGGGATGTGTCCGCGCCAACCATGGCGTTTTGGACGGCGTTCGCTAAAAGAAGCAGGACGACTAGGTCAAAGACCGTCATTTGCCCGATCTCGCGCTTGCCGGCCAAGCGCAGCCCAACAAGGAGAGCCAGGTAGACCGCCGTCGTGCGCAAGGCGACGTCCCAAGCCGGCATAGACAATGTCAACATTTCTTCATCTCCTGATGTATTCGAAGCTACAACAAGTCCAGCGAATAAAAGAGGTCATAAATGTGCAAACTACCTTGGCATATAGATTTGATGATATCCATGAATAGAAGTTGAACACAAGTTGATCTGAAACTTGGCTTCTAGAAAGTTATATTTACCACCAAGTAATACTTACGAGTAATGTTCAGGCAAGATCTGCGTTTCAATCAACAATGGGCTATTTCACTCCACACAACCAGGACCATTGTCTCACAAGAAAAGAGTTGCGTCGACAGAGCCTCACCGAGAAAGAACCTTTGTCACATCGAAACAAGCTATACTGATAGAGGTGGAAAAGATCCCCAAATCCAGGAGACGGAAAGGATGAACTACAGACAATTCCGTGAATGGCTAATTGGGTCCCCCCTTCCGACACATCGATTAGCAGGTCAGCGTCTGGATACGGCGCGTGCGCTGGCCGCACTCTCGCCCGATGCACTTTCTTCGATCGCATATGCCAATCAGGAAATTTTTTTAGGCTTGGTGGTCGCAGGAGCGGCAGGGTTGGCCTACTCCTTTCCGATTGCGCTCGCGATCGTCGGCTTGCTGGTTGTCCTCACCCTGTCTTACTCGCAAACGATACGAGCCTATCCCGCAGGAGGAGGATCCTATACCGTAGCCCGAGAAAACATTGGGGTAAATGTGGGGCTGGTAGCAGCTGCTGCCCTCATGACCGATTACGTGCTGGTGGCTGCTGTAAGCCTGACGGCAGGTGTGGCCGCGATAACCTCCGCCTTCCCGGCACTTGAGGCTCATCGGGTAGAACTGTCCTTGCTGCTACTGGTAATCATCACCCTGGCCAATCTGCGCGGGGTGCACGAATCAAGCACGCTCATGTCCATTCCGGTCTACTTGTTTGTTTTCTCCTATCTGGGCATGCTGGCATACGGCGTGATAACCGCCATCAACGAGGGACCAGGTTCTTATACGCCCAATCATTTCTCTGGCATTGGGACTTCGCCGATCACCGCATTCTTGATCCTGCACACTTTCGCCTCCGGTTGCACTGCGCTGACGGGGATCGAAGCCATCAGCAACGGCACCCAAATGTTCCGGCCACCCGAAAGCAAACACGCCGTACAGGCGATGCGTATCATGGCCTTGCTCATGGGCATTCTCTTCTTAGGGACGGTGGGGTTGACCCAATTCTTCGCGGCGACACCCACAGCCGATGAGACCATCCTCTCTGCGCTTGCCCGTCACATCTTTGGTTCAGGCGTGTTGTATCTCGTCATTCAGGTATCCACGCTTTTGATCTTACTCGTGGCTGCTAACACGAGTTTTGCTGGTTTCCCACGTGTAGCCTCGATCTTGGCTCGTGACGGCTATCTGCCGCGTCAATTGTCCTACCTGGGCGACCGACTGGTGTTCAGCAACGGCATGCTCTTGCTGGCTACACTCACCGGGGTGCTTATTCTCCTCTTCGGTGGTGACACACATGCGCTGATCCCGCTCTTTGCCGTTGGGGTCTTTGTAGCTTTTACCCTTTCGCAGGCGGGCATGGTCGTTCATTGGTTCCGAGCGCGTGAACCAGGATGGTGGCTTAAAGCACTGACCAACGGATTGGGCACAGTAACAACCACAATTGCTTTATCTGTCATTGCCATCAGCAAATTCATTGACGGTGCCTGGTTTGTCATGCTCCTGATTCCGCTATTTGTCATGGGGTTCCGCGCCGTGCATAAGCACTACGAGGAAATTGCCGATGAATTGTCTCTACGAGGTTTGCATCACCCTTCGCTGCCGTTACCACCACCACGGATTGTCATACCCATCCCTGGCGTCCATCGAGGAGTCATTTCCGCTTTGAAATATGCGCTCTCAATTTCCGATCATGTGACAGCCGTGTACGTGGAAATAGATCCAGACAGAACCGAAAAAGTGATGAACCTGTGGAAGCATTGGGGACTGGGTGTGCCCTTGGAAGTTATCCCCTCTCCGTATCGCTCCTTTGTGAGCCCCTTTCTGGAATTCCTCGATAAAACAGATCAAGAACACAGCGATGGTCAACTCGCCACTGTCGTCCTGCCGGAGTTCATACCCGCTAAATGGTGGGAGAACCTTCTTCACAACCAAACCGCCTGGATCCTTAAATTAGCATTGTTGTACCGACGTCGAAGATATGGCAAAGTCCGTGCCATCATCGACATTCCCACGCATCTGAGGCACTAGCGTCCATTCCATTTGGATTGGGGTCGAAATCCCCAAATTGGCAATTTTTTTATTAATTTCGTCTACGGAAAGAGATCTAGTTTTATCTCGGCCTTCTATGAATCTAAAAAGATACACCCATTCGTCGGTAATGGTCAGCATCGTTGTTGCGGTCGCCTGAAGAGAATGGCCTGCGTAGCTTGGCAGAGAAACAATGGACGCAATTTGCACATCTTGTGCGGCGTAACTGAAGGCAATTGATTTTAGTCTCTTGTTAATGGCTTTGACCTCACGCCATGAACGGCTCATAAGTTATACTCAATCCGGCCGGAAGATTTTTTTTAAGAGAAGTACAGCTATAAGAACGGTGGAACTTCGTGGGAATTGAGCCCTTCACTTGGCTGGAAGGGGAAACTACGGCCTCACAACCATCAGCTTGCAACCATCCTGTTCCAGGAATATCATCGGAGGATAACGCTATGACTCAGAACAAGACTTCCAAAGGAGAGGATTTGGGATATACGTTTTACCCACGCGCATATCCCCATGCTCCTGGACATCCTCGATTAGACATCACTATTCCAAAAACTCCCACCGGTCATCATTTCGACCCGGTGACTGTACACCTTCTGGTCCGAGCCCGCTCCCATATTACATCAGGTGGTGTTGAAACGCTTAGGATTCATCACCCATGGCCATACGAAAGTCACTTTCAAGCATGTCCTGGACGAATAATCATCGAGGACAGATATGACAAAAAAGTAGAAGCCTTCACCTTCGGTGGAAACCTTAACATTCTGATACAAGAGAGAGATACCAAGTGTGTTTTGGAATCGCCTGCTCCTATTCTCGAGCTAATAAGCGCAAGTTCAATCGCAACTGTGCTTGCAGAAGAAACAGAAATTTTGCTTGCCGAGAGGCGAGCTGAGCGGTTACCTAACATCGAAGCCTATGAGCAAAAATTGGTGAATGTTTCCCCACATGATCTTTACACTACCTGTTTGGAAACCCTTAGGCAGAAACATGAGCATACCCAACACTTAATTGAAGAGACCCGTCAATTGATTCACTTCATCCACGACGAAATTGGTGTCCTAAGAAAACAGGATCTATGGCCAGATAAGGTTCCCACACTCGCAGAAATCCTTTAATTAGAAAAAACTTCCGCCATCCGTCCATTATTTATTACGGAACCAATGACTGGACAACGCGTGAAGCCGATATTCAGAGCCGATCAGCACTTACATCTTTGGAATAGGTTCTGTCTGAGGTTCAATGGTATGACTTGGGATAAGCAAAATTGAGAGATTGCTACAGGGGTAATGCAGGGAACCAGGGTGCTATTATGATTTCGGAAGAGAAACAAATTGTCGGCGGGCTAAACACGCTTGCTCCCATCAGTGCCTCGAGTATTTCCCGATAGGGCTTTGTATGTCGGCTTTGACTCATCGGATAACAACGATCTGCCTGTGTTTGGTTTGACGAAGCATGGTTCGATTGTTCAACAAACGTCAGTAAATGAGAAGGGAGGACAATTCGATGCAGGAAAACCTCATTCAGTGGCTCGAGAATCCAACTGTGCGCGGCGCGTTAATTTCGATCGTCGGCGTGATCTTGATTGCGATCATTGTCTACCTCTTGCGACGATCTTTCGACCGTAGGATACAACAGTCCGACATACGCTATCGGGTGCGTAAGCTGATCGGGTTATTCGGTTACCTGACAGCCTTTCTTTACATCACGCTCGTGTTTAAAGACCAATTGGGGCATTTGACCGTCGCTTTTGGCGTCGCCGGTGCCGGAATCGCCTTCGCTCTGCAGGAGGTGATTGCCAGCATCGCTGGCTGGGTGGCGATTTCGCTTGGCCATTTTTATCAGGTTGGCGATCGTGTGCTATTAGGCGGGATCAAAGGTGACGTCGTGGACATCGGCGTTTTACGCACAACGCTCATGGAGATTGGCGACTGGGTGGGGTCAGATCTCTACAACGGTCGCATCGTACGTATCGCCAACGGTATTGTGTTCAAAGAACCGGTTTTTAATTATTCCGGGGACTTTCCCTTCCTCTGGGATGAGCTTACGATACCGGTTAAATACGGTGGCGACCGAAAGTTGGCGAAGGAGATTATCCTACAGGTTGCCAAAGAAATCGTGGGCGATTATTCCCTACAAGCCCATCAATCCTGGCAGAACATGATCAAGAAGTACATGCTAGAGCACGAAGTGTTGGACCCCATCGTCACGCTCATTGCCAACGACAATTGGATGGAATATACCCTTCGCTACGTTGTCGATTATAAAAGACGACGGCTGGCTAAAGATCAGCTCTTCAACCGCATCCTGGATGAAATCGATAAAACCGAGGGTCGAGTTGCGATTGCTTCTACAACCATTCATCTTGTTCAAACTCCCACATTTGATGTTCGAATCTCAGAGGAAATGCGGAGCACCAGCTAGGACTTGGCGTTGTCAAATGATCTATTCAATCCGTAGAAAATATCGTTTTCATGCATTTCGCAAGGAGGAGATGACATGATTCACACGCTGTACCGCACTAAGGATGGAAAAATACAGCGAGACCTGATCCCAGAGCAGCTGGTCTCTGCACTGCAGGACGCTGATGGCTTACTGTGGGTAGACTTATTCAAAGAGCCAATAGAAGTTTGCGCCCCACTATTACGCGAGACATTCGGCTTCCACCCTTTGGCGGTGGAGGATGCGCTTGAAGAAACCCACGTCCCCAAGGTGGATGACTGGGGACAATATATTTATGCCGTGTTACACAGCGTCACCTTCGACCAGGAGAAGGACGAACTGGTGCAAACTCAAGAATTGGATGTGTTCTTGGGCAAAAATTATCTTGTCACTTATCGAACCCAACCCATCCTTGCTGTCGATCGCGTGTGGTCTGCCTGTGAGCGGGATGAGCGATATCTTCAAAAAGGTGTTGCCCGTCTGCTTTATAAGGTGGTCGATGAGGTGGTAGCAGATTACCTCCCAGTAGTAGAGGAAATGGATGAAGCGATTGACAACATTGAGGATCATGTCTTCGATCACCCTACGCCTGCTATGCTTGAGGATATATTTGCCCTCAAGCGTGCTCTGCTCCATTTGCGGCGGACCTTGATGCCTCAACGAGAGGTACTCAACAAACTAGCCCGGGGTGATTACGCGGTCGTTGATCCTGCGGATCGGGTCTTCTTTCGTGACGTGTACGACCACCTGGTTCGACTTCATGACATCACCGAGGGTCTCCGAGATCTGGTAGGTGGCGCACTGGATACCTACCTCTCTGTCGTCAGCAACCGAATGAACGAAGTGATGAAAGTCCTGACCGTGATCACCACGATGTTCATGCCCATCTCTTTCCTATCCGGCTTCTTTGGGATGAACTTCTTCCAGCCCGTCTTGGATCTGCCTGTGTGGACAGGACCCGTAGCCTTCGCTGTGATGCTCGCTGCTGTGTTAATGATCCCGATCGGGATGTACTGGTGGATGCGCCGACGGGAGTGGATGTAGATGCGGGCTAGGCTTTCATACCTGTTCTATCGTCTCCTGTATAATCCTCTTCCGTGAGCGACTCTACCTCTACCCCCGATCGACAGATCGTCCGCGCGGCAGGCACGGTCATGGTCGGCTTCGCCCTTTCGAGCGTGACAGGATTGGTTAGCGCGATGCTGGTCTCTCGCGCCTTCGGGACCAATCCCGAATTGGACGCCTTCTACGCCGCCAATCGGCTGCCCGAGACACTCTTCAACCTCATGGCAGCCGGTGCCTTGGCCTCCGCCTTCTTGCCCACTTTCACCGACTTCTTGACGCGTCGCGATCAGGACGGCGCCTGGAGCCTAGCCTCGGCTGTCGCCAACTTAGTCCTCGTCGCCCTTGGATCGGTCTCCCTGATATGTTGGTTGTCCGCGCCCTGGCTTGTGAGCAATGTGCTCGCCCCGGGTTTCAAGGATCCCAGCCAGGTAGAATTAACCGTTTCATTGCTGCGCGTGATGCTTCTCTCACCAACCATCTTCAGCCTGAGTGGGTTGCTCATGGCGGCGCTCAACGCTCACCAGCTCTTTGCGCTGCCCGCGTTAGCACCGGCATCCTATCGGCTCGGCACGATCATCAGCGTATTGGCTTTCGTTCCGCGTTATGGAATCCATGGTCTAGCGTGGGGCGTCGTGCTGGGGGCAGCGATGCATCTGGTGGTACAACTACCTGCACTGCGGGGGTTGGGAGCACGGTACGACCTAGATCTCGGTTTGCGCAATCCCGCTGTTCGACAGGTCGGTCGACTGATGGGACCTCGCCTGATCGGCGCGGCGGTCGTTCAGATCAATTTC
>DUEW01000038.1 GCA_011174845.1 Anaerolineae bacterium | reverse complement strand
TTGTAATCGTCCGTCTCAACCTCGCGCGAAAGGTAAATTTGGAAGCCCATCTCGGCCCAGATGGCATAAATCTGGCGTAAGGTCTGGTTAGCGGGGTGAATACGGCCGAGGAGAGGTTTGCGACCAGGCAGGGTGACATCCAGTCTCTCTTCCCGCAGCGATCGCTCCAAGGCTTCCACCCGTAATGCATCAGCCCTGGCTTGGAAGATCTCCTCCAGATGCGACTTCACCTCGTTCGCTCGTCTCCCCACCGCGGGTCGATCTTCCTTGGGTAACTCACGCAGCTCGGTCAAGATGGTCCCCAATTCTGCGGAACGGCCCAGGTATTTCACCCGCCAAGCATTCATTCCGACCTCGTCCTTGACCCTCTTCAACGCGGCCAGTGCCTGGCGTTCCAATTCATCCAAACGCTCTAACATGTGCCCTCCTTTCCTTCAAGCCCTGACACCCCTAACGAGCAATAAAACTACAATTGCCTAAAAAAAGAAAATCCCGCCCCGTTAAGGGACGGGATGATTTTCCCGCGGTACCACCCTTATTGGCCTAAAAGGCCCACTCGTTACCGGCAACCAATCCTTAGCTAGAACTAACGAATGGCGATCGGCTCCTCTATGGTAACGGTGAGGTTCCGTCCCGAACTACTGGCCTCAAGAGAGGCGTTCCCCCGGGCGGCTCAGGAGGGAACTTCGACAGGTTTCTTTTGAGTCGGGGTTCCAGTCACGCCCCGCCCTCCCTGGCAAATTCCACCTGCCTACTTTCCTCCGTCAAAGCCTTTGGTTATTAGTGATCAATCATATCCCAAAAAAGGAGATGATGTCAACCGCCACACAAACCAGGTTCTTCGCGCCGTTTATCCTGGTGCTCCGACAACGAACTTGCTACCAAATACCCGGCAGCAGGCGAAAGCGCACTTGAGAAGCGTATTCCGGATACCCCTCCAGTTCCTCATGGAGCATCCTGTCCTCCAGCAACGTGCGAAGGACCAACAGGGTGGCAGCCAGGCCGCCCGGCAAAAAAGACCAGATCGATCCAAACAGGAGCGGATTGGAGAGCGATTGGAGGATCCCCGCTATGTAGCCCGGATGACGAACGTACCGGTACGGTCCGGCAGTGCAGACAGTTTGACCGCGATCATCCTGGATCCGAGCTACCGTCGAAAAGTAGGCGTTCGATATCATCGCCCAACTGAAAAGCGAGAACCCCAGCACACTGCCTATCGTCCCGACGATATGGACCCATAAATCCACTTGTCCCGTCCAGCCGTAACGCACATCCAAACCGGCGACGAGTAATAGGACGATGAAATACATCACTCCGAACAACCCACCAACCACCTTATCCCAGTCTCTCATACCTCTGGCCTCGGCGCGATCCGCGATGGTCCCCGGGCTGTAGCGCAACAGGAAGATGGCATTGATTGGAGCAACCACAAGATATACGCCGATGTACACCCACCCCCACACCCAATCGAGACGGCCCGCAGCGAGAAACAGTACCGAGGCTTGGAACACCACCAACAAGATAACTTGCACTACACGTCTCACCACGCCGCGCCTAATCTCCTGACTATCTCGAATATCTCTTGAGAGGGCGTCGTTCGTCATAGAATCCTCCTACGGTTACAAGTATAAGCTCTTGGCGTTCTTTAATATACAGATAGGATCCTGCTTGAAAAAGCGAGGCTCGAAGCGGGATAAGGATTTGTGGGGTGTGTACGGAAGTCCATGCCCCAATATACCCCCCCTCTCCCATGTAGGCTTGCTTGGTCATCGGTTTTCGAGCCTCTCCGACACATTGGAACCAATCCCTGGTCTTTTGCGTCATAGATTCAAACCATGACTACACTAAAAAGCTATGCTCGAGAAGTAGGGAGGGTTATATGTGGGGGTGCGGGTACAGCCGCACCCCCACATATAACTGCCCTCTTCTCGCGGTTGAGCTTTTCCAGTGTGGTCAAACGATGCTTTGATCTAAATCCCGGCCATATGGAGAGAAACATGAGACCCCATCTGAATAGAAAAAAGGTCATGCTTATTCTCTGTCTCACCATCCTCGTGGGAGCATGCAACCCCTTTACCATAGATCCGATTGAAACCAAGACCGCCGGATGGCTAGATTGGGATGGAGAGGGTGGCTGGGGTGGTGCCTCAGCGATCACCGAGGGCGGTGTGGCGATGAGCTCGGAGGAGGAACCCCTCATGGGAGTTCCCAAGGGCATGCCCATGCCGACGGCTGCAGCGGCGGATGCCATGGATCGGACCGCCACAGGTTCTGGTGATGGGGAGGTCTCCCAAAGGCCCAATCTCCGCGCTGGCAGCGTCGACGACAACGCCGAGTGGGACGATTATCTTCTCTACCGACTTCGATGTACTGAATGGAATATTCTTGTCCATGAGATCGATGTCAGCGAACGCCATATCATTCAGATCACCAATGAGCAAGGTCGGCCAGTGCTTGGCGCCAAGGTGACTATTTCAGATGATGCCGGGCAAGAACTTGTAACGATGTACACCCACGCTGATGGTACGGTCTTGTTCTTTCCGCTGGCATCGAATAGCCATGATGTTCAACGCTATCACGTCCTTGTAGAAAAAGGGTCCGATAAGGCGGACTTCACCCTTGAACGGGACAACCGTGAACACTCAATCGTCCTGGAAGCCCGCTCAGCCAGCAACCCTGTCCGTTTGGACGTGCATTTCCTCATCGATGCCACCGGCAGCATGAGCGACGAAATCCAACAACTCAAAGCTAACATGATCACCATCTCGGAGCGAATCCATGCGCTTCCCTCCAACCCTGATGTGCGCTTTGGAATGACGATCTACCGCGACCGCGGTGACTTGTTCGTCAGCCGCACCTTCGAATTCGCCCCCGATATTGAGAAATTCACAGAGGAATTGCGGAATATTGCGGCGGAAGGCGGTGGCGATTACGCCGAAAGTCTCAACGAAGGCCTTCACAACGCCATCCACCTGCCGGAGTGGAGAGTGGAGGAGACCATCAGCCTGATCTTCCTCGTGGCAGATGCTCCGCCACATCTTGATTATGCGAATGATTACAACTATGCCGAGGATGTGTTCGAAGCGATAGAACGAGGGATCAAGATCTTCCCCCTCGCCTCGAGCGGACTGGACGACCAAGGGGAGTACATCTTCCGCCAATTAGCCCAGATCAGCTCAGGAAAATTCTTGTTCCTCACCTATGGTGCTGGCGGCGCTCCTGGAGACGAAACACCCCATCATGTGGATGATTACAGTGTGCTCTCGCTTGACGAGCTGGTTGTGCGGTTGGTAGAGGAGGAGCTTGCTCAGCTCTCTCTCGAACAATAAACGTGTACTCTGCAAGCACCAAGCGTAGGGGCGGTTCGCGAACCGCCCCTACAACGTCATGGATTGTGCTTCATTTCATCTAGGGGCAATTCGCAAATTGCCCTAATATTTTTATGTGAAGCGCTAAGGCACCTCCTTTACATCGATGCTCTCAAGTCCCCAATAAGCCACAAGGTCTTGAAACCCAATTGTTGCCCTCAGGCATCATGTCGCGACCATGGAGCAAGACCATGTCAAAGGAGGTGAACAAGGTTACAATCATGCCCACTTAGTTATGAACGATAAAATGCGGTCCCATTCGGTTCTCAAAGGTCTCGATTTCACCCTTGCTCAGAAACCACAGGTGCTGATCGCCTGCCTGGTGTTGATTCTCGCCTCATGCAGCTCGGACAAGAGCGAAGGCTTTCAAGCTCCGCTCTTGGACACCACAAACGCTCATGCTACTGCTACGCTCCATCCACCAAGCCCTTCAGAAACATCTACCCTCATCCCGACGGTATCCATCAGCCCTACTCCCCAACCCGTCGTCTTAGCCGTCCCTGCACGATGGGCCGACGCTGCCCTTGGGGCCCTCGAAATCGTAAACGCAACGGATAACCCGTGGCTGTGGCAGCTCAACATTCAAGACGATCCGACCGTCGAGCCCTTGCTTGGCACGGCTCAGGTCGCACTCGTAGCTGGAGTGGAGGGCATCCCCTGCGGGCAAAGACCACTGGCCTTGGTCGTCCCATTTACCTCCCAATGGGAGTCCGTCACCTTGGCAGAAGCGCAGCACATCTTGTCGGATGGCTCCCCTTTCATCGCCGTGATGGATTGGGCGGACATGCCGGCGACCCATAAGGTGCTGAAGGTGGACGGCCTACGACCAGGAGACCCGGGTTATCCTCTGCTGCAGTCTTGGTCGTTGGTCGCTGCCACCGGCTATGAAACCGCCGCAGCTGAGTTAGCCCCAGCCTTGGATGACCGTCTGAGCGAGGACGCTGTCATCCAGCTAGCTGCGGTCGGCGACGTGATGCTGGATCGAGCCCTCGGTGACGCCATCCGTGCCGGCGAGGTAGCCTATCCATTTGCCGAGGTGATCGACCTGCTCACTCCTGCCGATCTGACGGTCGGCAATCTAGAATCAGCGTTGGGCGACCTTGGATCGCCAGCCAACAAGGGTTACACCTTCCGCACACCACCGGAGGCCGCCGAGGTTCTGGCCCAGGCCGGCTTCGATCTGCTCTCTTTGGCCAACAATCACGCATTGGACTACGGCCCGCTGGCGCTTCAGCAAGCCATGGATTTGCTTCACCAGCAGGAGATCGCTATCGTTGGCGCGGGAGCTAACGACGCGGCCGCACACGCGCCCTATTTTCAAGAAATCAATGGTCTTACCCTGGCATTTCTGGCATATGTCCATGTGCCGGTTGAGGTGCGTGGTTTCGACACCCAGACATGGACCGCCGCTTCCAACCGTCCAGGCATGGCTTGGGCCAATCCGGGTAGAATCCAGGCCGACGTAGCTATAGCCCTGGACCAGGCTGATCTGGTCATCGTCTTGCTGCACAGCGGCTATGAAAACGTACCGGATCCCAGTTCACCTCAAGTAGCGGCTGCTCACGCGGCGATTGATGCAGGCGCCAGCCTGGTGATCGGACATCACGCCCATGTGTTGCAGGGAGTTGAATTTTACGGTGAGGGTGTGATCGTCTATGGCCTGGGCAACTTCGCCTTCGAAGACGGCGGCCCTCCGGAGAGCGCGGTGCTAAATGTGTGGTTGGACAGAGATGGGGTGCGGGGGATGGAATTCGTGCCGATCGTCATCGAAACCGATGGCCATCCCAGGCTGGCCGGTGAGGATGAGGCGACCGCGATCCTGCAATGGATCTACAACCTCACCGAAGCGTTCAACCAACCCTAATAAAATCCAATTCCTCTACAGGTATATTCTCGAACAATGTCATTGCGAGCGCAGCGAGGAATCCCTAGGATGTTACGAATTCAAAAGAGCCACCACAGGGATTCCTCGTCGCGATGCTCCTCGGAATGACACAGCTTCCCGCGAGCCTAGAGCTCGCGGGAAGCATTATTCGCAATGTCGTAGGGGCGGTTCGCGAACCGCCCCTACGCCGTTTTAGGATGTCATTTTGAGCGCCGTGAGGCGCGACGTCATCGTACCCGAAGGGTGAGAATCCCTACGATGAAACTATTGAATTCGCTAAATCACAGGGATTCCTCGTCGCGATGCTCCTCGCAGGGGCGAAGCAATCTCCTCAACCAAAAGATTGCTTCGTCGCACTGGCGTGCTCCTCGCAATGACAGATTAAGGGAATGCACCTCGGAATAACAGAAGGGAAGGATGACACAGCTTCCCGCGAGCTAATAGCTCGCGGGAAGCTTAACTCATAACGAACACCTATCTTGTCATCTCGAAAGAAGCCAGGATCTGGAGCAGAACCTCTTTGGTCTTCATCAGGTAATCTTCGTAGGTCGCATCCTGAGCCGGTCGGGCCCCGTATTCAATCCTGGTGCCATCATCCAAGAGGATGACAAAGGTCTCGTTGTGGTTGTCCAGCGTTTCGTCGTCGCCGATAAACTCAAAACCCGTCGCCTCATAGGTGCGCCCGTCGATATTCACAAGCTCGACCTTGTTGATCATCTCGCCCACCCCGACCCCTGTGCGACCACAGATCACGTAGCGGAAACCCGCGTTGGGTGGCGCAGAGATGGAAACATATCCCAGGGAGTACCCAACGTGCACACATAACGAATTGCCATACTGCTCCTGCAATTGCGCGATATACTCGTCGATGGACATCCCCTCGGGCAACTCATCGGTGGGGAACCCCATGATCTCAAATTCTTCAACCGTCGCCGTTGCCGGATATTCGAATTGATAACCAATTTCCTCATTCACATAGACTTGCCAAGTATCAAAGGTTTCCGACCATTCCGGTGGCGGGGGCACCGGACCTGAGGGCTTGTCCACCACCTCGATTTGCGTGACCTGGATTTGCGTACCGTTCCAGTCCGGCACACCGGCCACGAGTTCCCCCCAAATGTGGATAACGGTAACGCTGTCGCGCAATTCTTCGAGTCGTTTTTCCAGGGTCTCATCAACGCTCCAGATGCCATATTGCACATGGTAATCTCCGACCAGGGCAAAATAGTCATCACCGCCCGACCTAGGACCAGGTGGACCAGCATAGATTACCCCTTCCCATCCCTTCACAATATCGGGTTCGAAGATAGGACCCGGTCCATCTGGTCGTAATCGCTCTACGATGAGCCGGCAACCCCCGTAATCTTCCACACCACAGGTGAGCACACCCCAGAAGTGAGCTTTGTTCGCCGGTTCGCTTTGGTCGCGGAGCGCCTCGATCTCGGCTTCGATCTCGCTGCTCGAGCCGGCAACGCCGAACTCGCCGACCCCTTCGGGGACCAAGATCAAGCGGTCATCATAGGGGTCCCCAGGAGCTAGGCTGACAACGTAGCCATACCAGGCCTCGATCGCCCTTTCCATCAAAGGCGCCTCTGGCTCTGGGGTGCCCGTCTTAACCGCATCAACAGCGACTGCCGTGAGGGTCTGAGCCACCGAGGTGGCTAGCTCCTCTTCTGCCGGTGGAGTTTCCGCCGAGGAACAGGCCCCCAAAACGACACTGACGATGAGCAGAATGACCACGATTGAAGTTTTGCATCTGGCTAAGTGTTTCATCTCATGTTCCTTTAGATTCGGGAGAGGTAAGCGGCTGTTGATTTCGCCCAGCCCCTCCTTCTATGGTATCCGTGGTGATGGTAAGAGGTTCGTCACCTCGGGTCAAGGATGTTTAGATGGAAGATGGGTGATGAATATCATGCTCGATCATAGTTGAAAGGAGCGATACATGTGGGGCGTCCTTAAGATTTCAAACCTATTCTTATTAAGACACCATTCATGTAGCCGCAGGCTTCAGCCTACGCCTCTCTATACGCCCCCTAAAAACTACAGCTACAGCAAATCGCCTGCAGCTCGAATTCATTTGAACCTAATATTGTGCCCTAACAAAATGATCGAACACCATTGGTAGTCACCTTTTCGGTGATCTCATTGTCTTTTGGACTTCTGCTTGAGCTATTAGCAAACCACCATGAGGAAGATACGTCTACGATAGGCGCTCAAAATGTGGCGGATTTTTCCTCTCGTGACCTACCTGCAAGGAATTCAAGCATCGCTTCTCGCCCACGGTCAAGGATGGGCGGACCGTGAGATAGAAGTAAGTGCTTGTAATCAAGTTCACCGAGACGACGCATGGAGGCCTCCGCCATCTCAGGATTTTGAGTGGCGAAGGCGAAGGGCGGGGAAAGCCGACCGTTACGATTCATCACCGCGTCACCACAGATCATGGCATGATCCTCCGGATGGAGAAATCCGATCTGACCGGGGGTGTGACCGGGCAGGTGGATGACGGCCATGCCGTCGGCGGCTTGGCCTCTCTCAAGATCACGCGCCACGGGCAACCTCCAACCACGCCCCCTGAGGAAGAAACGACCAAACCAGAACGACACGCTGTGAGGCTTCAAATTGTGGTAGCCCATCTTACCTGTGACGAAAGGAACCTCTTCGCGGTGGCATAGAATAGCCGAGTTCCAGGCCATGCGAACAGCATCCAGCCCGCCGCCGTGGTCATAGTGGGCGTGAGTCAGCAGCACGCGCTTGGGCCCTCGACCTCCAGTGGTACGGGTGATCGCTGAGACCAACTGATCAGCGGTATCGGGGGCACCAGTGTCCACCAGGATCCAATCCTCTCCAACCCTAATCAACCACACAGCAACAGGCATTGTAACCGGTCCAATGAGTTTAAAGGAAAGCTCCAATCGCAAGATGTGATCACTGACCGGTTTAAAATCCGGCACGCTTAACCTCCCGGTGAGGAGTTGGCCAGTTGGGGAAGGAGGTCTGGCACCTCGGCTATGCTCACGGCAGTGATCTCGGGCACGATGACAGAAGCGTGTGTGCGATTGGAGGGCGTATCTGCCTGTGTGGTAAGCCAGATCTGATGCACACCTGCATTCTGCGCTCCAAGGATGTCCGCCCCCAGATTATCACCCACCATGACAACCTGATGCGCGGGCAGATCCCAGGTTTCCAGGACAATTTCGAAAAGTTTGGGGTTGGGTTTGCGAATTCCCATCGCAGCCGAGATCAAAATCGGCTCGAAATAGGAGCGAAGTTCCGCGTTATCGATCAACCGCTGGACATTCCCCTCGTCCCCCGCGTTCGAGATCAAGCCTAGAAAAAGACCTTTCGCACGAAGTTCATTGAGTACCTCATACACGCCATCCATTGGCACCCAACGAGCCTCGCTGATATTGTAGAATTGGAACACGGCGCGTTCAATAGACTCGTCCGTAACCTCTCTATGTCCGAAACGAGACAGCACTTTACGCAACACGGAAGACGTGGTCCGTTCCACCCAATCCCGTTCGCGCACATGGTAGCTATCCTGGATCTCCTGCGTAAAGGCTTCCGTAAAAGATTTTCCATCTAGGTGGTACCCATCTCGCTCTAGTTGCCTGGCCAGGGCGTGGCTGCTCTCCTCAAGTACCTCGGACCAATCGTCCTCGAATCGGATCAATGTCGATCCCAAATCAAAAATAACACCTCGAATCACGTGACAACCTCCATTTTAATACTTCCGATCTGGATCGTAACGGTTAAGCAAGGGGCGACCGGCACGGTAACGGTGCAGATTTTCTACAAATAAATCCACCGCGCGCTCGTAGTATTGACCCGATGACCCAGCCACATGCGGCGAGAGGATCACATTCGGCATTCCCCATAATGGGCTGCTCTCCGGCAGCGGCTCCACAGGATAAACATCCAGCGCCACCCCTGCTATTCGCTTCTCATATAACGCCTCAACCAGCGCACCGTGATCCACAACACCGCCGCTCGATACATCTATCAAGTAGGCCGTCGGCTTCATCCCTTCGAAGACCTGCGCGTCGATCATGCCACGCGTCTCTAGCGTGAGCGGTACCGTGACAACGACATAATCGCACTCAGAGACCATGGAACACACTGCCTGAGGTGGGTAGAGGCGATCAGGCAACTCGGCTTCAGGRTCACCTAACCCYTCAAGCGCATAGCCYTTATCCTTCAGACGCCTCAAATCGTGCTTGGCGGCGAGCACACGTGCGCCAAAAGTACGGCAGAGACGGGCCACCTCTCTTCCAATGCTTCCATAACCAATGATGCCCACCGTGCTCCCGCGAAGCTCAATGGAACGATAGCTCTTGAAGCGGCCCCCCGCCCAGCGTACATCTGCCACGTCTTTCAACATGACCGGCAGACGGCGACTCAGTGCGAGGATGGACATCAGCGCGAACTCCGCGACCTGTGGCGCGCTTGCTCCACTTAACGTGGTTACCATTACCTCGGAGTGCATCAAGCTGTGTTCCGCCACATGATCCACTCTGGTTAAATGAAGTTGAACCCAGCGTAATTTCGATGCTACCTCCGGCTCTGGAAGAACAGAAAGTGTGTAAAGGACCTCAATCTCAGGAAGCAGTTCTTCGGGTAGCTCTTCCACCGATTTCACATGCTGGACATGGATCTTCAACTGGGGCGACACGGCCGTCAGGCGTTCGATGAGCGGCTCAGGGAACGGCAGGGTGATCAAAACATGAATTTCAGACATGCTCGTCATTGTACCTCATTCAAGAGAGCCGGCATATGGCATCATACGCCTAGCCATATTATGCCCGGCCTATCGGGTGAGATTTAGACATTTTTTTAGGATCAAAGGTGAAACAGGGTTGAATCCGGCCGCGCACGCTCTACGATACCCACATCCCTACAACCATTCCTACGGCGATCAACCCCATCAAAATCCAACTAGCCCAGTGAAGACCTGCGTGGACGGCAACATAGAGCGGTAGAGCCGGTAGAAGGATGAGGGACAAGGCTACCGTTTGCAGCCGGAACTTGTCTCGTTCCGACGAGCTCTTATACCCGCTCATCCCAAACCAACTTTCGTGAACGCGAAAACCAGGAGCGAAACACCAGCGATGAGAATGGCGATATATATCAGCAATGAACGAAGGACGATCCCCTCCTTGCCAGCCATACCGGCTGTGCTGGCGCCGACGATGATCTTGGTTGGAGCGACGACGGAGCCAATCGCCCCACCCGTGGTTTGCGCTCCGAGGATTAAAGGAAGACGATACCCGAGAAGCTCAGCAGTTCGCTGTTGCAGCATGGCGAAGATGACATTGGAATTGGTGTTCGATCCTGTCATAAAGGCGCCCAAGGCTCCGATCCACGGTGAGGCGAGCGGAAAGAGCGAACCGACCGCACCCGCCAAACCACGCGCCAAAGTATCTGTCATCCCACCATGCGACATCACAACCGCCATCGCAACCATCGAGGCGATACCTAAACTCGAGGACATCACCCGCCGGATCGTCCCGCTCACGATGCGCTGTGCGGCACCAGCGCTGTACAACCCCGCCCGTTTGTAGATCAAGAAAGCGGTCAGGGAGGCATACCCTAGAATGGCACCCGCATGACGAAAGAGAGGGATCACGCGTCCATAACCCGCAGGAGTGAGGTACCCCAAACTGGTTCGCATCTCCGGGAATGACACCTGAATCGCAAACCGTCCCAAGAACGCGCGAATAGGGGGAACAAGTTGAACCAGCAACGTAATGGCGATGAGGGCAAGATATCCCGATAAGGCCAAAAGCACCGAGCGTCTATCAAGCCTGGATTCGCTTTTCTGTGATTGCTCACCGCGATACCAAGGAGCGATGAGTATCCCCACAGCAAGACCAACCATTCCGCCCCCAAATCCACCTATGTTCCATAAGCCATTGGTCGCCAGTCCATACTGGGCAGCGGACATCAAAGTTCCTAGAAGTAGCACCGGAAAGGCCAAACGGCGAAGGGCTTTCCAACCATCAGCCGCATGGGCAACCATGAACCCACAACCGAAACCGGCCAAGCCCAGTAATGTGGCAGACGCTGGAGCTAAGGTCTCCCCTGGTAAACCTGTTGCCGCAATCAACGCCTGGAAGGAGGAAGCCAGTGAACCAAAAGTCACCGCCCAAGCATGACCAAGGGAAGGTATGAGTACGGCGGCCAACGGAGAAAAGCCAAGGCCGACCAACAATGGAGCGGTGACAGCCACTGGCACGCCAAACCCACCGACCCCCTGAAGGAAAGATGCGAAAGCCCATCCAATCAACAGTGCCTGCATTCCACGGTCAGCTGTGAGACGTGGCAAAGTCTTTCCGATGATATCGATCGCTCCTGCCTCATCGGCCACCCGATAAAGCAAGAATGCGGCCCAGACGATCAGCAAGACATCAAGGGTGAGCAACAGAGCCTTCACTTGGGCCAGAGCCAAGAGATCGATCCCGGCTCCAAAGCGGCCGGCAGCGACGACGACGGCTACCAACCATCCGGCAGGTCCCGCTTTGGCTGCACCCCACTGGAAGCGGATCATCAAGAATAGAATGACCAGAATGGGTGCGAAGGCAAGAATCCAATCGGCGAGCATGAGATTTCCAGTTGGTTCAAACGTGGCGGATTATAGCATGCTGGACGAAGGAGGTGAATTATTTTAGGGGTTTCGAGCCGAGGTCGAAGATCCTGATGTCATCCTGAGCGGAACCCTTCGGCGGAGCCGTAGGTCCCGAGCGAAGTCGAGAGGCTCAGGACAGGCTCCGCGAAGGATCCCTATGATGATGCTTTTTGATTCGACACACCACAGGGATTCTCACCCTTCGAGTACGATGACGTCGCGCTTATCAGCACTCAGAATGATTAACTTCTCACAGTTCGATCTTGCTCAGTTTGACCTGAAGCGACTAATAATTCGTCACCCTGTCGATCAGGCCACGCTCACGGGCTTGGTGCTCACACCAGCGGAACATGATGATGCCCATGATACCGAAGATGGCCGTTAGACCGAGCAGGATGCCGAACAACTGCCCATTGCTAACATGTGAGAGCGTGGGGAAAGATTCGGCCACCTGACCAACCAAAGCCCGTCGCAGAAGTTCGAGCCAATAGGTGAGCGGCATGGCGAAGCCAACCGGACGAAGCCAGTTCGGAAGTACTTCGAGGGGAAAGATGGCCCCGCTAAAGAGATAGAGCGCGCCGGCAACCGCATCCCCGATGAACCACACATGATGTGCGATCATCAGCGTCACACCGGCCAACATCAGCCCCATATTCGCCAGTAAGATGACCCCCAAAGCTAAAGCGGCCAAGAACATCGGCCAATTCACCGTCCCCAGGTCGAGTTGAAGGTTGAGAAACAGCATCCCGGCAGTGATGGTGACCAAGACCGAAATCGTGGCGGTCAGAAAGCGAGCCACGCCTCGACCCACCAAGTAAAAGGGCGCATGGATCGGGGCAATATAGATGTATTTCAGCGTTTTGTAGTGTTCGCGATCGTCGATCACCGCCCACGAAACACCATTCATCACCGAACCGACGTAGATATAAAAAGCGTTCCCCAAGTAGATATATACGAAGAGCGGTGATTCAAAGGCACCGCGGGTTATGATTCCGTACATCACCACTAAAATTGCCGCTCCGGCGATTGGTTTGATGATGGAGTACACGGCAAACAGAAAGGGATCGGTCCAGTTCGACTCGATCTGCCAACCAAGCCAAGCGGCCGTGAAAAACGAACGCAATGGCTCGCGAACGTTTCGCTCCCTTTTACTCAACCGTGAGACAGTTGCCGTACGACTCATCGATACGTCCTACTCTGTAGCCGCAGGCTGTAATCTGCACATCATTACGCACTCCAAAGAGCGCGGCTACAGCATGAAAACTGGTAAGGAAAACCAAACCGACACATCAAATCGGAACTTACCGCCTGCTGTCGGTGAGCCGCCCTTCCCGTATCGCAAGACGCTCCATGTAAGCCAACAGATAGCGTGCACCGACCAGAAACCCTGCGCTCAAGATCGCCAAGATCCCTAGCTCGATCGGAACGCTGAGAAACCCAAGCGACGGCCCTGATGGGAACACCAACTGACGCATGGCATCCATCCCGAGGGCGAGCGGGATGACCGAAGCGCCGGCTGCGATCCAAAAACCGAGGCTTTTCAGCGGGAAGTAAAAGCCCGAAAGCAGATAGATCGGTTCTTGAGCGAGATTGGCGAGGTGCCAAGCCTCCCGGTTCAATAGGAGAAAGAGAGACGAGAACATCATCCCCATGCCATAGAGCGCCACCATGGTCAAAATAAATGTACCGAAGAGGGCCGAAAATGAAGCAACTGTGAATTGGACTTCAAAGAGCAAGCTGCCAACGAGAACGATTACAAAAGCCCTTAAAGTCGTGGAAAGCATTCCTCCCAGGGCCATGCCCAACAGGATCGCCATCAGTGAATTAGGGGCGATGATATAGAGCGCAAGGTTGCCTTGCTCCTTCTCCCAATAGAGCTGGCTCGACATGCCCCACAAGACGTTCATCCAGAAGGCCGTCATTGCCCCGCCCATGATCACAAAACCAACGTAGGTTTCTGGCGCGCCGATGGCACGGTATACAAACACATATGCCGACACCGCCAGGAGAGGCAAGAATATGTCGAAGAACATCCATGATTTTTCGCGCTGCGCGCCGATCACCCGAGGATAGGCGCGGGCGATCACCGTTTGGACGAAGAGCCGGGTTGAGTAAGGCTTGGCGAAGCTAGTCGACCTCTCCACGTTCAACCTCTTCCATGCTCATCCCAACCAGATGGATGAAAACATCTTCTAAGGACGGCTCGCGTTTCTCCAAATTAAGGAGATGAATGTCATGGGCGGTCAATTGGTTCAACACCGTCGCGAGCACATCATCCTCCTCGAGGATAAACTCCAGCGTTGCAGAGCCATCTTGAGAGCGATACGTGAAGTGATGAACCCCACGGATGCGCTCAAAGGTTTCGGGGGTTATGCCATCCAGCGGGCTGATCTGCAGGTGGTAAATCGCCGCCTGTTGAAGTTGCTGTTTCAGGGCTGTCGGTTTGTCACAGGCCAAAACCCGGCCTTCGTTGATGATCGCTACTCGATCGCAAAGCTGCTCAGCCTCAACCATGTGATGGGTGGTGAGCAGTATCGTGCGATCCTTTGACTCATCCATCCAATCTCGGATGAACCGTCGTACATCGCGCGCCGCGCCTACATCTAACCCTAAGGTTGGTTCATCGAGAAACAAGACCTCTGGATCGGTCATGAACCCGCGCACGATGTTCATCTTTTGTCGCAACCCGCTCGAGAGGTCAGAGGATTTGGTGTTGATCCGGTCGCCCAAACCGACCACTTCCAAGAGTTCTTTAATACGGCGGTTGGCTTCGCGAGAAGGAATACCGTAGAACTGCGAAAACATCCATAAGTTTTCCCGCACGGTGAGCAGACCATAGCCGGAAGATTCTCCGCCCGAGACCATGTTTATGCGAGCGCGGATCTCATGCGGCTCCTTTGTCACATCATAGCCCGCGACAAAGGCACGACCCAAAGTAGGTGCCAGCAAGGTGGTGAGGACCTTGATCAACGTGGTCTTGCCGGCGCCGTTGGGGCCAAGCAAGCCAAACAGCTCGCTGCGGGGGACTTCGATGGTCACATCTTTGAGGGCGACCAGCTCCTTGGGATCGCTCTTTTTTCCGCCACGGATCTTATAGATACGCGTCAAAGTATCGGTTTGAATTGCTGGGATTTTAGACATCGAGAGATAACCACCGCTTCCAGAAGACGATCGATTATGTTAGCACATTTGTTTCATTGCGTCAAGACGAGAGCTTTCATGCTTCTACGGATACTTCGGCGTACGGAATAGTTCGGTCAGCCACATTCATTTCGACGAAGCGGGGGCCTTACAGTTGCCTTTAACCTTCGACGGTCATCCTTCGACAGGCTCAGGATGACTGTCGGGATGATGGAAGCCTAAATCAGAACAACGTAGGGGCAATTCACCGTCCATGCCGTGAATACCAGCGATGCCGCCATTTCGTTCCATGTAGACAGGTCCCTCAATCAGAACAGTGTAGGGGCAATTCATGCCGTCTCTCGCACCCCGTTCGTGCCGCGAGCCCCGTCTACGCGGTGCGA
>DUEW01000037.1 GCA_011174845.1 Anaerolineae bacterium | reverse complement strand
CACATTTTTTTTGTAAGAGATCCTCTCACACCTCATTCCCGAATTGTCAATCCCACGGTGTCATATATGGCTAACGCTTCTAATTTCCTCAACTTAACCTAATCCAATCTCTTCCATCTCCTCAGCCTGGAACCATCCACTCCCCCATTCGTCGACCCGCCAACGTCCACTCAAGCGGAAGAGGGCCCAAACTGGAGGCTTTTCTCTGTTAGCCATAGCGTCTTGGTCCATGATCACATTTACGAAGCTCTTCCCATCACTGAAGAAGAACCCTTTTCCGCCTGTCCAACCAGGCAAACGTGTGCCGATAACCACCACCCTCCTATTGGTTAACTCAGGCAGCCTAGATAAAGGTGTGACATCTTCTGGGATATTTTCGATGGTATCGATCGGGTGAACACTCAATGGCAAACCCAGGATATGCTGTTCCCACTTCATTCGCTGTGCTGGGGTCTCTGGTGGCGTTGCTGAAGCCTGAGCAAACGAGAACACTCTCTGATAAGCGGTACCCGCTCGTACAACACTCTCTGCTTCATCCAGCAACGCAGCCCGACTCTCCCCTAGCCCGTCTAATGCACCGCATTGTATAAGGTTTGTCAACTCACGATCCTGTAACGAGACACGGGTGAATAAATCTTGAAGGCTGGCATAAAGTCCTTCGTCACGTTGCGATTGGATCGCCTGGATCGACTTTCGACGTAAATCTCGAACTTGATCAAGCCCCATCCAGAGAACTGGAATGGGTTCCTTTCCCTCTTCTTCTTCGTAAGAAACAGTGAATCGCCGATAGCTGTGGTTGATATGCGGCGGTCGGACTCGAATACCTAATCTCAGGGCTTCGGCTATATAGATTGCGGGATGATGGTAACCACCCATCCCAGCCAACCGTGAGCAAAAGAATTCCGCTGGCCAGTGGACTTTTAAGTAGGCTGATCGGTAGCTTACTCCAGCATAAGCCGTCGCGTGCCCCTGATTAAAACCATACCCAGCGAAAGCGACGACCTGCTCCCAGAGCCGCTCGGCTTGCTGAGCGGTAAATCCATGCCCGTCGGGAGGTCGTCGTTGACAACCAGCGATGAAACGGGCTCGCATGGCCTCCATTTCCGGCGCACGGAATTTGCTCACACCACGCCTTAAATAATCGGCCTCCTCCCAACGCAAACCAGCAATCTCACGCGCCACACGCAAGATTTGTTCTTGAAAGATCAGTACGCCCATCGTCGACCCCAGAATGGGCTTCAACGCAGGATGTAGATAGGAGACCGGTTCCTCACCCCGATAACGGCGGATGAAAGCTTGGGCCATCCCGCCTGTCGCTGGACCAGGTTTAAAAAAGGCGTTCGATACCGCTAAATCTCGCACGCTACGCGCTCGAAGTTGGCGCAGCGTACGTTGTGCCCCATGCGATTCGCACTGAAAAACACCGATGGTTTCACCACTGGAGAGCAAGTCCCCTGTCTTCTGATCATCGAGGGGAATCCCCTCCAAGTGGAAGTCTGGGTCATGGTGAAGGCGAACAAGCTCAGTCGTATCCGCCAAGACAGTCAAAGCGCGTATGCCAAGAAGGTCGATCTTCGGCAGACCGATGGTCTCCACGTCCGAATGATCGTATTGCGTGATGAGAAATCCCTTCGGTGCCCACTGGACGGGCACCACATCGGTCAACGGACCGGGAGTAATCACCACCCCACCAGGATGCACACTGAGGTGACGGGGTTGGTCGACAATACGGTAGCCATTCTTCACGACCTCGCGCTCTCGCTCGTCCTCCATTCCGGCCAATATTTCGTCAACGGTACGTTGATCTCGACGCCGCGGATCGGGGTGCCAACCACGGGGCAACTTCGCGGTCAGCTTCTTTATTTGCACTTCTTCGAAGCCATGGGCTTTCGCAGTCTCCCGTACAGCTGACCTCAACTGTAAGGTGTTAATCGTAGCCACCAGCGCAACCCTGTCCTCACCATACTCTTGGCACACATAATTCAATACTTCATCACGTCGTCGACTACAAAAATCGAGGTCAATGTCAGGTAAATCAGTGCGCGCTGGGTTCAAGAAACGCTCAAAGAGCAGATCGTGAGCGATGGGATCGATCGTAGTGATGCCGACACAATACGCAACAAGTGAATTAGCTACGCTACCGCGTGTGTTGACGGGTATCCTCGCCTGGCGGGCATAAAGGACGATATCCGCGACGACCAGAAACAGTGGAGAGTAACCTCGATGAGCGATAGTATCCAACTCCATCTGCAAACGATCCCTCACAAATCCCTCAATCTCGGGGCCGTATTTTTCTTCCATTCCCGATCGAGCATTCCTTGCTAAGACTTCATCTGGCGATTGACCGTCGAGCAATTTGGGAGCAGGCCAGATTGGACGACCGTCCGGCAAGGAGGTTTCACAGCGCTCAAGCACCCTCCCCACTGTTTTTAGGGCATCCGGGAAGGCTTGATAGCATTGTGTCATCTCATCCAGACTGAGCCAATGTAAATCGACGTTCGTGTCTCCGCAAGCAGGCAGCATCGAGTTTGTGACCTCTTCCAGCCGGCAATTGTGATCAATGGCCGCTAAAAGATGCAGCGTGGATCGGTCGCCTGGTTCCAGGATGTAGATCGGTCGCACGGCCACTGCGGGAGTTCCGAAGCGTTCACCTAACTCGACGATTTCTTGCGCGACGCCATGATCATCAGCATTCTGAATCTCCAAACTTAAGAAGCAATCCTCACGAAAGAGTCCACTGAGGTTGGCGACATATCGAACTGCGGCCTCCCGATCCCCTGAACGAAGATAACTATACAACCAACCGGTCTTCCCACCTTCTAAACAGAGGAGACCCTCGCAGTGGATCTTTAACTCCTCCCATGTGAGAGGACTGAGCTGGATCTGACGATCAGGATCACCTAAGATCAATGATGAAAGGCGACAAAGTGAACGATAGCCTGCGTGATTTCTTGCCAGCAAGACGAGGTGTCCTGGACACGTGAATGCATCTGAAGGTCCACCTTCGATTTGGGATACAGCAACGGTCATGCCTAGGATGGGCCGGAGGCCGTGCTCTGCACAAGCCCTGGTGAAGACGACGACACCGTATAACGCGTTAAAATCCGTCAGCGCAAGGGATTGGAAACCCTCAGCAGAGGCACGGGAAACAAGATCATGTATCGAGGCCGTGCCCCTCATGAGGGAGTAATGTGAATGCACCCGCAGGTGTGTAAAGTAATCCGGTCTTCTTGGAGGCATGATCTATGAGAAGATCCGTTCCAGAAATCATCCGAAGAGTATCCATCCGATCAGGAAACACTTTCGCGTCTCCTACTCATCGGATTAGAATAATTCAATTGTCCCCCTCTGCCGAGCCGTCCGTAGGCGCGCCTCAAATACCAGGTAACCTAGGACGTAACATACAAACCCAACCAGAATTTCATATCCGATGAGTGGCAGTACGGTTCGATAATTTGCGCCATCGACCACCTGACGTACGGCCATCAATCCGTTCGTCATCGGTATCAATCGTGTGATGCTCTGGAGCCATTCAGGAAGTCCACTAATCGGGAAATTCACACCGCATATGACCATCATGATATAAGCCATCGCGTTGGAGGTGAGAGTCCCAATACGAAGCGGTAAGGTGATGGCTCCGATCAACAGCCCCAAACCAAAAATAGAAGTGATGACCAGCAGGATCAAGGGCAAAGCCATGAGCAATCTCAAAGGAACAAAGACGGCTCCGAAGAGCAACATCCCAGCGCCAAGTGCGAAGCCGATGCCCACAAGGCCTTCAATCATGTTGGCCACGCCTCGACCGATCAGAGCTGGCAGTTTGTTGCTGGGGACCGCGATCAATAAGGGGAGTGTACCGATCCACTTCTCGCTCTCAACTACACTCACCATGTTCACCAAACCCATATTGGCTGCGATTTGGACCGCATTCCCTAACAAGGAAAATCGCATCAGCTCCGGACCGCCAGCAAAGCGAGCCAAAAGTACGAAAAAGGCCGATTGCAGTATATAGCGCGGGACGGCCGTACCGAAGAATACCGCAGGCGAGTACTCGGCTAAAAAATTGGAGAAAGACCCTAGAGACGCAGACCAAAAGACACGCAGGTTATGTCGTAGCTCCAAGCTAATAGAAGTTCGTCGCTTGTGTTGCATTAGAATTCCTGCAAACCACCTTTTGCGCGCGCGATTCTCTCGATGCGGCGATATGCCACCAGTCCTATCAGAAAATAGATCAATGCCAGCACGATCAACCACAGAAAGGCAGGCATGAGCGCCTCATCGGACAGACCAGCCGCTTGTCCCAACGCTTGACTTCCCCAAGATGGAGCCAATGCCCATGAGAGCGGTCGTGTCCAAAGTGGGAGCGTAGTAATCGGGAAGGTGAGTCCTGAAAGAATGAAGATCGGGTAATTGAGCACTTGTGTCATGTTCCCCGCCGCTCGTGTGAGCACGAAAAGAGTCCCCAGGACCAGTCCCAGCGTTGTCAGGGCGAGGAGCGTCAGGATGAGACCGACGAAGAAGCCCAGCGGATCCTCGATGGCGAGGGGAACCCGGAAGACCAGGGCACCGGTTAAGAAGGTGATGAAAATCGCCCCGAGGGAAGCGGAGGCGTTCGAGAGACTCTTGCCAAAAAGCACCACCATGAGCGAGCTGGGGGTTGCTAATAGCAGCTCGAGCGTGCCGGACCATCGCTCACCCTGGACGATGAAACCCGATGTCCACAGATTCGCGTTCCACATACCGATCAAACCTGAGCCGATGATTCCGTAAAGGGAGAGGTCTGGCTTACCCGCAAAACGATATATTCCAACGCTGAGCAACGTGAAAAGCACCGGCTGCAAGGCCAAGGTAAACTGAAAGGTGTTGCGGGTGACGTTCTCTGCCATCTGCATTTTGTACGAATTCTGAATCACCCGTATGGAGGCTGCGAGGGACTGCAAGTGCGTCATATATGCAAGGCCTCCTCTCCTACAAGCCGAACATAGGCATCTTCGAGCGTCGGTTGCCGAGTGATGACCTTTTCGACTCGCACCTCCTTTAGGATCTGTAAGAACTCTTGAACCAATTCCGAGCCCGCCGGTGCTTGTAAGTGCAGGATTTGCTTATGTTCTCTCGTTTCCACTCGCATATCCTGCAATCGGGGATGTTGCCTGAGATCTTCGAGCACATTCGCCGGGGCGCCCAGACATTCGATCTCAACCACCTCCAAGTCAGCAACCAGGTCCTTCAGTGCTGAGGGGGTATCAACCATCAAGATCTTCCCTTTGTTGAGCACTGCCACCCGCTCACAAAGCGCGTCGATCTCGAACATGTAATGTGACGTGAGGAAGACCGTCTTACCCTGGTCGTTCAACCCACGAATAATGCCGCGTATCTCGCGTGCCGCGACCGGATCGAGCCCAAGGGTTGGTTCGTCAAGCAACAAGACATCTGGATCGTGGATCAAACAGCGAGCGACGTGGAGTCGTTGCTTCATCCCGCGCGAGTAGCCCTCAACCCGTTCGTCAGCGCGATCACTCAAGCCTACCAGCTCGAGTAATTCCGGAACACGTGATTTGACCTCCGCTGGAGGGACACGATAAAGGTCGGCGAAGTATTGGATATTTTGTCTGCCGGTCAACCGCCAATAGAGACCTCGCTCCCCGCCGAAAAGAATCCCAAGTCGATGACGCAGCTCCTTCTCTTGTGCGACCGCATCCATGCCAAGGACGCGCACGGTTCCCGATGTGGGAAGCAGGATGGTCGCCAGGATCTTCGTGAGGGTTGTCTTGCCAGCCCCATTAGGGCCCAGTAACCCAAATAACTCGCCCGCTTCTACCGTTAAGTCAATTTCATCAAGAGCGGTGATTTCCTTTTTTTTCCGCCGGATTACACCTGTCGTCGTCTCGTAAATACGGGTGAGGTTCTCAACAAGGATGGCTGGCATAGCGATTTCTCTCCTTTGACGGCACCACCCCAGAGAGGTCATGGATGAATGCGATGTCATTTTACCGCATCATCCATTGAGTTTTTATACCAGGTGACGACGAAATGAAGAAAGGGGTTTATATGGGGTTCAGGCGGTAGCCCACACACACTCCTTTTCCCCCGATGTGGGCGTTTTTTAGTGTCATCAGCCAACAGAAAAAGGCTTCCGAGATCCTACAGACTTCGGAAGCCTTATCGAATACCACCCAAGGTTTACGCGTATTAAGCGTTTGGACGGAGCCTGGTTTCCTCCAGACAAAGCCTGACTACTCGCTCGTGACCATTCGTCGGCGCGCCTCCTGGCCAGAGCAGTCGAATGGTCCCCTGCATCAGCGAGATCTGGCTGGGGTAGTTAACCCAATTTTTGCGTAGAAAAGTTCGGATGTCTTCGTCAGTGATTTGCCTGTTCATCATGGTTCTCCAAAGGGCTTTCCTTCCACATTATTAAAAAAACTTTTACTGACCTAGATCGTGTCTGTTGACACTGCTCCGTCTTTTAGGCTATCTAACGGTGTCTGCTATTGAAAACAAGATAGCAGAGAATGAGAGCAGACCACCTTACAATCGGCTTACACACATGGATTGAAATCTCGACCTTACCATATGGGTTCATGGAACACCCATGGTTGATCCTCGATCAGTCGAATTGCTCGCTTTCATCGAGATAGGTCCTGCGATGTTGAAGCTGTTTCAATTTGATCCAAATGGGTCAAGAAAAAGCGAGGCTGAGCGAGATTCGGGGCCTATTCCACATCCTCCGGTCGCACCGCCTGACCTGTACGAGCGGATTGATGGGCAGCGAGGGAAAATCGGAGTATGGTCTTGCCGGTTTTACCGTCCAAGATCGGCCTATCTCTTCCCTTCAGTACCTCGATCAGGTGATGGGTGCAATCTACGAAGCTATCATGCCACTCGACGCATTCAACCGGGATTGGGATCGTCATGCCGTCACGAAACATCATCAACTCTGGCAGATCCACCGTGCGTGCGGTACAACGATTGACAAATAAGATCCCACGATCTCCAATGATTTCTACACGATTGTCGTCAGCATAGTAAAGCGAATCGATTTGCATTTCCGGTGTGTGAGCGATATCCATCACGCCATATCGTCGTGGAGCCTTGAACTGGAACATGATCGTGGCTGGCCCGTCAACGTATTTGGTGGGCACAGCCCGAGAACGATCGATCCAAGCAAAAACCTGTTCAACTTCGCCCATCAGATGATATGCCAAGGAGAACAAGTGATAGCCGTGATCGAAGACAAGGGGTCCGCCTCCACTGCGTTTTTCGTCAAACCTCCAGAGCCACGCGGAGAGCGGCACCCTCCAACCAGTACCCCTGGTCCCGGTGTTGAAATGGAGGCGGATCATCTGCGGTTCACCAATCTCTCCCGCCTCGATCAACCGTTTGGCTTCCACAAACGGGGGATAAAAGACGAAGTTCTCATAGACACGTAAGATAACGCCGGCCTTCTCAGCTGCCAGGATCATCTGATCCGCTTCAGAGACCGTGAGCGCCATCGGTTTCTGAACTGACACGTGTTTTCCCGCTTCACAAGCTGCGATGGTCATCTCAGCATGTAAGTGGTGAGGCACAAGCAACTCCACCATATCAATATCAGCATTGGCGAGTACCTGTTGGTATTTCGCGAAGACCATCTCCGCTCCCCAATTTTTTGCCTTCTGTTGGGCGCGTTTTCGCCGCGGATCACACACGGCGACGATCCTAGCATCCTCTCGACCGCGATATCCCAACGCGTGCAGGTCGGATATCCGGCCACAGCCGACGATCGCGACTCGAATCGGTTTCATTCCTTCCCACCCCTTCATTTCGCACCAGGCTGATGTACCGAATTTCTCTTAAACATTCTACATGAGAAGGATTATCACAAACCAACCGAATTGCCAAACGTATAAAGGTGCCTTTGGCATCAAATTGGTATTGGCATCTCGCTGAACTCCATTTGACATAAGGAGATGTCTGATTCAGTTTACTGAATGAGGTCGGAATACAAAATGAGAAGCTCAAAGGTGGAGAGAATAGATCGGTGCAATTGAAAAATCCGAACTAATCCTAACGCCAATATTCCCGAAGTGTCATCAAAGGGATCCTTCGCGGAGCCTGTCCTGAGGAAAATCGAAGGGCCCCTCTGAATGACATGGGGGAGCGAAACAACCCTCTCAAGATGACCCAATAGCAAACAAACTAAGGTGGTCAAGATCTTTATTCAACTAATCAAGCAGAGCAACTACGAACAAAAAGGGGGAGATCCCTCAACGCGAAGAAGAACCATTCCACAACCGGGGTAAGACATCACGCAGCGCATTCGAAGCTGCCCGTGTCTGGTAAAGCCACAAATTCACGCAAAGCTGTTCGTAACTCTTTCGCTGTAAAAGGCTTGGGTAGAAAGATATCGGCGCCAGCCTCGAAAGCAACTGAAACATCCTCAGGTGAAACCTTGGCACTGGCAACAATCACCGGGATATCTGCCCATTCCGAATGGAAACGTAATTGTCGAAGCATGGTTAAACCATCGATCTCTGGCATCATCACATCCAGCAGTATAAGATTTGCTGTGATGGTATCTAGAAGGTCTAACGCCTCAGCCACATTGTAGGCGATGTAGGTAACAAATCCGTACGACTCAAGGATATCGGCGATGACATCGCAATAGGTTACTTCATCGTCAACGACGAGGATCGCACTCTTAGCTATCATGCACTCTCCTTTCTTATTCCTCCTCAGGCAAAACCACATTATGACCCGAAACGTATGGCCATGATGCTATCCATTTATAGGGTAAGCTAAATATCAAACAAATGACCTTTCAGTTGGTTATCACTGCTTAAGAATGGATCGCACAACTAATCAGCCACTTCCAATCAATACTTTACAGACCAAGTATCATCCCACTATACCTTTCCTTTATCGAAGTAACAGCACAATCGAACTTTACAACTCCATATAGATCTCCTAGGATCCCATACTCGAAGGATGGCCGATATTTATAGGCTGCGGGTCCAATTGAAAATTCCATGACATCAGTTTTAATGGCTTGTCGTACCAAATGTGGATCGAATGACTTACTTCTAACTATCGACATCGTCCAGCCATTAACAATGTCTAGATAATAAGCATTTATAATGAAACCAAGAAAGTTAGATCCTAATTGAGTCCATCACTGGCTGCATTTGATTCTCATCGAAGAATTGTTACTCAATAGGAGGACTAGATGCCCAAGATCACCCAGGTCATTAAACGCAGTGGGGCCGTTGTTCCCTTCAACCCTGATCGAATCGCAAACGCGATCTACCGCGCCGCGGTGGCGGTAGGTGGGCGCGACCGGAAGCGAGCCGAGTGGTTAACAGAACAAATCGTGCAGCACCTAGAAACCACAACCCCTGAGGGGCAAACTCCACACATCGAAATGATCCAAGATGCAGTTGAGAAGGTGTTGATCGAGAATGGTCACGCTAAGACCGCAAAAGCGTACATCCTCTACCGAGAGGAGAGGGATCGTCGTCGGCGAGAAGAGGGCACATGGCTATCCAAACCCTCCGAGAATGTCCCTTGGGCAAAGACCTGGCAAATCCTCAATTGGGCTGTTTCACATGAGCTACACACCATCGAAGCCCTGAATCAACGCATCCTGCGAGGCGAATTCCCACAGATCGTTCATGAATCCGAAGAGGCCTACGAGAGGGATGTCAACGTCGCCACGGATATTGTGGCCGAACAACGCAACGACCTTAAAATCGTCCTGATCAGCGGACCTTCCTCCTCAGGTAAAACGACAACCACCATTAAGCTCGAAGAACGGCTTTGCGGCAGGGGCATGTGTTTCAAGGCACTCAACGTGGACAACTATTTCTTCGACCTCGAAATGCACCCCATTGATGAATTTGGAGATTATGATTTCGAGACTCCCCAAGCACTTGATCTACCTCTCATTAATGAACATCTCAAGCGCTTGAGTGAAGGCGAAGAAGTCTCCATTCCTTTTTACGACTTTAAAACAGGAAAGCGACATCTCGATCGCACACCGTTGAAGTTGCAGGAGGAGGAGATCCTCCTAATTGATAGTCTGCATGGGCTATACCCTGCGATGACAAAAGACATCCCCAATGAGATGAAATTCAAACTCTATCTTGAACCTCTGATGCAAATGAAGGGGCCTGATGACCGTTACATTCGCTGGACCGATCTACGATTAATCCGTCGTATGCTGCGTGATGATGTCCATCGCGCATACAACCCACAACAAACACTAGAGCACTGGCATTATGTCCGCTCCAGCGAGCTTCGCAACATCATCCCTTACATCAGCACGGCGGATCACATCATCAACAGCGCCATGCCGTATGAGATTGCGATCTACCGACCGAAGTTGATCGATCGGTTCGCTGAATGGGCAACGATGTATAAACAGGATCCATTGCGAGAAGACGCACATATCCGTGCAGCACGAATACACAAACTTCTCCAAGCTGTTGAACCAGTCGAAGACGACTCACCCATACCCTCCGACTCAGTGCTCCGCGAGTTCATCGGCGGGAGCAGTCTAGAGTACTAAGCCAAAAACAGATAACCACAAACGATCGTATGTTCTTCCTGGAAACAATGAGTCAGCCCAGGTAAGATCACCCGGGCTGTAAATAGCGGGAAGAATATTCAAGTCGATTTCAATTCCACCAGAACTGAGATTCTTCAGGCACCGCGCTTACCGCGTCCAGCCCATTGAGGGCGACCGTTCCCGTCACGTAAGGTGATCATCTGACCGTTGGTAAGGTTTTCGATCCGCCCAACCTCAAATTTATCTCCTGCACTATATCCAACCAGCTCAACCTGGTCTCCTACTTGCGATGCGAATCCCTGCTCTTGTGCGAAAGACCAGGCACGCCCCTTCACAACGATCTTTTCGGCATCAAGTAGCTCAACCGTCAAGGTGTCTTCCTCCACACTGGCGACGATACCATGGAGAACCAGCCACTCCTGTGCAGATATTGGATCAGCTTCGGGGTACCTATCCAAACCCTGCACCGTGCTCCCGCGGTTGCTACCACCAGTTCCTTGCGTTCCCCTCAATCGTTCTCCAGTGTCAGACATCGTTTCCCTGCTGCCAAATCTATCGCCTTGCCGGTAGACTTGCTCCACTCCTGTTGTCTTAACGGTCGTACGGTTGACGGCTCCGACGACCACTATGCCGCATAAACCTACCATCAGAATACCGAGCACAATTTTCTTAACCATTTCTTATCCTCCATCTCGAAAACTTACTACTCCGATTAAATTTGAACGATCATCCATCATATCAACATCTTTTCTTGACCTTGCCGTGGTCTAAATCGTAAACCGAATGACTCAAGCATATGCCTAGTCACCTTCACCACCCAGCGCCAATGGATGCTAAAGTGAACGACGGCCGCTAGAATCAAGATCACGCCCGACCAGGTATGGATCAGGTCCCATGTCGTCCGACTGAAAATCAACCCGGGGTCCCAAGCTAAATTCCTACCACCCTGATAGCCACCCACAGGCGCGAAGAGAAAATAAATTCCAGATACAGCGGTTGTGGTAAAACTTAAAGCGACCAACAGAAAAATGACTAAATTAAGCTTGGCGCCTGATGACATGTTCGTGCCCCCAGGGCGCAACATTGTCATGATCCGCTTGCTCATCGTAAGCACCCATTGCCAGTGAAATGTGAAATGCAGGACTGCAGCGAGGATCATGAATACTCCTGTCCAAGTGTGAAGTGTATCCCAGGACGAGCGATCAAAGATGATCAGCACCTCGTTTAGAACATTCCGACCACCTCGGTAACCTCCTGATGGCACATAGAGAAAATAGATCCCGGACAACGCTGCAAAAAGTCCCCCCCCAAAGACCGCCACATCAATCAGCCAGTTATTTCGTGTTTGCGTAGATATGGTGATACGCTTCTTCATCATGCACCCTCTTAGTATTATTCAGATGCCTTTTATGTTAGCCAAGAGGTATGAAGAAAGAGTGAAGAAACTGAGTAAATCCGATGAATTCGGGCTCAGAATTTGATATCCCCCTTAGGCTTCTACAATGGAGAGTATCAAGTTGCGTACGGAGGAAACGGAAATGGCGGTACGCCCTTATGAAACTGGAATGAGGCGGACCAACCCCGGCTCGCCCAACTCCCCAAGGATCTCGATCTCCGTAGTGGTGAACGCTTGGATGACCTCAGCATTGGTGATCAAATGCTGAGTCACCTTTGAGGTTCGAATCTCTGAAACCCCAGAAGCGAAGGTCAGGGGAACGAGAAGCTGATCTGCTAAAAATTCATCGATCGCTCCGTCCGTGACCATGAACGCTAACAACGCCTCAGCAGCCTCATCGGCGACTTTCTCGGCAGGTTTCCCCCTCTCGCCTAAACCCACATAACAGGCTTGGGATTCTTCAAATACCGCTTTGAGGATGATCATGGTGCCCTTGCGTCTTGAGGGAAGGTGGGTGATATCGACCTCCATTGGGCAACCTAGCCCCCCTAACCTACGCAATGCCTGACGTCGTTGACGGATCGCGATGCTCTCTGGAAGATTTGAAACCGCGGAAAGGCCCTCAATTCGTTGAAGGTCTCCCCGTTCGATTAGACTTAATGAAATGCGGGGGTCGCTAGGTTGAATCTCGGTTCGTATACGACCACCACCTTGTGGGAAGAAACCGGCCAGATCTAACGCTAGATCGCCTCGGAAGCCGATCCGATGCATGTGAGGAAGCCAGTGCATGCGTAAGTAGTGGTAAGCAGGACTCCACTTCACGTGGGTGCCGCCAGTAATGGTTATCGTGGATGATTGATTGGCGAGGCTGAGCGGTGTAAAAACCGTTTGCAGCACAAGGGAGGTCGAGCCTGCGGTGCCGATATCGAATTGGTATTGCCCAGCGGTGATACCACGAGGGCTGAAGATCAAATTTTGCGAACCGAAGGTAGCGCCTTCGGTGTCGGCTTGGCCAACTGCGGCGGCAGCCTCAACTGATTTGAGGTGTTGGGCTCGCAAGCCCGGCTTAGGTCGACGGGCTCGAATATTGGTTATCCTCATGGGCTTGCCGGTCATGAGAGACAGGGAGAGCGAGCTTCTGAGCATTTGACCACCCCCCTCACCCTGCGAGCCATCAATTTCGATCATGTAGGCACATTTCCCTCATCATCAGGAGAAAATGACGGCCATTCTTCGTCTACTTTCCAACAGTCAACTTGTCGAGGCGATCAAATGGTAGATGCGTTCTAGCCCTTCCTTCAGATACGATTCTGGTAATCCGAAGCTGATCCGCAGATAACGGTCTAAACCAAAATGGTCTCCGGGCATGACCAAAACGCTTTTCTCATGAACCAAACGCTCGGCGAGCTCGGTGGAATTGATCTCAAGATGGTAGCGAAGGAAGGCTATCGCTGCAGCTTGCGGGGGAATCAGGTTAAAAATCTCACCATGCTCTTCCCACCATCGTTCGAAGATCTGATAACCTTTGCGAATATAGCCCCTGGTGCGTGCTAAGATGCGAGTACGCACCTCAGGCAGAAGTGCATAAGCTGCAATCTTGTTGGCAAGCATTGAGGCGCTGATGGTGACATAGTCTTGACGCGCCCAAATCGCATCAATCACATCCGCTGGACCGACTACCCAACCGAGGCGTAAACCCGGAAGCCCATAGGCCTTCGACAGACTTCCCATCGCCAACACCTTATCATAGCGACCCCAGAATGAGGGGGTGATTTCTTCCCTCACTCGCTCCGCCCCAGTATAGATCTCGTCCGCTAACAGCCATGCGCCTACACGATCGGCAGCAGCGGTGATGGCATCCATTTCATCTTCGCTCAGGATATGGCCGGTAGGATTATTGGGATTGCATATGGCAATAAGCTTCGTCTTCTCAGAAACGGCGTCGTTCAACTCATCAAGATCAGCCGCCCAGCCGAGTTCTTCTTTGAGCGAAAAGGTCTTCAAAGCGAAGCCAAAATTATGGGCAATGCCCCAAATCTGCATGTAATTAGGTAACATGAGCACTAACTCATCACCTGGCTGGAGGATTGTGTGTACGGCACAGAAGTTCGCCTGGGCACAACCCGTTGTGACGAGCACATCCTCCGGCTTGGTTCCAGAGTACAAAGCCGCGATCCGCTCCCGCAACTCGAACGATCCATTGGTTTGAGGGTAGTTCAACTCGGTAGAAAAGAGTTCCTCCATTTCGGCTGGATCATCCATAAGTTCTCGCACACTCATCGGATGAACACCGCTCTCAGAGAGGTTATATTCGACCACGTTCTCCCATACGGACATCATTCGTTCCAATTCAAATGGGACAAATCCTCGCTTCATCGGTCACCTCGATCTGCAACTGGAATATCCGGCTCTCATTCGAGCCGCCGTTAATGAGTGAAAGTAGTTGAGACCTAGCTTCTTAATATTAACGAACGGGTGGAACACAATAGATTGTCTTCCTTCCGTTCCCACCTCATTGAAGAACGCCTTGTTCCCGCGCAACCTCAAACAACGTTGAAAGTTCCACATTCGCGCCGCTCACGACCACGACGACCCCTTCACCCAGCCCTTTTACCTTTCGGTAAAGGACAGAAGCGATACCTACCACGCCGCCCCCCTCTACGATGAGACGGTGCTTCTCGAGTGCAAAAGCCATGGCACCAGCGATTTCCTCCTCGGAGACCAGTACTGTATCGTCAACATACTCTTGAACCATACGAAAGGTGTAGACGTTGTCGAAGCCTATCCCTCCCGCCAGCGCATCAGCAAGGGTCGGCTCCTCCACCACCTCGACAATCTTTCCTGCTCGAAGACTTTGAAACATGGCAGGGCCGCGCTCCATCGTAACCCCGATCACTTGAATCGAAGGATCTGTCGACTTAAGGGCTAAAGCGATCCCGGAGATGAGACCTCCACCCGAAAGCGGTACGATCGCTGTGGAGATCTGAGGAAAATCCTCCAACAACTCCAGCCCGATCGTGCCTTGGCCGGCGATGATCAAGGGGTCATCGAAGGGATGGACCATTGTCAGACCTCGGTCGTTTTGAATCCGCTGTGCTTCTTCAGCCGCCTCATCATACGTTTTCCCGCAAATCACAACCTCTGCGCCCAGCCCTTGAATCACTTCAACCTTACCAGGCGGAACCGCTTCCGAGAGGCAAATTACCGCGTGGATCCCAAGTCGGCGAGCCACATAGGCTACCGCTCTTCCGTGATTACCGCTGGAGACGGTAATCACCCCCCGCTCGCTCTCTTGTGTACTCAGACTTAGTAACTTATTCGCCGCTCCTCTGACTTTAAATGAACCCGTTACTTGGAGGTTCTCGAGCTTCAACCCAAGCCGTATACCGAGCATCTCTGACAACTGTTGTGATTCAATGAGTGGAGTCCGTATTGCCAACGGTCTAATACGTTGATGGGCATGGTGAACATCTGTCAAGCTTACTTCTCTGATGGACATAGGTCTTCCGTTTCCATCCTTGTGGCAATCATTGGAAACCGTATAACCTCTGGAAGTGGATAAGAACCACTAGAACATATAGCTTAACCATTAATTCTTGATGATGATCTGGTTCTCTGTCAATCAAGATTTTATGCATAATAGTGGAAAAAGCACCCTGAACCTGTCGAAGGGTGCGTACCACAGTTATGCGTCATCCTTCGACAGGCTCAGGATGACTTTCGTTCTGGATTCATCGTTTTCATCGTGATAGAGCACTAGGGAACGAGCCGCTCCTTTGCCCAACATCACTGCAGATATGAGAAACCAATCCCTGTGCGCTCAGAAATGATTGTTTACAAGTTAGAGTTTGGTGTGATAGCACTCCAAGACGATAAGATCTCTTATGCTGCAACTAAAAGTTCCCAAATCTCAGCCGCATAGGCTTCGCTCTCCGGATCGCTGGTGATCAACTCGATGCTCTCTGGATCAGCCACCCCGAGGTTCAATTCCACGGCTCGGGCAATTTGCTCTTGCTGGAAGATCGATCCCTGCTCCACGGCCGATGTGGTGCCAAAATAGCGCAAGACCGCCACACCGAT
>DUEW01000036.1 GCA_011174845.1 Anaerolineae bacterium | reverse complement strand
TAATCATGCCACGGACCACCAATCAGACCCTTCAACGAGCCCCATACCGGTCAGCCGATCACGAATCAAGGACCGAGCCCCTCTCGAGGCCACTGCTGCCAGGACGATCGGATGATCGCTCCTTCGCCACCATCCCACTAGCTTATCGGGTGGTATGATGGGCAAACCTCGTCGAGTTCGCCCGATCTTGGTCGGATCGATGTCCACAAAGGCCACCAAGGGCGCCTCATCCTGCAGCAGAAGTTTCGAGATGCGACGCCCCATACGACCTGCTCCCCACACGATCACCGCATTTCGATCCTTCAGAGGCCCTTGAAGCAGGTAGTGTGCTTTCGCGCGCAGAAGGTTCTCGTCGGAATATCGGTCGTCCGTACGTGTCAACCGTGCTTTATGTTCACGCCAGTAGAGCAGCACCTGCGGAACCTTTGCGAAACGCGCACCAGCTACGTACATTCGCAACCATAGATCGTAATCCTCGGGCCAACCGAGATCCTGGTAACCACCGACGCGCTCGAGCCATGTTCGGCGGATGATGACCGAAGGGTGGACAAGTGGGCTTTCAATGAAAATCTCGCGTGCGATCTCCTCCGATGTCACCAATCGGTTGAGCCACTCCATATACAAACGAAATCCCTCACCCACCTCACCCACGGGGAAGCCTTCCACCAAGCATCCAACCACGGCCACGTTCGGGTGTGACTCGAGAAAGGAAATCTGCTTCTCTAGACGTTTGGGGTGAGCTCTATCGTCGGCGTCCATGCGTGCGATGAACGGGGCATTGCAAGTGCTTATGCCTGCGTTCAGCGCCTCGATGATCCCCCCATGTGGGAGTGACAGGACGGATACACGAGGGTCGTGTTTGGTCCAATCCGCGAGGTGCTCCCCAGTAGCGTCCGTAGAGCCGTCGTCGACCGCCACGATCTCAAAATCCGACCGTGTCTGTTTGAGAAGTGAGCTTATCGCCTCATCCACTGTGTTTGCTACGTTGAAACAGGGCATGATCACGGAGGTTGCTGTGTTATCATCGGTCTCACGAACTCCTGTTGTGCGGAGGTTTACCATGGACTTATCTCAAATCACCATCGAGAACATCGTGACCGGGTTGCTGGATTTCCTGCCTCGACTCGGATCCGCCATTCTGGTTTTTCTCATCGCCCGCCTTATCTCCTCTTCGGTGGCACGGTTCATACGGCGATCGATGGTGGCGCGGAAGCGAGAACAGGAGATCATTGTACTCCTGGAGATGCTCACCCGCTGGGGCATTCTCGCCTTGGGGATCGTGCTTGCGCTCGAGCAACTTGCTCCTGGCCGCTTCTCGAGTCTCATCGCTGGTTTGGGGATAGCTGGCTTCACCATCGGCTTCGCCCTCCAAGATGTGGCCAAGAATTTCGTTGCCGGGATCCTCTTACTGATCCAGCAACCTTTTGAAATTGGTGATGAGATTGAGGTTGCTGATTTTGGTGGTACGGTTTTGGATATATCCCTTCGCGCCACAGAAATGCGCACCTGGGATGGACGTCGGGTATTCATCCCCAATGGGGACATCTTCGTGAGCTCGATCGTCAACTTTAGCCGAGCGCTGCGGCGACGGATTGAAATACCCATTGGGGTGGCGCCTGATTCTGATCTCGATCGTGTGGCACGCGTAACTCTGGACACCATCGCCGGGAAGGTGAAAGCTGTTCTCGATGACCCTGCACCGCAGGTGGCGTTCTCACAATTTGGCGAGTCCACCATCGATTTGAAAGTCTACTATTGGATTGATACGGGTGAGGCAGGGGTTCTACAAGCCCAGGACGAGGGGGTTCGGGCGATCAAGGAAGCCTTCGAGGGTCAAGGCATCGAGATGCCTTACCCAACCCACACGATTTTGATGGCAGAAGAAGCTCGGTCATAACGGTTAAGCGTATCGGGGCGCATGGGTCGGGGAAATCACCCCTGACCGTGCGCCCCAACGTAGCCTGTGTGGAAGGTAACGGTTTCGAAGCCCATAGTATTCGTACCCTTCATGGTGCGCATGAATATATAGTCAAAAATTTTAGTAATTATAAATCTTCCTGAGATGTCATTCCGAGCGAGTAACACGAGCGAGGAATCCCTATGACGGTTCGATTCCATAAGTTGCATCACAGGGATTCCTCGTCGCGAGGCTCCTCGGAATGACATTCAACTGGGATAGGGGCGCACGGCTGTGCGCCCCTACACTGTAGACTGTAATCCCCATTTATGTTTAGGGGTAGTTCGCGGAGTGACAATGTAGCGACGCTGAAAATCGTAGGGGCGGTTCGCGAACCGCCCCTACGGCATAACCAAAATCTATTTTATTTGGGGTTTCCATCCCCAACCCGTCTCTTATTCTTACAGAAACTGCTCCGCGTAATGGCATGCCACGAGATGTCCAGGGCGGAGCTCCCGTAGCTCCGGCTCTACCTTCGAGCAATGATCCAGTCTAACGATCGGACAGCGAGGATGGAAACGGCATCCTGAGGGAGGATGGATTGCGTCGGGGATTTCCCCTACCGGCATCGGTTGAGTGCGCCGCTTATGTGGATTCGGGACCGGGACCGCCGCCATTAACGCCTGCGTATAAGGGTGTAGAGGATGGGAATATATTTCTCGTAAGTCTCCAACCTCCCCTAATTTTCCCAGGTACATGATCCCAATACGGTCACAGATATATTTTGCGGTGGCCAGATCGTGGGTGATGAAGAGATACGTCAGGTTGAATTCATTTTTTAGCTGGATCATGAGATCCAGCAACTGCGCTCGCACGCTGACATCCGCCATGGCGATCGGTTCATCGGCCAGCACGAGGTCGGGTCGGGTGACCAGCGCACGAGCGATCACAACCCGCTGTCGCTGCCCACCGGAGATTTGATGTGCGTACTTGTCGATAAAGAACTGCGGCGGGGCAAGCCCAACCTTTTCCATAATCTCGTAGATCATTTCCCGATGTGACTCGGCCTGCTCTGGGAAATGGATCTGAAGCGGATGTCCGATGGCCTCTCCGATGCTCATGCGAGGGTTGAGGGAGGCCATCGGATCCTGGAAGATCACCTGCATTCGTCGGCGGAGCTTTCGCATCTCCTCGCTGCCAAGTGTCTCCAAGTCGATACCATCAAATTTCACTGACCCTTCGGTTGGCTCCTCGAGGCGAATGACAAGCTTGCCGGTTGTTGTCTTGCCGCTTCCACTTTCTCCAGCGAGTCCAAGCACTTCCCCCTTATGAATATCAAACGACACCCCATCCACGGCTCGTACATAATCGATTCGCCTGGTCATGAGCCTTTCAAGTAGACCCGTCTGAATCGGAAAATGCTTCTTTAAATCCCTGACCTCTACCAGCTTCCCGTCAGATCGGGGTTTTTCGCTGATCTGGTCATTCATGGGGTAACCTCAATCGTGGGCCGATCCTTTTCAGGATGGTCTTGATAGAGCCAGCAATTCACCATCTGATCGGAAGTCGTGTACATCAATGAAGGTGTGTGATTTGAGCAAATCGGCATGACTTCGGGGCACCGAGGATGGAAACGACAGCCTGAGGGCGGATGTGTTAAATTCGGCGGCTCACCGGGCATCTTGTAGAGGACTTCCCGCTCGTCCAACTTAATGCTCGGCACCGACTGCAATAAACCTTTGGTATAGGGATGGAGCGGGTTGTCGAAGACATGATAGATGGAGCCTAGTTCTGCAATCTGGCCGGCGTACATGACCGCGATGCGATCAGCCAATTCGGCCACCAGAGCGATATTATGGGTGATCACAAGGATGCTCACGCCGAACTCATGTAAGATCTCACGTAGCTCGTCAAGGAACTTTGCCTCCACAATCACATCCAAGGAGGTGGTTGCCTCATCGGCGATGATGAGACTTGGGTTTAACACCAATCCCAGACTGATCATCACACGCTGCCGCATCCCGCCCGAAAGTTGATGGGGAAAATCCTCAATGCGTTCTTTTTGGATCCCTAACCGTTCCACAAGCCTTCTAATACGATCCAAGGCAACAGGTTTTTTCATTTCCGGCTCATGAACCCGGATCGTTTCGACCAGATGATCAGCGATACGCTGCACCGGATTGAGCGAAGTCATCGGATCTTGGAAGATCATGCTGATGCGCCGACCACGGAAATCTCGCATTTGGTCCTCATTAAACGTCAGCACGTCTGCCCCATCGAATATGACCTTGCCGCGAATCTCAGTCGAAGGTGGAAGCAAGCGCATCAATGCCTTTCCCATGGTGCTCTTTCCGCACCCGCTTTCCCCAACCAGGCCTAAAATTTCGCCCTGGAAGATGTCGAAAGACACATCGTCGACTGCGCTGACCGGGCCCAAGCGAGTTTGATACCTGACATCCAGATCGCGAATTTCGACCAGTACTTCTTTGTCCTCACCCATCATGCCCCTACAGCTCCGATAATCGTGGATTGAGAATCTCAGATAGGCTTTCGCCCAGCATGCTGAAAGCCAGTGTGACCACGGTGACCATGACGCCGGGGAAGGTGACCAGCCACCACGCCTGGCGAAGGTAATTCTGCCCGGAAGCCAAATCAATCCCCCAATCAGGGATATCAGGCGGTAGACCCAGACCGATGAACGCCAGGCCCGCCTCGGTTAAGATTGCATCCGCAACATTCACAGAAAAGATGACCACCAATGAAGGGATGACATTGGGAAGGATATAGCGTAACAGTATGCTAACCGGCGTAGCGCCGAGGCTTCGTGCGGCTTCGACGTAGAGGGATTGCTTGACGGTCAAGGTTTGCCCACGCGTGATGCGGTAGTAGGTGGGAACATATAGGGTTGAGATAGCAACGATCACGTTCATGATGCCTGGACCCAACACAGCGGCAATTGCGATCGCCAGGATCAGCCCAGGGAAGGAGTAGAGGCTGTCCATTATCAGGGTGAGCAATCGCTCTAAACGCCCGCTCCAAAAACCGGCGATCAACCCCAGCGGTACACCAACGAATAATGCGAAGATGGCGGCTGAAAAAGCGACCAGGAGAGCAATCCGTGTCCCCCAGATAACGCGGCTAAGCATGTCCTGACCGATCTGATTGGTGCCAAATGTGAATGGTTTCTGAATGGCCCCCGATAGTGTTTCACCCATTTCTAAGTCAGGATAATTTTCGAGCAGGGGTTCGATCTCTGATCGCAATTCGATTGCAGTCGGGATTTCACCCGCGCTCACAGCTTCAAGGGCCTCTTCAAGGGTGTCATAACGTTGTGGGCGCGGCCTCAACGTGACATCCTGTCCTTGTGCCCTCAACTCGGCTTGACGGGTTCCCGAAACCTCTCGAATGATCGAACTTGCCTGACTGGCGATCACAATTCCGATTCTCACATCGTCGCCGATCAAGTCATCCAACATGGTGGCCCCCCCCACCTTGCCGACCAACACAAAGGACGGTGGAGGTTCCCTAGGTGCAAGTAATCCCGGTCCCACCTCTTCACGAGGGTCGTAGGGAGCGTAAAATCCGGGGAAGAAAGCCATGCTGAATATAAAGACCAACAGTGCTAGCCCAATGGCCACAAACCACCAATCGGCCCCGTACCAGCGTCGCGCCAGAATTATGCGGCGTACAAAGCCCACCTGCTCGAGATCCTGTTGCCACTGGGGGGCTTCAACGCTTGTCTCTTGGGTGGATGTCATCGTAGTTCCTTGGTTGAATTAACCTGTGAATCCACTAAAAAAGGTCAACTGTGAGAGGAGGGTGGGTATATATGGGAGTATGGGCTGCGCCCACACCCCCACATATACCCCTCTCTGCTCCTCGCGAGCAGTTTTTTAGTGCGTTCACGTGCTAATAACGTACTCGTGGATCGATGAATGCATAAATGATATCGGTTAACAGACTGATAACGGCAACGCTCAGCGCGAAGACCAGGATCACGCCCTGAACCGCGGTGTAATCGCGCTGACCGATACGTTCGACCAAATATAAGCCCATGCCGGGCCAACTGAAGGTCGTTTCCGTGAGAATGGCGCCGGCAAGGAGAACGGAGAATTGTAGTCCAATCAATGTGACGATCGGAATCAAGGCATTGGATAGTGCGTGTTTATATACGAGCACCCGTTCTCGGATTCCGCGCGCCCGTCCCGCAAGAATGTAATCCTCTACCAACGACTCAATCACATTGATTCGACTCAAACGTAAAAAAACCCCCGTCAATACCGTGGCAAGTGCTAGGGAAGGAAGAAAGAGATGATGCAAAGCGCTCCCCAACGCACGCCAATTACCAGTTATGAGGGCATCGAGCGTGAGGACATTGGTCATTCGATCAAGGCTGATATTGATGATAGGATCGATACGACCCGCGATGGGGGCGATGTCCAATCCGATGCCAAATACAACCTGCAAAATCAAACCTAACCAGAATACGGGTATGGAATAGGCTGCGATGCTGAAAAGCCGCAGACCGTAATCCACGCCTTTTTTGCGATGCTGTGCGGCATAAGCTCCTGATAGAACACCAAAGCCCACAGCAATGACCATCGCCGGTAACGTTAGCTCAATGGTCGCAGGTAGACGTTCGCTCAACTCATCCACGATCGGTCGGTTGCCAAGGACCAACGCCGTTCCCAAATCAAGTCGAACGATCTTCCCTAAGTATTTGACATACTGCACCAGGATCGGATCGTTCAGGCCCAACTGCTCGCGCATGTGTTCGCGCTGTGCTGGCGTACCGCGCGGACCCAATTCGCTGGTCACAGGGTCACCCGGGATGACGCGCATGATAAAAAAGATCACCGTGACGAGAATGAAGACCATCGGCAGGGTGAGCACCACCCGTGTGAGTATATAACTTCGCAACCCCGGGCTTCCTCGAAGGAAGGCGAAGATGATAAACACCAAAGCGATCCCCAGGGAGCCAATACAGATTCCGGATAGAGGGGAAATATTCATGATGCTCGTCCCCCAACAAATAAAAGATTATTGCCTGAATAAAAAAATAATCCGTGATGAAATAGGAGTAACTTAAAACAAAAGCCGGTAATCTGCCGGGTTCGTGTATACGGACCCGGCAGATTATCATTCCTGACCTGATAGTTTATTTCATCACGATCAGTTCGTAGTCGAAGATCAACGCCGGCCCAATGGTGATGCTACTGATGGTTTCGTTGCGGAAGACGGCGTATTCAGCCTCCATGTGCATCGGGATCGTCACGACATCCTCAGCATAGAGTTCCTGTGCATCCGTGTACAGCTGCGCCCGAACAGCCTGGTCCGATTCCGCTCCACCGGCATGAAGCAGCTCATCCATCTGTTCACTCGCGTAAGCGATGCCCATATGGGGAGAGGACGCTGATTCGGCAAACGGATCCAGGTAGTTGCTGGTGTCAGGGTAGTCGAAGAACCAACCCAGATAGCAAGCCTGATATTCATCACCGGTGCAAGCTTTGACGTAGGTCCCCCATTCCTGTGACTGTAGGTTGACCTGGATCAACGGCGTGGCCTCGAACTGCTGCTCGAGTACCTGGAAGATCTGCGCTGCATGCGTACCGTAGTGCTCCGGTGGGTACCAGAGGTCAAACACGAGTGGGTTATCCTCGCTGTAACCTGAGGCCCGCAGCAAATCTTCGGCAGCCGAGACGTTTGCGCCAGCGCCGAAGCGGTCGACGAAATACTCGCCTGCGGCCAAGAACCCAGGCGGAACCATGGAGTAGAGTGGATTTACAGTGCCCTGCATCACACGGTCGACGATCTCGTCGCGATCCAGCAGATAGGCCAAAGCCTGACGGACGTTCTTGTCGTTCATCGGCTCCCGTGCTTCATTGAGGACCAGGTAGCGGATGCCGCCACCTCCGGTGTTGACTGCGGTTAATCCCTCTACCTCAGACAGTCGTTGAACCTCAGGTGGTCCAAGAATGCGCCAGGAGATGTCGATGTCACCGTTCTCGACAGCGAGCGCCATTGAAGTGGCGTCCTCATAATACTTGACGATCACGCGATCCGGTGCATCCGCCCCGAAGCCCTTCTTGTAGTTGGGATTGCGCTCGAGGACAACCTGCTCCGCTGGATCATACTCCACCATCTGCCAGGGGCCTACGCCCACGATACCCTCCTCAGGGAAGAACACGAGTTCATCCGCGGGGAAGACGCCTTCCTGCGTGGGCATCGTGAAAGCCATACTGGCGATCTGTGGGAAGTCACCGCGCGGGTTCACCAGGTGGATGACCACGGTCTTGTCATCCGGTGCCTCGATACCTGATATGTAGGCCACCACGACACCGTGGATATCGCCCTCCAAAGTCATAGCGCGCTCAACGGTGCGTACGACGTCCGCCGCGACCAGTTCGCTGCCGTCGGGATATTTCCAACCATCGCTGAGGTGGAATGTCCACGTCAAATCATCGGCGCTAACTTCCCAGCTTTCGGCAATGCCTGTGCCGACCTCGGCCTTTCCAGGCACGAAGTCTGTCAGGGGGACGTTTACATTTCGCATCAACTCCCAGTCGTGTGTGGAGTAGGCATCGCTGAAGTCGAGGCTGGAGATCTCGTCGGTTACACCGATGATCACCGTCTTGATCTCTTCCTCAGCCGGCGCGCAGCTAGCCAAGATGACGGCCGCAACGACCAGGATCGATGCGATTAAGATTAGTTTATGACGTTTCACGGAATTCTCCTCCTTGAAGAATTTACGTATTTATGGGATCAAAAAAGCTTACATGGTATTTCCCCGGTCTTCACCTCCTTCCGGTCAACTTAATGGGAAAATTTAAGTGGATAGATACATGCTCTCCATCTCATCCCCAAATATCTCGGTTGACGCTCCTGGGAAGTCCTTGTGTGGTATTCCGATTCTATATATGGTATCACAAAGCGTCAATGATAGTATAAAACAAAAGTTCTTCGGCTTGATGGTTTGCATCTCCTCCCGCTCGTGTTTACAATCCTCCCATCCCATCCCACAAAGGAGACTCCAATGGATCGATTTTCCTACGGCAAGACATTCGTAGTTGGCTTCGGCTTCTTCGGCATCAGCATCGTCTGGCCCCTCTTTAATAGTCTCATTCCACCCATGCTGGAGGACCTGGGGCTGTCGGCCGTCGTCGTCGGTTTCATCATGACTTGGGACAACATCATCAACATGTTCGTACAACCCTGGGTGGGGAGTCTCTCCGATCGCACACATACTCGTTTCGGTCGGCGCAAGCCATTCATGATGGCTGGCGCACCGTTGGCGGCGCTGTTTTTCATTCTGGTTCCATTCGTGCGCGAGCAATTTGTATTGATCGCGTTGATGATCCTCGGCACGAACGTGGGCATGGCTTTGTTTCGCGCCCCTACGATCGCCTACTTAGGAGATTTGTTTAGACCCGATGATCGCAGTAAAGCCAACGGCGTCATCAATCTCATGGGGGGTGTAGCCAGTGCCATCGCTCTCTTCGCAGGAGGGGCGCTCTATAAGCTGGGCGTACCGCTTCCTTTTATTATCGGCTCGGGGGTGATGTTGGTTGCCATCGTCATTGTACTGATCTGGGTGAAAGAGCCAAGAGTTAGCGAAGAGGAATCTACTCAGCAAGACCAACCGGGATTGTTGGAGAACCTGCGCCAGGCCACCAGCGGTCCTGATAAGAGCGGATTGCTGCTTCTGGGCGCGATCCTCTTTTGGTTCGTAGGCTGGAACGCGATGGAGGCCTTCTTCACCATCTACGCTCGCAATGTGCTCGAAATTGATGTCGGCACAGGAACGCAAATGCTGACCGCCTTTGCCGGGACGTTTATCCTCTTCGCCATTCCCAGCGGTTTGATCGCCACTCGCTTTGGGCGTAAACCGGTCATCATCACCGGCCTGGCGGGGATGTTGCTGGGCCTGGTCGTCGGATTCTTCATCCGCAACCCGACCCTGCTTCTCGTAACATTGGCGATCATGGGGGTCATGTGGTCGCTGGTGAACATCAACTCTCTGCCGATGGTGTATGACCTCGGGAGCGAACGAAGTATCGGAGCTTATACCGGTCTCTATTATTTCTCCTCCTCGGCCGCCGCCATCACGGGCCCAATCCTCGGCGGTTGGTCCATAGACCTGGTGGGTCATAGTGCGATATGGTTGTTCAGTGCCGTGTTTATCGCCCTGGCTATTCTTACGATGTCGAGGATAAGTCCGAAAACCAAAGTTATTGAGAGCTCTCCGACGCCTTAGGGAGAAATTGATCGAAATTGGTGTAGGGACTTTCATGCCGTCTCGCCCCGCCTGCGCGAGGCGAACGGCCCCGGCCCGCCGGGGCGAGACGGCACGAACTGCACCTACAGGGTCATCGTAGCGACCACACCCGAATAAAAAAGCCTCCCGCGAGTCTAATGCCAGCAGGAGGCTATATCCTCTGCTTAACGATTAAGGTTCTCGTACCTGGCGGAAATTAACCATGATGAGATTCTCTTCACAACTGTCCGAGGTATCGATATAAATCACATCAGAAAGCAATCCACCGCTACCGTTATCCAGCTGAATCCATAGCACATCTTCGCTCGCGATGGGATGGTCTGCGATGTTGAAGAGGTAGGCACCGGGTCCTAATTCAGGCGCGCTGCCGGTGAGCGCGTACAAGTCGAAGGGTTCAAGCCCCTCCAGTTCTCCTACGAGATGCACACCCAACTGGAGGATCGGTGAGTTATTAAGATCGAAAACTTGGCCATACATGCCCATCCAATTGCATCCCTCATCGTTGACGAAATTTGGCATACGGGCCGGGCTGCCGACCTGCAAGGCGAACGGCATCTCAACCGCGACCGGCGTTTCGCTCATCTCGGGCGTGAGGGTCACTGGCGGGGTCTCTGTAGGCTCAGGTGTCTCAGAGGCTAGTGGAGTTCTGGTCGGCGTCTTGGTCCAGGTTGGAGGCAGGGTCACGGCCGGCGTGACGGTCGGCGTCGGAGATCCGAGCGTTGGCACCATCGTGGGTGGAGGATACGGATTGATCCCCCAATAGGGGTTGATGAAGGTTATGAGAAATCCTAAACTCACGATGACAGTCGCCAGCAACGTCAAAGCGGTGAGTAAGTTAATGATCAGCCTACCCAATTGCCCAGCGCTCATGCCTGGGCGCCTCTCATATTCATTGTCCATGGTGTTCGCCTCCTGGTCCCTCGCTTAGGGAGCGATGAGGATCTGGACCTCGGTCATCTCACGCTGAGCGACCAGCCATTCCATCACCGCCTCCTCGCGCAATTGTCTCAAAGCATCCGGCGCCAGCGGTTGTTCCCCCCGCTCAATCGTCTGAACGATGTGAAAGCCTAAATTGCTTTCGATGACCTCGCTCAACTCGCCGGGTTGTAGGTCGAAAGCAACTGCTTCTACCTCCGGTACCAATAAGTATCCCACAGGGAACCAACCCAAATCGCCGCCGGCCGGTCGTGAGCTTGTGTCGATGGAATAAAGGCGTGCGGTTTCCGCGAAATCGGCCCCAGCGATCAACTGTTCACGCAAGCTCTCTGCCATTTCCTGCGTAGCCACAAGGATATGTTGCGCATGTACCTGCTCGGTCGAATCTTCGACTTGGGTCACGATATACTCGATCATCTTTGCTGCTAACATCTCTTCAGCCAGAGCGGCTTTGAAACTCTCCAACGTGTAGCCATTCACGGCGAGCCAGATGCCCATCTCCTCGCTTCCTCCAAGGTCGGAAGCCAATTGTTCCAACCTTTGATCCACGGAGAGATCGTCCACCTCGACGCCGATCGCTCGTGCACCTTGTGCGAGCAGGCGGCGGTCGATCAACGCCTGTAGGACTTGGCTCTGGTAGTCTCCTAAGGTTGCAAGGTCAATGCCAGAGGTCGTTTGCGCTGTTTCGAAGCGGTAGAGCTCGTCCTCGAAGTCTACCATCAGGATTGGTTCGCCGTTTACCAAGGCCGCCAGCGGTTCGGGTGTTAGGGAGGGAGTGGGAGGTGTGGTGCTGGGAGGTAGGGGCGTGAAACTGGGCGTAGGCTCGGCTGAGCGGCCACAGCCTGCAAGAAGTAAGGCAGCGACCAGTAAACCGGTCAGAAGATGACAGCGCTTGGTCATGGCCGAGGGCATTATACCCACAGCAGGACCTCACGCAATATGTCCCTAGTCATAGGATGCTTCATTCGTTTGCTTCAAACAAGGTAAACGCTTGAAGACGGATTTTTATGAAATTCCAACCAGGTATCTAGGCTCGGACGTTCTATGGCGCAAGGTGAACGGATCCTTAGCCTCGCCTCGATTCCAAACTCAACGTGAAACCTCATCGGATTCGTCGATGAAGGCATGCCCGGGCTTCCTCGATCAATCGGCTGATCCGGGAAATTGCTTGTCCTTGAGCCTTGGTTTAACTTTCGACAGTAAGTTGCCCGGGTGCTTTCACTGCTTGCTGCATGGTGCGCAGGAGCAGGTGCTTCCCCTTTTCTTGGCAAGCCAAGTTTTTATCGCGTTTTGGATGTAAAAACGAAGACCATCGGGCGGCGCTTGGTTTCCGAATAAAAGAACTTGGAAAGTTCACCCTCGACGCGATTTTTTAGATCGACCTCGCTCTCACGAGAGACAATATCATGGATGATTTTTCGTGCGTGCTCGAATAACTCTTCGGCATCACGAACGAAGACGAAACCCTTGGACACAATCTCGGGTTCACCCCGCAGGGTTTTCCCTCGGGAGTCTAGGCTTAAGTGGACCACAACGAACCCATCGCGAGCCAACGCTTCTCTCTCGCGCATGACTCTTGGTCCAACGTCACCTACCCCACTACCGTCAACGAAGACATATCCTCCCGGCACTCGCTGCCCGACCTCCATCTTCCCGTCATGAAACTCGATCACCGTTCCGTTCTCGACCACAGCGATGCGCTCGGCGGGGATTCCGATCTCACGTGCGAGCGCGGCATGTTGTTTTAGATGACGCAATTCGCCGTGGATGGGGATCAGATATTCCGGTTGCACCATTTGGAGTAAGAACTTCATCTCCTCTTGACTGGCGTGACCAGAGACATGTACCGGGGCAATCGCTTCGTAAATCACCTCCGCACCGCGCTGAAAAAGGCGATTGATCGTGCGGTGAATCATCTCTTCGTTTCCCGGGATGGGGTGGGATGAAAGGACAACTGTATCGCCGGGTTGGATATCGAAGTGACGGTGTGTACCTGTGGAAAGCCGTCCCAGGATCGACGAAGGCTCACCCTGTGTGCCGGTGCACATCAGGACGACCTTCGACGGCGGCATCTTCAGCGCTTGGTCGAGAGATACGATCAACTTCTCAGGCAGATCGATATAGCCTAGCTTGCTTGCCATCTTGGCGTTCTCGATCATGCTTGTCCCGACGAAAGCCATGACGCGATTATGGCGATCCACGACCTTTGCTACTTGCTGCATCCGGGAAATGAGGGATGCGAAGGTGCCGATTAAGATTCGACCTTTTGCACCGTAGAACACTTCATCTAAAGCGGGGTCAATCACGGCCTCGGAGGGAGTCCAACCGGGCTTGTCGGCGTTGGTCGAATCCGCCAGCAAGGCTAAAACCCCACGCGCGCCGAACTCGGCCAGCTTGCCGTAATCGGTCGGCCAAGCGTCCACTGGGGTATGGTCGAATTTATAGTCACCCGAATGTACGATGAGACCGGCGGGGGTGGTGATTCCCAATCCGACGCCATCGGGGATGGAGTGACAGACGTGGAAGAATTCGATCCCGAAAGGACCGATCTGCACCTGTTCACCAGCTTGAACGGTCTTCAGGTCGACGTTCTTGAGCATCCCACCACGGCTGAGCTTGACCTCCAGTAAGCCACGGGTGAGCCGTGTAGCATACATGGGCGTCTCGATTTCTTCAAGTACGTGCCGGATCGCACCCGTGTGGTCTTCATGGCCATGGGTGATCACGATCCCCCGCACCTTGTCACGTTTATCGAACAAATAGCGGAAATCGGGGATGATGTAGTCGATCCCCAACATATCATTTTCTGGGAACATGATGCCGGTGTCGACGATCAAGATATTCTCGCCGTACTCGATAGACATCATATTCTTGCCAACTTCTCCCAGTCCCCCTAGGGGGACTATTCTTACTTTCTTTGCCATCTAACCTCTTTCCTGCGTTGCTTACTTTCGGAGGCTGTTCCCTTATGTATCAAAGCCCCGTCGGGCGTGGCGCCAGGCGGGGCGTGGGACCTGTCGTACCAAAGCTGTCGCCTAATTTGGGCGTGAGACACCGATCGCCTGAGGACCTCTGATCACAGTGTATTCGATGAAAAAGGCCACCCGATCCCCTTCTAACAGCAAGGGGTAATCCTCGCGGGTGTAATACACAAAGACGCCTTCCCCGTCCTCGGCGTCGATGTAAGCATACCCCTTGGAACCATCGAACCAGCGCACTACGCCGGTTGATCTCTTTGTTACGATGTACCTCCAGCAACAACCTGTGAATTCTAACACTTGTGTTTGGAAGCGTCAATTTGTCGTGTTTATGGGGTCAGCACAAAGACCGACACAAGTCGAGGGGTTCACTTTGAATGATAATGTAAAGGTGTAGAGGCGCATGGTCGAAGATGCCGGGTGATTTCCCCGGCCCATGTGCCCCTACATGATCTGTGTCTAGAAGTGAGATTCCAATAATCAAATGTAGCCGCACCCTTTAGGGTGCGCAAAGATACGCAGGCTAAAGCCTGCGGCTACATAAATGGCATTTCCTGATTCTGAGCCGCAGTGAAACGAAGGCGAAGAATCCCTGTGAAGTATCGAATTCAAAAGCTGCATCATAGGGATTCTTCGCTCGCTTCGCTCACTCAGAATGACATCAGGAAGGGTGTCATTCTAAGCCGGGGTGAAACGAAGGCGAAGAATCCATGTGAAGTATCGAATTCAGAAGTCTCATCATAGGGATCCTTCGCTCCACGGAGCTTGGCCTGAGCCCCTCGGCTTCGCTCGGGACCTTTGGCTCCGTCGAAGGGTTCCGCTCAGGATGACATTAAGAGGGGGTCATCCCCAGCCGTCCAACCAACTCAGAACACGGCAGAAGCAGGGCATCAGGTTTCCATAATCCAGGGCGGGGTAGGAGTGATGAAAAGAATTTGGAGTGCGCAAGCTCTGCTTGCGCCCCCTTCGACAGGCTCAGAACACGGCAGAAGCAGAGCTTCTGGATTCCAAAGACATTCCTATCCCATGTTTGGTGGCGCAAAGGTGTTCTGCAGGAAATAGCTCAGCGACGTGTCTTGCAAGGTGGTCGCTGATTGTAGAAATCACAGGGGACACCATATGGAGTGCTTGACGATGCCAGCGTAGAGGTTATACTGCTTCGGACAACCAATCCCTCTTGATCAGTGAGACGGATGTCAATCGAGATCTGGTGGTACGATGGATCAGGACATGTAGGATGTTGCGCGGGATGGCACCAGGTCTAACCCAAGGAAGAGTGAGGGTAGATGCCGACGATAGCACAGGCGCGAGCCTGGTATGAGGAGAACGACCCGGTGCATGGTTTCGACCACGTGCTCCGTGTGCTGCGCTTGGCTGAGATTTTGGGCAGGGAATTAGGCGCGGATCTGGAGATCCTTCGTGCCGCGGCGTTGCTCCATGATGCCAGCGGAGCGTTCCCGGGTGAAGGTGGCGCCCGAGGGGCGCACGAGCATGCTTCGGCGGAGTTCGCAAGAGAAGTGCTCATGGAGGAGGGTTGGGAACCGACGCGAATCGAAGAGGTGTTGCATTGCATCCGATCCCACCGGTTTCGTAGTAAGGAAGAACCTGCCTCTTTGGAGGCTAAAATCTTGTTCGACGCCGACAAGCTTGATGTTAACGGCGCCTTTGGGGTCGCGCGGACCATCGGCTACGCAATGCAAGCCGGGCAGCCGATTTTCGCGCAACCGTCGGAGAGCTTCCTCCAGCACGGAGAAGCCGAGCCTGGCGAACCTCATAGCGCTTACCATGAGTACCTTTTCAAGTTGCGGCACGTGCGTGATCGATTGTACACAGAACCAGCGCGTCGAATCGCCGAGACACATCATCATGTGTTGACCACTTTCTTTGACCAACTAAAGATTGAGGCTCAGCGTGGAGCGTCCTGATGGCTGAAAAAGAACGACCGCTCATCTTGCTCACAAACGATGACGGTATTCAATCACCTGGTTTGTGGGCCGCAGCCGAGGCGCTTTCGCCTTTAGGATATGTGACCGTGGCCGCGCCGCGGGAGCAATGCTCGGGTTGTGGGCGAAGTATGCCGCCAGACTCTGAAGGCAGCCTGCGAGAGGAGACGGTGTCCGTACGGGGTAAGGAGTGGAAGGTCTATGCCGTCGGAGGGTCACCTGCGCAAGCGGTTCTTCATGCCATCCTCGAATTGATGCCCCGTCGACCCGATTTGGTTGTGGCAGGCATAAACTATGGCGAAAACCTGACCACCAGCGTCACCATCTCGGGGACCGTGGGCGCCGCATTGCAGGGAGCGGCATCGGGCGCGCCAGCGATGGCGATTTCGTTGGAGATGCCGGTGGAGTTCTTCGAGACACACTCCACGGAGATCGATTTCTCGGTGGCGGCTCATTTCACGACCTTATTTGCAAGAAAGCTTATAAAGAAGGAACACTTCAACGATGTCGATATGCTTAAGGTTGACGTGCCCTGCGACGCAACGCCACAAACGCCATGGCGAGTGACACGTCTGTCTCGACATCCGTATTACATCCCTGTCGTGCCCAGGCGTGTTCAGCTGGAAGACGCCGCTCCAATTGATTACGAGATTGTTTTAAATGAGGAAACCGTGGAGCTCGATTCCGATGTCTACGCGTTACGCGTGGAGCGGCAAGTGTCGGTCTCCCCGCTCAGTCTTGATCTGACTTCGAGGGTTGACCTTGTTGAGCTCGAACAGCGCCTGCGTGCGGAAAGAGGGTAGAGATTGCCTCATTTCGAAGCTCCTAAGATTTTAGCGGGATTGCAACCCCCGCCTCTTTGCACCGAATGAATTCATGGCTTGTTTCGTGGATTTTAT